>CAYFGT010000004.1:0-93667 GCA_964343075.1 uncultured Dehalococcoidia bacterium | reverse complement strand
GAACCAAGTGGCTAAAACTAAACACATGTGTAAAGAAATTGTCTGGATATTCCTTCAATAGGTCTTTAGTTAAGACATCTCGTTTTGAAAAATTGGGTCTGAGGGCTATGAAAAACTTTCAGGGCGAAAAGTATAGATTTAGCATCTATGTCGATACCGTAGAATTGCGCTGGATACCTTTATAATAAACTGTTTACACCGTTTTGTATTGGGGTTAGGTGTTCATCAGACTAAGGAGCAGGTATTTCCCAGTTTTCTAGTCGAATGCAGCCTTTTTCGACCTGTTCGTCAGGTGTCGTTAATGATAGCCTGATATATCCTTCGCCGTATTCTCCGTAACTTGACCCGGGAGTAACCACGATATCATTATCGGCTAATAGCCTAGCTGCGAAGTCCGCAGACGTGAACCCGTCAGGTATGCGTGCCCAGATGTATAAACTGGCCTTAGGTACGGCCACTTCGAGTCCCATACGTGTCAATGCGGTTATCACTCTGTCTCTTCTGGCTTGATATATATCTATGTTAGATTGGACACATGCTTGATCATCCAATAGGGCTTGCATAGACATCTCTTGAACTGCTTGTGGTATGCCAGAATCTAAATTAGCTTTAATTTGGAACAATGCTTTGATCATGTCTGCATTACCAACTGCCATCCCAGATCGCCATCCAGTCATGTTGTAAGTTTTAGATAGTGAGTGGAATTCAATGCCAATATCTTTGGCCCCTGGTATTTCCATAAAACTCAAAGGACTATAACCTTCGTAACCTATTTCACTATATGCAGCGTCATGCAGTAAGGCAATGTCATATTTCTTACAGAAACTGATCGCTTCTTCAAAATCTGACGCACTAGCAATAGCACTTGTTGGATTATTTGGATAATTCAGCCACATAACCTTAGCTTTTCTAGCAATATCTTCAGGTATAGCGCTGTAGTCAGGTAGCCAGTTGTTGGACTCGGTTAGTGGCATCGTGTAACTTTTGGCACCAGCGAACATCGTCCCTACGCCGTACACAGGATATGCGGGATCTGGGATCAAGGCGACGTCTCCTGGATCCAGAAAACAAAAAGCGGCATGCCCAATTCCTTCTTTGGCTCCAATTAACGGTAGCACCTCTGAATCAGGGTCTAGCTCAACGGAGAAGCGATTCTTGTACCACTCAGCAATAGCTTGCCTAAACTCTGGTAGACCGTCGGTCTCAGGGTAACGATGATTTGGTTCATGTTTAGAAGCTGTTAATAGTCGATCAATTATAGGGTCAGGGGTAGGTATATCAGGATCGCCTATTCCAAATGTTACGACGTCAGCTCCTGCAGCCCGTTTTTCAGCGATTATTCTAGATATTTCGACAAATGGATATGGTGCTAATTTGCTGAGTCTTTGTGAGAATTCCATTTTTACCTCTTATAATAATTTCAGATTGAATTGGCCGGTGAATGCTTGTTCGGCAGATCCTGTCATGTAGACGTTGCCTGAAGTTCCCCATGAAATATCAAGAGGCCCTCCCGGCAGATGAATCCTGACCTCTTTACCAGACATACCTTTCAAGTTAGCAGCTACAGCTACCGCGCACGCGCCAGTACCGCATGCTAAGGTTATTCCCGACCCTCGTTCCCATACACGCATCTTCATTTCACCTGACGGCATTATGTTAACTATTTCGAAATTAACCCGATTGGGAAATATAGGGTGTCTTTCAATTTTCGGTCCGATTTCTTCGAGAGGGAAATCATCAACAGACTGTTTCATGAAGCAGATTGCGTGGGGGTTGCCCATTGATACGAAAGCCATTTCGAGATCTTGTCCGAATTCTTGAAACGGATAATTCAGGATTGGCTCTGTTGTGCTCCATTCGGGTCCTAATGAAACAGGAATGTCTGCAGGATTCAAGATAGGAGGTCCCATGTTAACAGTACATCCGGACACCGTATTCCCTTCGTATTGCGGCACTACTGTTAAAATTCCTGCAAGTGTTTCAACAGAGACCGATTCTGGTCGGGTTTCTAAGATGTCGTTCTCTATTGCTAGCTTGACAAAACATCTGATCCCATTCCCGCACATTTCTCCTTCGGATCCATCTGCGTTGAACATCTGCATTCTCAGGTCCGCTTGGTCAGAATCATGAATCAGGATCAAGCCATCACCTCCAATCCCGAAATGTCTATCACTCACTTGTTTGGCTATTTCTGGCCAGTCTTCATCCTCGTGTCGTGCGTCTATGTAGACGTAGTCGTTGCCTATTCCATGCATTTTTGTAAATTTCATAACTCTTGTTCCTGAGTGTATTCTAACATATATTATCTGGGCCGAAGCTTTGCTGGTCTTCTCCTAAAAACTGTATACATTTGGTGCAGATCAGAAAAAGCTAACTGTATACAAGTATTACAAAATCGTACGGAAATAAGAGTAATTTTGGTAATTGCATGTTGTATATGTACTGGGTGTATGCAGTTTTACCCTTAAATAATTACGATGTTAAAAAATCTTGTGCTAAACGTGTTGCAGTACTGTGGAAGTCAGGTTTAGAGGAATCAAACCAGTTAATCGAAGGGTCTTGAGGCTTGAACCAATTATATTGTTTTCGTGCCAACGTGTGGGTTTTTGTTTTGATTTCAGATATTGCTTCTTCGATGGTTGTCACCCCGGATAGGTATGAAATAATTTGTCGGTACCCCGGACTATTAAAAGCTGGTAATTTTGGATCAAGTCCAGAGGTTAATAAGTTTTCTACTTCTGGAACGAGTCCGGCTGCTATCATTTGGTCAACCCGTGTATCTATGCGGTCATACAGAAGAGACCTCTCGCAAGTCAATCCAATAATCAGGAACTTAAGGTCTGCGAAAAATTGGTCTGGCTTTTGCTGTTGTTCTTGTGGGTGTTTCGCGATTTCCAACGCGCGGACTACTCTAGGGATGTTTCTGTAATCTATGGTACTTGCCTTTTTAGAGTCAATCGCTTTGAGCTTTGTGTGTAAGTAGTCTGGGCCGTTGTCTTCTGCGATTTTGTACATTTCTTTGCGAAAGTTATGGTCAGGGGGAACTCCGCCTAACCCCCAATTATTAATAACGGAATATATGTACTGTCCAGAACCTCCACATATGATGGGGGTCTTATTTTTTGCCATGATTTGTTGCATGCTTTTTTTGCAAAGTTCTTTGTAGTCGTTGACATTAAACGCAGAATTGGGCGCTCTGATTGAAACTAAATGATGGGGAAGTATTTTAAGTTGATCCGGTGTTGGCTTGGCTGTACCGATATCCATCCCGGTGTATATTTGTCTGCTGTCGGCATTTACCACTTCTGTATTCAGTTGTCGTGATAGTTCTATACAGTGATTTGTTTTACCAGTGGCGGTGGGGCCTACAACAACAATTACTTTGTTCATTACGTGGGTTTAGGAATCTATGGTGAATTGGCGGCAAATTTCCGTGAATTGCGCAGCATTCAAGCTGGCTCCTCCTACGAGGACTCCGTCAATATGTTCTGACTGCCCAAAACCGAACGCGTTCCCTGGATTAACGCTACCACCATAAAGCAAAGGGGTTTCTTTACTAGCGAGCTCTCCGTATAACGATCTTAGCTGGTTTTTGATTATATTGCCTAAGGTATCATTAACTTCGTCAGGTTCAGGGACTATTCCGGTACCGATTGCCCAAATGGGTTCGTAGGCTATGACTAAATTATCGATGTCATCTACGTTTTGCAGGGCATGTTCAATTTGATTCGTTATGACAAGAGATGCTTTCCCTGAATCTCGTTCTGCTGAGCTTTCTCCAACACACAGTATCGCTTTAATTCCACGAGAAAAGCATGCGTGAATCTTTTGGTTTATAAAGTTATCAGATTCATAAAACAGCGATCGCCTTTCCGAATGCCCTATCAATGCGTATTCACATATCCCATCCAGCATATCAACTGATGTTTCTCCGGTAAACGCACCTGAACCTTCACCGTAAACATTTTGAATCCCTAATTTGATTGAGGACCCTCGGACGGCATCTCTCACAGGGACTACAAATGGTGCTGGAGGAAACAGCACGACTTCTTTATCTGCTGAAAGACTTAGCTGGTCTCGTATTCCAATTGATAAAGAAATAGCATCTGATAGATTGGTATTCATTTTCCAGTTACCGGCTATGATAGTTCTCCCCATAGTGTTTTCTCCTAAGGACCGTACTTGGTTAGTCGCTCAGCATGTGCTAATACGATAGACATTAGATATTTTGCTTCCATAGTTCCTAGAGATCCGAAACGACAGTCATATTCGTTGAATCCATTATTGCGATCTCCTATTGTCCATTTGGAATGGACCATTAGCGGTACAGGGTGCCAGCTATGGGATGCTAGTACGGCTGGAGTTGAGTGATCTCCCGCAATAACAAATACACTGGGATTAAGAGCTAATATATCAGGGATAAATTTATCTAGTTCTTCGAGGGTTTTCACTTTGGCTTCAAAATCACCGTCTTCACCTGCGGCATCGGCTGGCTTATAGTGTAAGAAGAAAAAGTCGGATGATTTGTAGTTACTATATAAAGTTTCGATTTCATCTTTAAATGTTGTGCCAGTGGGAATTATGTCCATACCAGCTACTGTTGCGAGTCCGCGATACATAGGATAAGCAGCTATAGCGCTAGATCTCATTTTGTATGTTCCCGGGAACGATGGTAAGTCAGGTAATTTTGACCACCCTCTGAGCAGCACCATATTTGCGATTGGCTGATCATTCAAGAGTTCTCTAGCGGATGAAGTGAACTTATTAACGTAATTAGCTGTTGGTCCTCCACCGGGCTGAAGAGCGATACAATCCAGAGGAGCTACACCTGTTTGCTGAGGATCTGTCTCCCCAATGTGTTCCGACAATTCTTCGCCGCGCATCCTTAAAACGAATCTATAATCCTGGACCTGGAAGACGTCCGTTGTGCATGGAGGGACTTTTATGGAATTCAATGTCTCAACTATTGGTTTGCTTAATTCGGTTCTTATTCGACCTGCTCGCCTGTCATGCAGATTCCCTTGAGGGTCTAATGAGCAAAAGTTCCCTCTGGCGGCTAAATCGCCTGGTAGCAATTCGATCCCTATTCCAAGCCCTTCAAGTGCTCCTCGTCCAATGTAGTACTTGAGAGGGTCATAGCCAAATAGTGCCAAATGACCAGGCCCACTACCAGGAGTTATTCCAGGAGCCACAGGAAGAGTTAGTCCGCATGAACTAGTTTGCGCTAATTTGTCTAGGTTAGGAGTGTGAGCAGTTTGTAATTCGGTGAGTTCGCTAGACTCAGAAGGTATCCCCCCAAGGCCGTCCACAACTAGTAATATGATCTTGTTTTCGTTTTGTATAACTGTTTCGTGTATGTATTTCGCGTCTATCATTTACAGATCCGTAATGTTTATTGTTATGTTACGTTTGGGAGTGCCTCAATCCCTGGTAATGGCTTACCTGCTAAGAAGTCTAGAGATGCCCCACCGCCAGTGGATACATGAGTGATGTACTCTGAGATTTCAAGTTCTTCTACAGCTTCTGCTGTAGAGCCTCCTCCTACAACGCTTACCAAATTTTCATTTTGGGTTATTGATGTGGATATCTCATGAGTGCCTTTTTGGAACTCCTTGTATTCAAATACTCCCATAGGCCCATTCCAGAGTAAAGTTTTAGAGCTTTGAATTATTGAGGCGTAGGTTGTGGCTGTGCGCTCACCTATGTCCATGATGTGGGCATCATAACTGATATCTGTTATGTTAACTGCATGATGGCTCCCCGAAGAACCAAATTCGCTGCTAACAATCACGTCTTCTGGTAACAGGATGTTTATATCTGAACTCTTTGACGACTCTAACAAATTAGCGGCGTATGCTAAGGAGTCTGGTTCATAGAATGATTCACCGATTTCAAACCCCATCGCTTTAAGAAATGTATTAGCCATCCCTCCACCAATTAATAGATTGTCTATTTTAGGGATAAGATTATCTATGACTTGAATCTTGTCGCTCACCTTCGCGCCTCCCATCAAAGCGCTATATGGTTCTTTAGGGGCTTGCATGACTGCCGACAGGTTAACTATCTCTTTTTCTAATAATAGGCCCATATATGAGTCTAGATGTTTGGTAATCTCTACTGTAGAAGCATGTGCTCGATGGCACACGGCGAAAGCGTCCATAACAAATATGTCTGCTAGTTTAGACAGTTCGTGCGCAAATTCAGTCTCATTCGCTTCTTCTCCGGAATGGAATCTCAGGTTTTCTAGCAGAGTAACGGAGGATTCTGGAGCAGCTTTTATGAAGTTTGACGCCTCTGAACCTATTGTGGTTGGAATAGAGGTCACTTCTTTGTTTAGTAATTCTGATAGTAATTCCCCTATAGGACTCAACCTCAAGGAATTATCTATTACTCCTTTCGGTCTTCCAGCGTGCGAACATAGGATTATTTTGCATTGCCGATCTATTAAAAACTTTATTGTTGGTATTGATTCTACCAGTCGGTGTTGGTATTTTCGGAGTTCAGTTGGCCCAAGTTCCAAGGGCAAATTGAAATCTACTCGGACTAAGACTCTGGTACCGGGTTTAATATCAATGTCACGAATACTACGTTTCATACAGACACGCTCTTTTGTTTGTCAACGGTTGGTTAATAAATGATACTTTCTTTGAACAATAAATCAATGGCATATGGTCTCATAATCGAGCAAATTCTCGGTACAAATGTACTATGGCATCTAGATATCCATCGGAGATATGAGGATTATGTACTCTCAGTTCATTTAAACTGTTGGAAAGGAGAGATTGAGCTTTATTTTCTGCGTAATCTTTAGCCCCGGATTCCGTCATTAGGTTAGTCAATAGTGTCCCAGCATCATCATCCATAATTCTACTCATGTAAGCATTTAGAATAGTTCTTTTAGTGGTTTCATCGGCATTTGATAAAGTTCTGACCAAAGGGAGTGTTTTCCTGCGCAGCATCAGGTTATCTCTTGTGATTCCCGTATTGTCTGGGCCCCAAATAGCTTCTATATCCTTGGTGATTTGTAATGCAACTCCGATATCCTGTCCTACCCGGCAATAGCTGTCAATGTCTGCTGAATTGTCTGTGGTCGTGAGAACTGCCATGAACAGAGCACAAGAAGACAAAGAACCTGCTTTCCCATTAAGCATTTCTAAGAATTCTTCTTCACGAATTTCCATCTGATCTCTGAAATTGATATCTGTGAATTGACCTTCAAATAACGAAAGGCAAGCACTATCCAAAGCTTTAACAGCGTTTAAGATATGATCATTACTCAATGAGGGATGGTTAAGTATTGTAGTTCGAGCTAAAGCGTGAAGTCCATCACCGGCGTTGATAGCCTGAGCAGGGCCCCAAGTCCACCAAATACTGTCTGGTCTGGCACCTTGCCCGCCGTTTTGCACATCATTGTGGATTTCCACGAAGTTGGCTGTTAATTCTAGTGCTCCAGCCAGATGAAGTGCGTCACCCGGGTCATTTCCTAATGATTCTGATAGATACATGCATAGTAGAGGTTCAAAATGGGGTATAGGAGATCGATTATCATCCGGTGAACTTTGGTTTCCCCATCCAAAATGAGAGGCAAGCAAGTCTGACAATACGGTCTGCTGAGAATTTATTACAGACTTCAAATACGATTCTAGGCGTTGTGCGAGTTCAGGTAATTGTGGAATCATTTAATTTTTCTTCAGTACTTGTGTGATATTCAGCGCACCTTCTCTTACAATTTGGGGCTGTGTCCCTGACAGATCAACTATTGTGGAAGGTGTGCCGAGAGGAGATGGAGGTGTAGTTATGACCAGATCCACTGAGTTTTTTATACTTGGCGATATATCGGATAATGTCAGAGCATCGCGCTCACCGGAAAGGTTTGCGCTCGTTCCGGTTATAGGAGTGTCTGCTGTTTTGCAAATAAACAGCGGGGCAGGATGATTGGGCATTCTAATTGCTACGGTGTCTTTGCCTGAAGTTAAGTAATCGGGGATTAGTGGGGTTTTTTTAAAAATCATAGTTAGAGCTCCCGGCCAGAATTGCTCCTGCAATGAAAAGCCCAGGCTAAGATCCCCAGCGATCAGAGGTAGTGCTTGTTCCCAACTACAGACAAGGACAGGTAGAGCCATGTTGATATCTCTGTTTTTAATATCAAATATGCGATGTACTGCTTTTTTGCTAAATATATTAGCAACAAGACCATACAGTGTGTCTGTAGGAGAGATGATCACTCCGTCTTTTTTTATTAAATTGCTGGCGGTTAGCAGTTCGTTAGATGGCATAAATTTTTGTTAATATCATGTTACTCTGACCTTGACTGAGTATAGCACAGTTGCTACAGTTTCACTGCTACTTTATGTACACTAGATTTTGCTTCAGAGAAGATAATTGGAAGAGAAACTTGTAATTTTAGACTATGGTTCCCAATACACTCATTTGATTGCTCGAAGGGTTAGAGAACAGAATGTTTATTCTGAGGTGCATCCCCCTGAAGTATCAAAGGAAGATATAGTAGACTTTGATTCCGTCAAGGGGATCATTCTTTCTGGTGGTCCTATGAGTGTATATGATGAAGAAGCCCCCACTGTGCCATCATGGGTTTTCCAGTGCGGCCTCCCAATTCTTGGTATATGCTACGGAATGCAGGCTATAGTGCATCAACTTGGGGGTAAAGTGGAGCCAGGTGAAGCCAGAGAATATGGCCTCGCAAGTCTAATCATTGAAGATGCTACTGAAACAATATTTTCCCAGATTCCTAGTCAGTCATCAGTATGGATGAGTCATGGTGACAAAGTTGTGAAACTACCTCCGCAGTTTAAATCTTTGGCCCAGACTGATAATACTGAATATTGCGTTATTTCAACTGGTAACCAAATTTACGGTATTCAGTTTCACCCTGAAGTGCATCACACTTCTTATGGGGAGACATTCATCACTAATTTTTTGGTTCAAGTTTGTAAATTTTCTCAAAATTGGGATTCTGGTCGCTTTATCGAATCTAGTATGGTTAGCCTCAAAGAACAATTAGGTACCTCAAAGGTCGTTTGTGCACTGTCTGGAGGGGTGGATTCTGCAGTGACAGCAGCGTTATTGCATCATGCAGTGGGAGATCAGCTTAAATGTATTTTTGTGAATAACGGCCTGTTAAGACTTGATGAAGAAAATGAAGTTAGGGAAATATTCAGAGATGTTTTGAATGTCGATATCAATTACTTGGATGCATCAAAAAGGTTCATTGATAAATTACAAGGGGTTGTAGATCCTGAAATCAAAAGAAAAACTATAGGGTATGAATTTATTAAATGCTTTGAAGAAGAAACCAGCAAATTAGGGGGAGTAGAGTTCTTGGCGCAAGGCACCTTATATCCTGACGTGATTGAAAGCGTTAGTACCGTAGGGAAAGCCGCTGTAATTAAGACGCATCATAATGTTGGCGGTCTTCCAGAGAATATGCAACTGAAACTAGTAGAACCTCTGAGATATTTGTTCAAGGATGAAGTTAGAAAAGTAGGATTAGAATTAGGCCTGCCTCCTAACATTATTCATAGGCAACCATTTCCAGGTCCAGGATTAGCTATTCGCATTATTGGTGAGATTACCCAAGAAAAGCTAGATATACTTAAGCTTTGTGACAGGATAGTGACTGATGAACTTGCTAAATCAGACTGTTATGAAGAAATTTGGCAAGGATTTGCAGTCCTTACTGACAGCCACACGGTTGGCGTCATGGGCGATTTTAGAACTTACGGATACGTGTGTGCACTTAGAATCGTTTCCAGTGAAGACGCTATGACAGCTAACTGGGTAAAAGTACCCTATGAAGTATTGGAAACTATTTCTTCCAGAATTGTTAATGAAGTATCAGGTGTAAATAGAGTGGTGTACGACATAACAAATAAACCTCCTGGCACTATTGAGTGGGAATAATGTAATAAAAACAATGAGTTATGATTTTTTAGTTACTTAAAAATTGAATACAAGGTAAAACATCAAATGGACTTATTGGACATCACATTAATCTTTTCCATCACACTTTGTAGTTTGGTAAGTGGCTTCATTTTTACATACGCAATTGTTGTAATGCCTGGCTTATCTAAACTTAATGACAAAGAGTTTATAAGAGCGTTTCAAGTTACAGATTCTGTAATACAAAATAATCAACCAATATTTATGTTTACTTGGATAGGTTCTATTGTTTCCTTAATAAGCACAATATTGACTTCAGTGATAGGTTTTGGGCTATCAGAAAATTGGTTAGTACTTCTCTTTAGTGCTGTTTATTTGTTTGGCGTACACGGCATAACAATAGCAATCCACATACCTTTAAATAACCATATTCAAAAAGTTTTAATCGAAGAGTTAAATGATGCGGCAATAACAGATGAGCGTTTGAAGTTTGAGAGAAAATGGAATTACTTCAACAATATTCGCACAAGCATCTCTGTTTCAGTCAGTTTGCTACTGCTCATACTATTAAGTCTGCGTTAATAGAGTACAACAAACCTACAAAGTACTTACATAGTGAAAATAAAAAACGATAAAATCAATTATTTACAGCAAAAATACTATTGAGTGGGAGTAGGGCCCTCTTAAAGTCACCTAAGTAAGGATAGTCTCCAATTCAGTAAAATCTTTTACAATCAAGTCAGGTTGGTGGGGGCTTTCTCCAAAAGGTCGTTTTCTTCGGTCTATGAAAACAGTCCTAAATCCCCATGCTTTTGCTCCTATACAATCGAAGGCATGGTTCGCGACAAACAGTATGTTAGAGCGTTCAATATCTCCAAATTCGATTGCTATTATTTCTTCTGCTTTGGCATAGGTTCTCTTATCGGGCTTGAAAGCTCCAGCCTCTTGTACTGAGATTGTGAGATCAAATTTAAAACCTATATATTGTTTTGCTGTTTCCAACATATCTCTGTCCCCGTTTGAAAGTATCGATAAATGGTAGTGTTCGTGGAGTTGATTTAGACTTTGTAAAACATCCGGAAAAGGTTTCAATTTTTCAATTCCGGAGACCAGCCATTCAACCTCAGATTGAGAGTAACTAATATTTGCTCTAGCAAGCACTTGGCTCACTGCTCTGTGTCCAATTTCTCTGTACGGAGTGTGTCCTCTGTCGATGAGGGCGTCGATCATAGAGTCTTCAAAGTGAGTGCGCCGCCACCAGGTTACAAATTGATTAGGATTTCCAGTCCATCCTTTATCTTTAAGAAAGGGCGTGACTAATTCAGTTAGCCCTGTCTGCATATCAACAATCGTGCCGTATTGATCGAACATTAACATCTTGATTTCACGTTTTAAAATGTCGGGGATCGAATTAAACATCTTCATGCCTTTTGATGGAAACATAACATTTGCGCGAGTTTTAACCGTATCGTCTATGATATCACTTCAAAGACCCAAAGTACGGCTGAGTGGTAATAAAGATCGAATCTTTTAGTACTGCCGGACATTACGCAGTGGTGAAAATGAATCCTAAACATAAATCAAATATAATAGAAACTATGATTCAAACCAAAACCGTAATTAAGTGAGAGTAGATGAAGATATTAATAGTTTCTATTGCCGTGGTGATTTTGTTGGCCCTGGTAGTTGTGTTTGGAATAAGTTACGAAGAACCTGAATCAGAACAAATCCACAAATCAGATTTATATTCTGTAAGATTTTATGAAGAAAGGTTAGTGGTTCAAACTTCTCAACGGAATAACGATGGGTTTAGAAGTTTGTTTAGGTATATTTCGGGGGAAAATGAACAATCTGTTAAGATAGATATGACTACACCCGTTACAGAGACAGGCACTGGATTAGGTTCGACGATGCAGTTCTATTTGCCTTCTGGATTTGATGAACTAAATACGCCATCCCCAACGAATCCTAGGGTTCAACTATCTAAAATACCCGCAGGATATTATGCTGTTTTGAGTTATGCAGGCAGTTCTAATGAACAAAATTTTGCTAAACATCTCGATCTTTTAGAAACCGAGCTCATTAAAGACAATGTTGATATAACTGGCCCTCATATTAAGGCCACTTATAATGGACCGTTCACACCTCCTCCATTGCGAAAAAACGAAGTAATGTATCCTATTCATTGGGAGTATTAAATGCTTAAAGTTGTTTTTAGACCAGTGAAAGGCAAAGAGGCTGATGAGATGATTGAAGCTTCTGATAGATATATGACTGCCTTATATCCCGCAGAGAGTAATCATTTGATTTATTTGGATGAGTTACTGGCCAGCCAGAATTTGTTTCTAGGTGCCTTTGTTAGGGGAAGCATAGCAGGGTGTGGCGCGGTAGTTTTCAAAGACGAAGAGGAGCCATATTGGGAAATTAAAAGATTGTATGTTGATGAAGTCCACAGAGGCAAGAATATAGGCTCTCAAGTGATGGCAAGGCTTGAAGAATTTGTTAGGTCAAGTGATACCTTGACTATCCGGCTAGAAACGGGGATATATCAGCCCGAAGCCATATCCTTGTACTATAAATTAGGTTATTGTCAGATTGAACCCTTTGGAGAATATACAGAGGATCCATTAAGTATCTTTATGGAGAAGAAATTACTGCAATAATTTTTCGATAGCAAATTTGAATTATTGGTTACTTTGTTTTTTAATATACGAGGGTTAACAAACTTTTATGTCCATGGAGGGACCGATGAGTGAAGAAATGAAACTTACAAGTGAAACTATAGAGCTCTTGCATAAAAGAGTTAGTGTCAGGAAATATGCAGATGAGCCGGTGCCTCAAGAAATGATAGATGCTGTTTTGAGTGCCGCGTTCAGAGCCCCTACGTCTTCGAATATCCAAGCGTATAGTGTCGTAGTTGTTAGAGATCAAGACACTAAAGACGAGCTCTCTAGGTTAACAGGTAACCAGAGGTGGGTAGCGCAAACTCCTGTGTTCCTTGCTTTTTGCGCTGATTTAAGGGGCATGGAAGGCGCGCTAGAAAGGCATGAACACGATCTGGACGATAACAACTTAGAGATAGGGCTAGTTTCGAGCATTGATGCTACATTGGTAGGAATGTCAGCTTATTTGGCTGCGGAATCGGTAGGTCTTCAAGGTCTTATGATAGGTGGAGTACGAAACGATACTAAATCGGTTGCCAAAGTATTAGGGTTACCGAGTAAAGTGTACTGTGTTTTCGGTATGTGTTTAGGGTTTCCTGGAGAAACACCAAAATTGAAGCCTCGCATGGCTTTTGATCATATGGTTCACCACGAACAATATGATGCGGACAAATTACATGCCGGTTTAGACGCATATGACAAAGCTCTAGCAGATCATTATAGGAGTCTAGGAAGGGAAACTACTGATGCGTCATGGACAGATGATATTGATAGTAAATTTGCAGAACCCAGAAGAGACGATTTAAGAGAAGCATTAAAAGATTTGGGATTCGACTTCAGGTAACACGATAGTGCCGACAACTCTTAACTGACCTCTTTTGGTTTTGAGCAAATCATGGTTATGCTAGCATTCGTGTGCAACTATATGGGTGGTGGACAGGTATGAGAGTATTGGTGATAGGTTCTGGGGCGAGAGAGGATGCAATTGCGTGGAAACTTTCTCAAAGTGTAAACTCCCAAGGTATATATTCTTTACCCGGTAATATTTCTATGGCTCGGCTTGGACCTACTTACGACGGTGATACATGTGACTTCGATGCTATTGCTCAAGTCTGTGCAACTCATAGCATAGATTTGATTGCTGTAGGTCCCGAAATTCCTTTGTCTGCGGGTATAGCAGATTACTTCAAGTCCGTAGATGTTTGCGTGTTTGGGCCTTCCAAGCAATCTGCCAAACTAGAATCTAGTAAATCATTTGCTAAGAATGTCTTAAAAAAATTGGGTGTGCCAAGCCCAACGTATCATACTTTCCAAGACCCAGTTGAAGCTAATAATTGGATTGACCATAACGATGGTCCGCTAGTGATCAAAGCTGATGGTCTGGCGGCAGGCAAAGGTGTGTTTATAGCCGAGACAAAAGAAGAGCAACGATTCGCAGTGGCGTCGATGATGTCAGGACGTATATTTGGAGATGCTGGTGATCAGATTGTTATAGAAGAAAAGATAACTGGTCCAGAAGTCAGTGTATTTGGGTTTTGTGATGGTTATGATGTGTCTGACTTGGTTGTGGCTTGTGACTATAAACGGATATTCGATAATGATCTGGGGCCTAATACTGGGGGTATGGGGAGTTACAGCTACACAGGAATAATTTCGTCGGAAGATCTAAAGGATATAAAACAACGAATTTTCCGTCCTGTGATTACTCATATGGCAGACATCGGAAGCCCATATTCTGGTGTTTTATACGCCGGTTTGATGATGACTTCGGACGGTCCTCAAGTACTTGAATTCAATTGCAGGCTCGGAGACCCTGAAGCCCAGGTTATTTTGCCTAGATTGCAAACTGATTTAATGGATGTCATGTATAAGTGCGCCGTTGGACAATTGTCGGAAACAGAAATTGCTTGGGATGAACAAGCGTCTGTAGGATTGGTATTAGCTTCCGAAGGATACCCTGCTGAATTTCAAACTGGATTTGAAATAACTGGCCTTGAAAGTGATATGCTTGGCACGTACGTGTTTTGTGGAGGCGTGTCGGAAGGCCTAGAGAACAAAATGATTACTGCTGGAGGGAGAGTTCTTACGGTAGTGGGGCATGGACACACAGTGACTGAAGCCAGAGATTTAGCATATGCTAGAGCGAGTACTATAGAATTTGATAATAAAATTCATCGTAATGATATTGGGATGGGTTTACGCATATGAGATATGACCTGATCATATCGTTTTAACAATTGGAGTATGCTACGATTTCGTATAGGATTCTGATAGATAGATGCACAGGTTTTGAAGTAAAATGAGTGAATGGCATAACAATCTAGAGCAATTGGCACAGGAACTGTCTGAAGCGAGAGAAGATCGAGACAGATTGATTGCCGAAACAGACAAAGCCAATGCTCAATTTCAGGAAGAAATAGAAAATCAAGTCAATAATTTAGAGATAGAGACTTTACTTATTGAGATGAACAACAAATTATTGACAAAAACTGGCAGTGTTACTAGCAGCAAATCATGGGAAGAGCCTATAGCGTCAGATGATGAAAGTGAAGAAGAATTAGATGATGGTGACTTTATCAGTGTTCTTCTTGAATGGGAAGAAAATGGGGAAAGAGAAATAGCGGTTGATTTAGGTAGAGATGACTCTGGATTGTATCTAGAAGTCAACGGGCATGAAATTCCTATGGAAAAAGAATCTCTTCAGGCTGCCCTACTGTACGCAATCAAAGAAGAATTGGATCTGGTTTAATTACCAGAGCCATATATGATCAATCTCTTGTTAATAATTTCAAATCAAAGAAATCACAAAGGCGTTTAGGAGACAGTGCGATATGACAAGTGACATCAACGGTCCTGTGGTGGCAGTGCTTGGAGGTAGTACCTCCGATTTTCCGGTTTTGAATAAAGCGGTAGACATTTTGGATGATCTGGGTATTCCGAATGAACTTAAAGTTGTCTCTGCCCACAGAACGCCGGACTTGTTATTTGAATATGCAGAAAATGCAGCAGAACGTGGGATTAACATCATAATCGCGGGAGCCGGCGGAGCAGCCCATCTTCCAGGAATGTTAGCGTCTAAAACTATCCTTCCAGTAATAGGAGTTCCGATCCCTTTGGAGCATTTGAACGGAATGGATTCCTTGCTATCTATAGTGCAAATGCCCAGAGGTGTTCCGGTTGCAACGGTTGCTATAGGTGGCGCAGAGAATGCTGGTATTTTGGCGGCCGAAATTCTCGCTATATCTAACGATGAAGTCCGTGGAAGGTTGAAAAACTGGCGCGACGAAATGACTTCTAAAATACTCGAAGTCCATGATAACGATTAACTATGGGGAAGGAAATTCAAATACCAGTTGGCAGTACCTTAGGAATGATAGCTGGAGGCCAGATAGGAGGTTTTTTTACTGAAGCCGCCTTAAGAATGGGGTATAAAGTGGCGGTTTGGGATCCCGATAAAGCTGCACCTGCAAAACGGTTTGCGTCAATACCTTTGACAGGATCCTTTGACGACCCGGACGTATTAAACAAGTTTCAAAAGGCAGTGTCTGGGGTATCTATCGAATGGGAAAATGTTCCTAGTAACCTGATCAAAGGATTAGAGAAACATGTAATTGTAAGACCAGGTAGTAGAAGTTTGGAATTAGCTCAGGATCGGATCAAGGAAAAGACGTTTCTCGAGGGCAACAATTTTCCTATAACACCTTTCTATCCTATACAAGAGTTATCCCAAATTTCCGAAATTGATTTCGATTTCCCGTGGATTATCAAGACCGCTACTCTAGGTTACGATGGCCATGGTCAGTGGTATGTTGCAAATCAGGTAGATATTGACACGACTTCCTCTCTGCAAAACACAATGGTGCCCATGGTTGTAGAGAAGGTGGTCAAATATAAGCGTGAACTTTCAGTAGTGATAGTTATAGATGAAGAAGCAAATTGTATAAGTTATCCCCCTACAGAGAACTTGCACCAAGGAGGGATTCTAAAGATGAGTATTTCTCCTGCAAGAATAACTGATGATATAAAACAAAAGGCAATAAAACTAGGCCGGAATGTGATTCAAGCGATAGGTGATTCAGGGGTCTTTTGCGTAGAAATGTTTCAAACTCAAGACGACGAATTGCTAGTAAATGAAATCGCCCCAAGGCCGCACAATTCTGGTCACCACACTATTGATGCATTCTCGATTTCACAATATGAGCACCAAGTACGGGTATTGGCTGGGTTACCATTACGGGAACCAGTTATGTTAAGTAAATCTGTTTTGTTAAATGTACTTGGAGATGAATACACCGTGTTAAGCAAGGACGAACAGTTGTATAGGGTTCTAGATTCAATGGATGCCAAGATTTATTTGTACGGTAAGACTAGCGTTAGGCCTGGTCGAAAAATGGGGCATATAATGTTTTGTGGGGATTCTTTAGACGAACTATTGGGACAAGCGGACTATTGCCAAAGTATCTTAGCGCCTGAGGATATCTGATGGGTGAGACGGATACGCAAATAGCTTTTCTCACAGATTTTGATGATACTGCTGCTGTTCAAAATGTGGCAGAAATGATTTTGGAAGAATTTGGCGAACCTACGTGGAAAGATATTCGCTCTCGCTTCAGAAATGGAGAAATGACGCTCAAAACATATCAAGAATTGGCCTTTCAAGAGATTACGGTGCATCCAAGCATCCTAGGAGAATATGCAGCAGGAAATGTTGATTTACGGCCTGGGTTCTACGAAGTGTACGAGTATTGTGCAGAGAGCCATATCCCCCTCGTGGTTGTAAGTTTAGGATTAGACTTGTATATAAAACCGGTATTAGCTCATAATGGATTTCACGATGTTCCAGTGCATTGTGTTGAAACCAGATATGAAGACGGGGAACTGACATATTTATATAGGGACGTCAAATCTGGTAAAGAAGACGAGGGGAATTCAAAAGGATTGGTCGTCCAATCTTTTAAACGGCAAGGATGCCAAGTAGTTTATGCTGGAGATGGAAGATCCGACTTCGAAGCTGCTAGAGAAGCGGATATTGTAATTGCCAGGAGCATCTTGATAGATGAGTGCAAGGCACATAATATTAACTACTCAGTATTTGAAGATTTCTACGACATACTGCAAATTCTCAAATCTGTGAGTTGATGACAGGACGGCTATATGATTGAAAGATATTCACTTCCCGAAATGAAATTTATATGGTCCGACGAAAACAAGTATCAATTATGGTTAGATGTCGAGTTGGCTGCCTGTGAAGCTTGGACAGAGGCAGGAGTTATTCCTGCGCGAGATATGGAATTGTTGCGCGATGCAAAGTATGACTATAAAAGAATGATGGAAATTCTTGATATAACCAAGCATGATGTAACGGCCTTTTTACAGTCAATCACGGAAAACATTGGCGAAGAAGGTAGATGGTTACATTTAGGTATGACATCGTCCGATATGCTAGATACTGCTTTGGCAATTCAGCTCAAGCAGGCAGGAGAATTACTAGAAAACGACCTCGATAAGGCGATTTCTGCTGTAAGTAAACAAGCAACAATGCATAAGAAAACGATCATGATGGGCCGAACCCATGGTGTACATGCTGAGCCAATTACGTTTGGGTTGAAAATGGCACTATGGGTTCAAGAACTCAAACGACAAAAGGTAAGAATTCAGTCCGCCACAAATGATATTTCCGTTGGTAAAATATCTGGTCCGGTTGGCACTCATGCCACGATTCCTCCTGCGATTGAGACGAAAGTGTGCGAAGTGTTAGGTATAAGTGTCGCTGAAGTTTCGAACCAAGTGATTCAGCGTGATAGACATGCTTATTTCGTTTCTACATTAGCTTTGGTGGCAGGATCGTTGGAGAAGTTTGCCACTGAAATCAGGTCTTTGCAACGAAGTGAGATTCATGAAGTGGAAGAACCTTTTGAAAGTGGCCAAACGGGGTCATCATCGATGCCTCATAAGAGAAACCCTGAATTATCTGAGCGCATTTGCGGTTTGTCACGGCTTATTCGAGGACATAGTGTATCGGCTATAGAGAACATTAGCCTTTGGGGCGAAAGAGATATCAGTCATTCGTCTGTGGAAAGGTTAATTTTGCCCGACTCATGCATGGCGCTTAATTATATGCTAACAATATTTACTAGGGTCATGGAAGGTTTGGTAGTGCTCCCTAACGAAATGTGGAGAAATCTTGAAAGCAGCCGGGGACTCGTTTTTAGCCAAAGAGTGTTGTTGTCTTTGATTGATAAAGGATTCAGCAGAGAAAAGGCTTACAAAATTGTTCAAACGAATGCGATGGATGCATGGGATAATGGAAAAGATTTCCGAGATCTAATACGGGGTAACGAAGAAGTCAGTAGAGCTTTACTACAAACTGAATTGGATGAATTGTTTGATTATGAGTATTACGTTCGATTCGTCGATGAAACATTTGAAAATATTGACCTATAGAAATGGACATGATTAAAGAGACATACTTGCCACATAGATTGAGCCAAGGGAAAGTTCGAGATACTTATTCCATCGATGAGGATACTTTACTCATGATCTCTACCGACCGCATATCAGCATTTGATGTGATACTACACGAGGGCATCCCTGGGAAAGGAGAGATACTTAATAAAATATCTCAATTTTGGTTTGATAAAACGTCACACATTATTGGCAACCATCTGATGTTTCTGGGGGATGACCCCCAAGTTAAAGAAGTATTTTCACATAGTGAGCTTATACAAAAATTACCGAAGGAATTGTGTACTAGGTCAATGGTGGTTAGAAGAGCTGAAAGAATAGATGTTGAATGCATAGTCAGGGGTTATATCACGGGGTCTGCCTGGGTTGAATACAGTAACCATGGCACTGTGTCAGGTCAAGAAATGCCTAAAGGTTTGGCTGAAGGGGAAAAGTTTCCTGAACCGATATTCACTCCTACGACGAAGGCAGAATCAGGACACGACGAAAACATGACGAAAGAGCAAGTGGTGAATTTGGTTGGGGAAGATATGGCGGCCACATTGGAATCTGTGAGTAAACAGGTGTACAATTTTGCACACCGTTATGCTATTGATAAGAAGATCATTCTTGCCGATACGAAAATGGAATTTGGATTAATAGAAGGTGAGTTGACACTAATAGATGAGCTTCTAACTCCAGATTCCAGCAGATTTTGGGAAGCGGATCGATATGTGGTTGGCACATCCTTGCCTAATTATGACAAACAGTTGATAAGGGATTGGCTCGAAGGGACCGGTTGGGATAAAGAATCAACCCCTCCCAATCTCCCCGACGAAGTGATAGACAATACAATCAGTAGATACGCTGAAGTGTATCAACTTTTAAAAAGTTAATGTAGGAGTAACAATTGCCTCGTTCTAAACATAGGAAAAAACCCCAAAGAAGAAATAATTCTTCCAATATCTCAACCAGTAACACTAAGAAAAATAAGCCAAATTATCTATATATTGGTGCTTCAGCGATTATAGCGATCTTGGTAATAGCAGGATTTGCAGTCGGAGATTGTGGTGCGGCCATTAATAGCGATAGACCCCAAAACCCAGAAACAGTTGGCTATAGTGATAAACATGTAAGAGGTATAGGTGAACAACAGCAAATCATGGAAATTGACGGCAAACCAACCGCTCGGCACGTTGAAGATGGGGTGAAAGTAGATTACAACACGATCCCTCCTACATCTGGTGATCATTGGAATCGACCGGAAGATTGTGGTTGGACTTCAGACCGTAGAAGAGACGAGAGACTAGTTCATAATCTTGAGCATGGCCATATAGTAGTTAATTACAATTTCGGAACGGATAGCAATGCAGATGATCTAGAAATACCTTTGAAGGACTATCTGGAGTCATATGATATGTTTAATATGTGGGGTGTTGCCAACTGGACAGATACCATTCCGTTAGGGACTATGGCTCTAACGGGGTGGGGCGTTATGGATAAATTTGAAGGAATACAAGAGGATAGGATTGAAGAGTTTTTCAAGGCTTATTCGGGTCGCCTAGGTCCTGAATTTCCATTTGGTTTGCCTTGTAGTATTCCTACATCTAATATGTCTAAATAACATGTGCTGGGACCTTAATGAATAAATACGATGCTAAAATTTACGTCACCTTGCGAAACGGAGTTAACGACCCCCAAGGGTTTACCGTTAAAGATAAACTGAATCGGCTTGGTTATGAATCCCTGTTAGATCTACGGATTGGCAAATATATCGAAGCTGAGATAACTGCAGAAAACAAAGAGGCTGCCCATGCAGTAATAAGAGAAATTTGTGATAAGGTATTAGCAAATCCTGTGATAGAAAATTTTAAAATCGATATCACCGAATTTGGTGAATAAGTCAAATTGGAGGAAATATGATAGTTTTAATGGTGTCCATTTCAATAAAAGAGGGATTTAAAGATCAGTTCATGGATTCTTTAATGGGAGATGCGATCGGATCTAACAATGATGAGCCTGGATGTTATAGGTTTGATGTTATTCAGGATAATGAAAACAGCAATTTGATCCATCTTTATGAGGTTTACCACGATCAAGCCGCAGTAGATGCACATAGAGCTGCTCCCCACTATGTCAAATGGAGAGCAGAATGTGAACCCTGGTTTGACGGGGAAATAGTTAGGAAAATAGGGACTCCGGTATATCCTCCGGTAGGGAAATGGAATAAGCGACCCCGAGTTGATTAATGTATTAACCTAAACTGAAGGTTTGTCATATATGCTAATTGGGATTATCACTAAATTACGAGAAATTGTTTTTGGAGTACAGGATGGCCTGATTAGTAATGTGGCCTTGACGACTTCTATGGCTATAGCCACAGAAAGCTTGAATTCGATTATTATTGCGGGTATCACGGGCGCCATCGCAGGAACTTTCTCCATGGCCTCTGGTGCCTTTCTGTCTTCTAGGGCAGAGATCGAAGTAAACATGTTGATTAATGATGATAACTCGCGACGTAATCACCGTCTATTAGATCCGCTAATGGATGCGATTGCAATGGGGTTATCTTTCTTGGTAGCGGCTTTAATTCCCATTCTCCCTTATTTCATTTTGGTAGGGACAGATGCCGTTTGGTGCTCTGTTACGGTAACCCTAATAAGTCTGTTTATGTTGGGCTTGGGCAAAGGTTTTTTGGTAAAGCAAAACATACTCAAGTCAGGATTAGAAGTATTTGTAGTTGGAATGGGGTCTGCTGCGATAGGTTACCTGTTGGGAGAATGTATCCCAATATTACTCACTAATTTGAGTGTTAAGCTGTAATCTGTGGAGGAAAATATAATTGGCGAAGGAATTTGGTTGTTAGGCTTGCAGCTACTGCCACGAAAAATATAACGGCTGTCCAGATCATCACGTTTGGCGCAGTGAAGTAATCAGATAATTCTCCGTTCAGCCAATTTGCGCCAGCCATGGAAAGTCCTATATGCATTTGATATGCCCCTGAAACTCTCCCTCGCACTTCGTCAGGTGTGTACATCTGCATGATGGTATGAGTTATAGTCATGAATCCAGCTCCACTTGCACCCATAAACACAGCTGAAATAAGAGACAGCGATCCTGCGGACGAGATGCCTAATACAATCGGTGTTATGCCGCTAGCGAAAGCTAACACAAGGAAAATTTTTCCTCTTTGTTTAGTCCCTTTAACTCCTGCTAGCAGGATAGCAGTTATGAGCGCTCCTACACCTACACCCGACATTAACAAGGCAGTGTCATAGACTGTTTGAGCCCCTAGTTTTTCTTCTGAAAGATTAGGTAACATTGATTCGTAGGACATAACCAAGGCACAATGAGCGACAGCCAAGAGTATTATTGCACTCAGCATAGGCGTTTTGTATACAACGTTAAATCCTTCGAAAAAGTTGGATAAAAAAGAACGGTTGGGGTTGACATTGCCTGTTGATTTTGTTCGGACTCGTGCCACTTCGTATAAACCCACAGCGTAGAAGGCAGTGCATAGCCAGAACGCTAAGGCATTTTCTACATAAGCTCCTGTCCAGGGTGTCAGAGTTGATATCCAAATGATAATGATCATAGCTAATGGTCCTAAGAATCGAGAACCTTGTTGAGTGGCTTGGTTTAAAGAAACAGCGTTGAGTAAGTGCTCTTTAGGAACCATGTTAGGGATTAGTGACTGAGTTGTGGTCATTTGTGCGGCTCTGAAGCTGCCGTTAAGCATTGCAAGTAACAATAATATCCAAGGCCCAGCTGAAGTATACATGGGTGAATTTGGGACGGTGACTAGGATAGAGAGAGCTATGTTATTAGCGACATTAAGGATGTAGGTCCATTGAAGAACAGTCTTTCGGTCAAATCTGTCAGCTAAGAATCCTATGATAGGGGTAGCAAAAAATCGTGGTATCATAGCCATAAAGGTTACTAGTCCAGCCCAGCCGGACGAGTCGGTCATCACGTACACTAGCCAGCCGCGTGCGACAATTAGAGCCCAAGCGGCAGATCCCGCGCAGACATTAGCTATCCAGAGGGTCCGGTAGTCTTTATATTGCAGAGCTAAGAGGAACCTGTCTGCTAAACCTTTGAGCATCAAATTTACCTTATGTTGGGATTAGCCAATTATACACAGGCTGCGGGGTTTGTATATACGATTAGTTATTGTTGGCCCATCTGTGTACTTCTCGTACGGGGATGGATGTAACCAATGTCATTGAATCATTGTCTCTGGTAAGCCTCACTTGTTGGTCTTCTTCTTCGATTACCATATACCTTGATACAGCGTTTGTGATATCAATACGAAGAGCATTTATGATATCTGGAGCGAGATCGAACCTATCAACTGCTATAGCTGTTTTTAATCTGTCTCGCGCAGTTTCTTTGGTGAATTCTTTTCTTGTCCTGGCCCAACGTATTAGCTCACGCATGACTGTATTCCCCCTTATTAATTCCGACGAATGCTTTTATTTTCTTTAAGAGGCTAGCGCTTTGGGGTTCTTGGATAGGTATGTCCTCTCCGTCTAAACGCCCAGCAATTCGGTTGAACGCCGCTCCTGAGGCAGAGGCTTTGTTATGCACCACAGGGACCCCTTGATTTGTTGACGTGATGACTTTGTCGTCTATAGGTACCAATCCTAGTATGTCAATGGCTAAAATGTCTACTATGTCATCTTTGTCCAACATGTCGCCTTTGGCAACGAGATCTGGATGTATTCTGTTTATTATTAGGCGGGGCTGTTTGATCCCTGCTGCATCTAAAAGCCCTATGACTCGATCTGCATCTCGGACTGCGGAGACTTCTGGCGTCGTAACGATGATTGCGTCTTCTGCAGCGTTAATGGCATTTTTGAAACCCGTTTCTATGCCTGCGGGACAATCTATGATGATATAGTCATATTCTTCTTCTAATGTTCTGCAAAGTTCGGCAAGCTGTTCACTTGATATGCAGTCTTTATCTCGCGTCTGAGGAGCCGGGATTAAAAACAAGTCCAGTTTGTGTTTATCACGAATCATTGCCTTACTAGGTTCGCACCGTTCTTCAATCACATCAACTAGATCAAAGACGATTCGATTCTCTAATCCCATAACCACATCAAGATTTCTCAGTCCTAT
The DNA here is from genome assembly GCA_964343075.1 of uncultured Dehalococcoidia bacterium. Classification (GTDB taxonomy): domain Bacteria; phylum Chloroflexota; class Dehalococcoidia; order Lucifugimonadales; family UBA3495; genus UBA2588. The sequence goes on along the minus strand of CAYFGT010000004.1, from coordinate 69,536 downwards.
GTCTGTATCAATTATCACGACTTTATGGCCTCGGAGTGCAAGGCCAGTGCCGATGTTGGCAGTCGTCGTCGTTTTCCCTACTCCTCCTTTTCCAGAAGTGATTACGATTGTCTTACCTGTCATAAATGGTACCTCCGTCATATGATGAGAACCTTCCTATGTAGGGGGCTACGAATACGGATTCTCTTTTCAAGAAAGCTATTTTAGGGGTGGGCCTAGCCAAATTAGGTTTGCTATGGTCTTCGGTGCTAGTTCCGTTGATTGATGCAATACTGAGTATGTTTGTCTCTAAGCTCAAAGCAGTGATGATTGCGTCTTTGTTGCTTGGAGAGCCAGCGTGGCAAAATCCACGTAACCTGCCATAGACCATAATGTCACCACCTGCATATATTTGAGCTCCAGGGTTTACATCGGCCATTACTATTACGTTGCCCGGGTAATTAATCAATTCGCCCGACCTGCAGGGGGTCTTGATCAGTAAACTTTCGACCCCTTTGGATGGAATTATTGAGGGTTGGGTGTTTATATCCTCTTCCTCGACCACGAATTCTTGCTCAGAGGAAATCGAGTCGTCGTCCAAGGAATCAGGTTGAAATTGCAGATTCACTAGCTCTAATTCAGCGGGATCATGGGTAGTTTTGGGTTCTAGGCCCACTTGGGTAGATGTTGCAGTGAACCTGGAAACTGTTAACCCTGACTTAATCGAGATAGTGTTCTTAATTTTGCGTAAGTCTTCGGGTTGAAACATTCTGCTTCCGACATTGATTGATATGGATCCGTCTAAAAACCATGAACTGTTTTGGGACAGATAATTTTCCAGATCTTGCAAAACGTGTTTGATCGGAATCGAGTCATTGATAGAAAACGTTATTTGCGTTCCTCTTCCGATTACCTGCAAAGAATTCTGTTGATTCACCATATCATTCCTAACCGTTTGTTTGATTTAGGAACTAAACCAACTGATGTCACTTAGGCTTCCCGTACTCCCCACATCAGTCCCTATCTAGCCTTATATCATTTAATCAGGAAAGACAAGGTTAAGCAATTGGCGAATTACAGTATTACGTAGTGTTAACCGATCCAAAAATACCTACTGAACAGGTAAAAGATCCTGGTCTCCCTCCCAAGTTATGGGTTAATCCTATCCTCGGTTGAGCGAGTTGTCGTAGATCTGCTGTGCCTCTGAGTTGTTGGTAGACCTCATATATCATTCGGATGCCGCTTGCCCCTACTGGATGACCAAAGCACTTTAGACCTCCATCCGTATTAACAGGGATGTCTCCTTCTAAATCAAATTTCCCGGCTGCAGCATCTTCGGACCCTTTTCCTCTTTCACTAAATCCCAAATCTTCATAGATGATTAGTTCGGTGATGGTGAAGCAATCATGTACCATAGCCAGGTCGATTTGTTCTTGAGGGTTTGTTATGCCGGCTTCTAAATAAGCCTGCTTGGAAGCATTCACGGTTTCAGGAAAATATGTGAAATCCCAATCATCTCTCAACATACCATAGGCACCTACTGATAACCCTAGAGCTTTAACAAGAACATAGTCTGATTTTAATGATTTAGCAATTTCTGGGGTTGTTAAGATCGCAGCTGCAGCTCCATCACTAACGCCACAACAATCGTACAAACCCAAAGGCCATGCGATCATTGGTGCATTTAGAGCCTGTTCGGGCTTGATTTCTTTCTGGAAGTGCGCCTTTGGATTTAAAGAGCCGTTATGATGATTTTTGACGGCAATGTTCGCCAATGTTTGTTTTCCTTCATCGATGGAGATGTTATATTTATGAAAATATCTTGTAGCTGCCATAGCGAATTGAGACGGCGGAGGAGCAGCAGGAGTTACACCCGAGTTTGGTGCCTCTGGTATCGCCAGACCAGAAAATCCGGAATCTTTCAGTTTTTCTACTCCAACAGCTAACACGATATCGTATATCCCGGCTGCTACTGCGTAGGCCGCATTCCGAAATGCTTCAGTAGCTGTTGCGCATGCATTTTCAACTCTCGTGATAGGGATGTAGTTGAATTTTAATGCTTCGGCTACCGGTTGCCCTGTACGAAAAGAACTGGCTGTTCCTACCCACGCGGCGTTGATGTCGGCTGTGGTTAGTCCAGAATCTAGGTATGCTTCATTTACTGCTTCGATCATTAGGTCTGATGCGCTAGCGTCCCAACGTTCACCAAATTTACTGCAACCCATGCCAATTATTGCAACTCGGTCTTTGATTCCAGGCATATCATTCTCCTCTTTTAATCCGCATCGGTATGGCTTTCCAAAAATAACTTTTCACTCCCTGGTGTTCAGTAACTTTCCTAAAGCTCATTTCCAGTGGCATACCGACATATATTTCGTCTAGTGCTCTGTCTGTCATGACACCTAACATTCTACCCCCAGACTCAAAGTTGATGGTACATATTACTAATGGTGAGTCAAGCGATCCTGCTAGATAGTCCATCGAATAGGTGTATAAATTTGCCCTTGTATTGCTTAGATCAATGATGGTGTAGGAAGTTTGGCGTTGACAGTTTACGCAAATTTTCTGCATTGGATATTGAACATAATTGCACTCGTTGCATTGGCCTGCCCGCAGTAGGATGTTTTTTTCTTGCTCACGATAGATCGCAGGGACAGAAGGCGGCTGTGCTTCAGGCCGCCTTACTGATTCAGCTATAGGCCACAGGTCTTTGAGGTGTGCATACTTCTCATATGAAGGTATAGTGTTTTTGCTAGTTATCAACTGACAGATGTTTGGAATAATCTGATTTGGAATTCGGTAGTCCTCTTGCGTAAGGACTAATAGGGTGTCTACGCCGTCACCATAGGATGAGAGACATATCCATTCATGTTTTGCTGTTGCTTGTTCCAATGAGAAACATAGTTCCATAAGGGCCATTGCAGAGCCGGTATTACCAATTTTGTCTATTATGGTCGTGTCTATCTGGTTGTTTGTAGCACCGAGTGAATTTTTAATTTTGTTGGACTGCCTTGGGTTGGATGAGTTAAATGCAAAGCGTTTAATATCAGTTGTTTCCAGTCGTGAGTCCGCCAGCAAAGTTTTTACAGAATTGACTACCATTGTTTCTATGCCGTTGTCTGCAACAAACCGGTCCTCCCATTGAACTGTATATCTACTGTTGGACTCTCTCCATTGATCATAGATTACGGATGAAGTAGATTGGTGATGCTCTATGGTTGCAATCACTTTGCCTCTGCCAAGTAAAATAGCCGCTGCTCCGTCGCCTATAGAGTCATTTAGAGTGCTCCGAGGCATGGCTAGTCGCGTTTCTGCTGCTATCACAAGTATGGACCCATGGGGATATGCTTCTAGCATATTCAGTGCTGTTAAAATTCCTAATGTCCCAGATCTGAGTGACCCTCCCAAGTCTAAAGTGAGAGCATCAGCGTTTAAGCCTAATGCGGTAGCAATAAGGGCAGCGTTTTGTTTTTCCGCATAAGGGGCCGATGTGCTGCAGAATAATAGAGCTTTGATATCTTTAGAATCTTGGTGTTTTAAGCAGGTACGCCCTGCTGAGACTGCCATGGTGATGGGGTCTTCATCGAAGTTAGCAACCGCCCGTTCAAATGGATTCTCCCATCCTTCTGTGTCAGGAGTGAGTCTCAACCAAGGTATATATGTGGAATAGGATATGATTCCTTTCATAATTAGGCATCCTAGCAGTGAAAAAATGAGGTGTCAACGTCGATGCATACCTAGTTAAACCATCGAAATTTACGTATAATTTATTCATTAATTTGCAGGAATTTGATTTGAAAATACGTCAAATAATTAAGTATGTTAGCATCGTTATCGCCTCTATGATTGCAGGCGGTTTATTATCTGGAATAGCAATTTCCGTGTTGATAAGCCCCCCTACATTCGAGTCACCTGATGATTTACCGCCTGAATTTAGCCGACTGACCGAAGTTTGGTACATATTGAGACGAGAACATTTCGATCGAAAAGAAATGGATGCGAAGGTCCTCAGTGATGGTGCTATCAGAGGGATGCTCCTAGCTATGGATGACCCCTATGCTTCGTTCCTGACTGCAGAGCAATTTGAAATTCAATCTCAAGATTATAAAGGTTTTTTTGAAGGGATAGGAGCTCACGTGAGTATGCGCGACGATCGGATAGTAATTGTGGCCCCGATTTCCGGCTCTCCTGCCGAATCTGCAGGCATACTTGCAGGTGATATCATCCTAGGCATCGATGACGAATCTACGCAAGGAATGACACTGTTGGAAGCTGTGAGTCGCATACGCGGGGAACGAGGAACCACAGTAGTATTATCCATATTACACGAAGGTGCAGAGAGGCCTGTTGAGATCATTGTTGAAAGAAACGTTATAAAACTTGATTCTGTCCAAATGCGCATCATGACGGGAGGGATTGGAGTTTTTAATGTTACAGAATTTAATGCAAATACCTACGAACAACTCCAAGAGGCGTTTGAAAAGTTCAGATCTCAAGGAGGAACTGGGATGATTCTGGATTTGCGAAGCAATCCTGGAGGGTTATTAAATTCTGTGTTCCAAGTAGCTGATGCCTTTATCGATTCCAAGTTGATTGTTTATGAAGTCGACTCAAAAGGGAATAGGAAGGACTGGAAGGCTGGAAGAGGAGGGTTTGCCCTTGACGTACCTCTCGTAATCCTTACGGACAAATATAGCGCATCGGCGTCCGAAGTGCTTGCCGGAGCGTTAATGGATCATAACCGTGCGTTAGTTATTGGTGAGAAAACATTCGGGAAAGGAAGTGTCAATACGATGGAAAAAATCAGCGATGGTTCAGGAATATATTTTACCATCGCCAAATGGTACACTCCAAATGGGCAGCTGATCGAAGGAGAAGGTTTGACTCCAGATATTGACATCACCCAAATGAGCGATTTAGGAAATGACGAAGATGCTCTTGACGTCGCTATAGAAATCATGAAAACGGACATTTTAGGTAGATGATGAATGGCTAAGCAAAATTCTAAACGGAACAAGAATGGGCAGGCCGATAGCTCTATTGCGGTTAACCGTAGAGCATTTTACAACTATGAAATTCTAAGAAAAATGGAAGTTGGTATTATATTAACCGGAACAGAAATTAAGTCTGTTAGAGATCATAAAGTTGATTTAAGAGACGCTTACGCTAAGGATGTCCAAGGGGAAATGTGGTTGTTCAATTCTCATATAAGCACTTATGCCAACGCTACTTACAACAATCACGACCCTAAACGAGATCGGAAGTTGTTATTGCACCGGAGCCAAATAAATGAATTATCTCTTACCGTTGCCCAAAAAGGATTCACATTAGTGCCACTAAGGATGTATATCAAAAAGAATGTCGCAAAATTAGAACTCGGTCTTGCGACTGGTAAACGTCAGTTTGATAAAAGGCGAACTATTCGTGATAGAGAAATGGACCGAGAAGCCCGCAGGTCGATGAAAATTTTCGACCAGTCTTAATATGTGAGGTTAGGATTTGATTAGAGGACTTGGAGATAAAAAACCTAGGATTCATCCGTCCGCTTGGATTAGTGAGGATGCTTATTTGGTCGGGGACATAGAAATTGGTGAGAATTGTAGTGTATGGCCTGGAGTAACGATACGTGCAGACGGAGAAGGGCCTGTAACATTAGGTAAAAATGTGAATGTTCAAGAAGGCTCGGTGATCCACGGCGATGGACTTATTATCGAAGATAATGTCACGATCGGCCATTCCGTGGTTGTCCACGGAGATTTCATAGGAACTGGGAGTCTATTGGGGAACAATTGCACATTTTTGACAGAGTCTTCCATAGGGAAACAATGTTTGATAGGCTCTAATGCCTTGATCTTAGCAAACACTAATATTCCTGATCGTTCCTTTGTGACTGGTATACCAGGGAAAGTGAAGTCAAAAACGACAGACGAACAAATAGAAAGAATGCTGAATACGGCTAACCATTTGGTGGAAAAAGCTGAGATATTTAAAGCGAATGGGTTATAGATAAAGCAATATAGGATTATGCGAGTGCTACAGGAAGCACATGTTTCGCTAGGTGCTCCATAACCTCTATCTGGGGTTCTAAACCATCTACTCTGAAGTCGTAAGTTAGTTGGTCTATCCCTAAGGACTTACACTTCAAAACATCTTCTATAACGTCTTCGGTTGACCCGATTACTATTCCTCCTGTTGGGACTCCTGACCCTTCTTCCTTGCCAGGCATGTCTGTGAAATGGAGGGTTCTTTTCAGAGATACCGTGACTTCTGACGGTTCTCTTCCGGCGGCAATAACTTGTTCCTGTAAATATGGCATTTGTTTGGCGACAAATTCCGGGGTTTGACGGGTAGTATGCCAGCAGTTGCCATATTTTGCTGTTCGCCGTAGGGCTCGGCGAGTGTGCCCCCCAACCCAAATGGGGATTCCTCCTTCTTGAACTGGTTTGGGAAAAAATTGTATTCCGTCGATACTAAAGGTTTCTCCCTCGAAAAACGGATTGTCTTCTTCCCAAAGGCACTTAAAAATTCCGAGATACTCATCAGTGAGAGGTCCCCGTTGTTTGTAAGGTACATTCAGTGTGTCGAATTCTTTTTCGAGCCACCCTACACCAATCCCGCAGATCATCCTCCCTTCACTTAAGACGTCTAACGAGGCGAACATTTTTGCCTGTACAACAGGGTTTCTGTACGGCAATATCAAGACAGTACTTCCGATTTTAATTGTTTTGGTAATTCCTGCGATGAATCCTAGTAAAGTCATGGTTTCCAAGAATGGTTCAGATGTAGGTCTTTGGAAGGACCCATCGGCTGTATATGGATATTGGTCTGTTCCTGCGGTCGGCAGGAGTATGTGATCCCCCGCCATTACTGACTCGAATCCCAGTTCTTCCGCCCGTATGGCAAAATCTTTTATGCCTTGCGGATTTGGTAACCTCGGAATACTTACGCCTATTTCCATTTGTGTCTCCTCTTGAATTAAGTTGTGTTTGAGTTACATCATAGTATATCCACCACTAACACTTACGGTTTGGCCAGTGATGAAACTTGCGGCATCAGAAGCAAGGAATACGACTGCGTTTGCTACTTCTGGAGCTGTCCCCATTCTCCTCAATATGTACCCACGTTTGACTTTTTCTAAGACTTCATCTGTGAAAATATCTCTCATGTCATTCCACATGCTTTCTTCGCTGATTGATTCGTCTCGAGGAGGTACTATCAATCCAGGACATACTATATTTCCTCGGATCCCATATCTTCCATTTTCGCGAGCGATAGCTTTCGTTAAGGCTATTACCCCTCCTTTGCATGCTGAATACACAGCTTCCCGATATTCACCCATCCTGCCTGCGTCTGAGGCAATCGAGACTATTGACCCGCCCTGTGCGTCTATCATATGTGGCAATACCGCATCGAAGCAATTGATTGGACCCCATAAGTTGACTTGGACCTCTTTCTCCCATTCATCACGCTCTTTTTCGGTAAAAAGCCGATCAATAGTCCACCCAACATTGTTAACTAACACATCGATACTCCCAAACGTCGACAAGGTCTCATCAACCATACTTCGAACTTGGTCGGGTTTAGTTATATCAGTTTGGATTACATTCACTTGTGCTTTGGGGTGACTGGATAAAATCTCCTTGGCCACCTTGTCCCCGTGTTCTTTTACCAGTTCCGCGATGGTAATGTTGGCGGTTTCTGCACCGAAGGCGTGACTAATTGCTCTACCAATATTGGAGCCTCCTCCTGTTATGATTACACTTTTCCCTTCTAGATTTAAGTCCATTTATTCTCCATTATTTATAAGGATGATTACCTACATGATCATTAGGTTCGGTATGCAATGCCGGAGGTTCAATATGTGTCATAGAGGTAAATCTAAGCCGCATTAAACCCTTGATGTCTTCCCATACTGTTTTGATTATGTTAACTCGACTATCAGAGTCTTCTATCCATGTTACAGGGATTTCTTCAATTGTGAATTTGTTTTGGTCTGCTATTATGAGTAGTTCGGTGTCGAAAAACCAATTATTGTTTTTGATATGCGGAACAATGAGTTCTGCTGCCTCTCTTGTTAAGGCTTTGAACCCGCATTGTGCGTCAGAGAAAGAGGAGAAGAAAAACAATTTGATTAGCATGTTATATCCAACAGACAGGACTGATCGCTTGAAACTTCTTGTAGTGCGAGCGCCCGACATCAATCGACTCCCAATTGCGATGTGTGCACGGGTCTCCAGAGCCTCCAAGGCAACAGGTAAGGCGCTGAGATCTGTTGACAGGTCGACATCCATGTATAGGACAATATCGGCATTACTGTCCAGCCACGCCGTCTTTAGCGCTATCCCCCTCCCTTTTCTAGGTATATTCAAATACTCTACACCAGGGAATCGTTGCCCTAGGGCTTCTGAAATAGATGCTGTTTGGTCAGTAGATCCATTGTCGGCTATTATTATTCTCCAAGGGTTAAATAGGTTTCGATTAGCGAATTCAACCAGCAACATTATGCTTCGAGGCAAAGTCTCTTCTTCATTGTAGACTGGAATTATTATGTCAACAGTAGATCTCAATTCTTACACCTTAATGTTTGAAATGCCTAGTCCCTGTAAATAGCATTGCTAAATTGTGTTGATTGGCTGCATTGATAACTTCTTCGTCGCGGATAGAGCCTCCTGGCTGGATGACAGCCGTGATTCCCGCTGCTGCTGCTAATTCTATGTTATCTGGGAATGGGAAGAAAGCGTCCGACGCCAACACGCTACCTGGAGCTTTTTCTCCAGCAACCCGTTCGGATAAGTGGACACTTACTACTCGATTAGGTTGCCCTGCCCCCATACCGGTCAGTGTTTTATCTTTGGCGAACACGATAGCGTTTGATTTAATGTGTTTCGCCGCTCTCCAGGCAAACACGAGGTCTTCATATTCAGATGCATTGGGTTCTCTACGGGTGACACAATTCCATTTGGCAAAGTCTTCTTGTATATTATCTTGTGTCTGGACCAGGAACCCCCCTGTAATTAGTCTGTAATCATAGCTATACGTATTGTTGGGTGAGTGCTGCTCTTTGGCTACTGTTAGGATTCTTAGATTTCTGCGTTTTTGTAGAATCTCTAGAGCTTCGGGCTCGAACCCAGGTGCTAGCAATACTTCGTAGAAAACATCTTTCATTTCTTGCGCCATTGCTGCGTTGACTACGCAGTTACTACCTATGATCCCACCAAACGCCGAAACAGGATCTCCTTCTAAAGCTCTACGATAGGCTTCTGTTATGTCTGCATTGCTACAAAGCCCACATGAATTGCCATGTTTGATTATTGCTATTGTGGGTTCCTCGAAGTCGTTTACGATGCTCCACGCAGCGTTAGCATCTAATATGTTATTGAAGGACAATTCTTTGCCATGTATCTGTTTTGCCCCTGCAATCCCTAAGTTCGCAGGGCTGCTAGCGGAATACAGAGCGGCGGACTGGTGGGGGTTTTCACCATAACGTAATTCTTCTAATTTGGTCAGATTTAATGATAAGTTGTGAGGCAGAGTATGGTCGCCAGAATCCGCTGTAGACAAATATGAGTTTATTGTTCTGTCATAGTCGGATACGTGTTTGAACGCCTTGGCTGCTAAGTGCTGCCTGTCTACAGGGTTCAGCTGGTTATTGATAATTTTCGCAGCGACCCATTGGTAATCATCAGGGTCCACCAGTACGACTACCGACAAGAAATTCTTGGCTGCAGCTCTCAACATGGTGGGCCCGCCTATATCAATGTTCTCAAGTGCTTCATCTAAGGTGACGTCAGGTTTATTAATGGTCTCTTGGAATGGATACAGATTCACGACTACGATATCAATCTGTTCTATCCCGTGTTTACTTAATTCAGCAAGTTGATCAGGATCTTCACGTTTGGCTAAAATGCCTGCATGTATATTTGGATGTAAGGTTTTTACTCGACCGCCTAGCATTTCAGGGAATCCGGTTATATCTGCTACCTGCAGAACAGGTAGGTTTGCGGAGGATAACTGGGAATATGTTCCTCCGGTGCTTACGAGTTGTATTCCGTTTGAAGTTAAGACTTTCCCTAAGTCTGAGATTCCTGTTTTGTCATATACGCTGAGTAAAGCTTTCATATTTTCACCTTGACTATTCGAATTGAACCAACGGAGCAGATTGATTGTCTAATTCAGACACTTGGCCGATTTTCAATGCCTCTGGTATTTGAATACGGAGTGAATTTTCGGCATCAGGGTCCACTATGATTACCATCCCTATTCCCATGTTGAAGACATTGAACATTTCGGTATCGGCTATGAGCCCTTCCTTCTGTATTATTTGGAATATGGGTGGTACAGACCACGACTTTTTGTCTATTGTTACCTTGAGCCCTTCTGGGAGAATAGATTTTATCTTGCCAGGCATTCCTCCCCCGGTGATGTGCGACAGTCCTTTGATGTGGTTGAACGCATCTTTCAGCACGTGGTAGTAGTCACGATGAGGTTTTAACAATTCTTCTCCCAGTGTGTGTTTGAGGTCATCTATGTTGTGAAACAGGGCGGAAGGGTTTTTGTCTAAATTGAATACTTGACGGACTAGGCTATATCCATTTGTGTGTATTCCGTTCGATGTAAGGGCATATACTAGGTCGCCTGGGTTGATATCTTCAGCTAGGATTAGGTTTTTTTCTTCTGCAGCACCAACGATGAAACCAGCTAGATCGAATTCATTGTCATCGTAGACTCCTGGCATATTGGCTGTTTCCCCGCTGATTAGACTGCAACCTAAAGTCTTACAAGCCCAAACCATACCTTTCATTAATGATTCCAACATATGCTGATTGAATTGGCTAAATGCAATGTAATTCAAGAAAAACAATGGATGGGCGCCTTTGCAGACAATGTCATTTGAATTTAAGATCACTAAGTCTTTGCCAAGCGATTCATAGTGACCCATTGCTGCCGCGATTTTTAACTTGGTTCCAACTCCATCAGTTCCTGCGACTAAGACTGGGTTCTTGAATTGAGGTAATTTGTAGAGGCCGGCAAAACTACCAGAATTGTTAATTACGTTAGTTGTTTTTGTCAGATTAGCGAACGCCTTGAAGGTGTCTTTAAGGATGTCCATCTGGTCGAGGTTGATCCCCGCTGAGGAATAAGATGCACTCATTGTAAATTCCTTGTTATCTCTGCTCCATCGATTCTTTGCTGTTAACGGGCTTCGGTATGTTCTAGTGATAATTTAGTCATTTCTAACTGTACGGGTACTGGATAGTTTCCCGTAAAGCATGCATCGCAGAAGCCTCCAGATTTGTTGGCGACCACCTTTAATAAATTCTCAACACTAAGGTATCCCAGAGAATCACATTTTATGTAATCCTTTATTTCTTTAATAGATTTGTTGGATGCGATGAGTTCTTCTCTGGATGCCATATCTACTCCCATGTAGCAAGGATGCTTAATTGGGGGAGCGCAAACACGCAAGTGGACTTCTGTCGCTCCTGATTTCTTGAGTAAATTGACGACGTGTGGGGTTGTTGTACCGCGTACAATACTATCATCGACCACAACCAAACGCTTTCCCGCAATCACTTCTGTTAAGGGATTGAATTTTTGTCTGACGCCAATGTCCCTTAAACTCTGTTCGGGTTCTATAAAGGTGCGTCCTACGTAACGGTTCTTAATCAGTCCGTCACTGAATGGAATCCCTGACTCTACAGAGTAACCAACCGCTGCAGATGTAGATGAGTCTGGTACACCTATCACTAAATCCGCATCAACCGGGTGTTCCCGAGCTAGTTGAGCGCCTAGTTGTTTCCTCACAGAATAGACGAGATGGTCGTCTAACTTGCTATCTGGACGAGCAAAATAGATAAGCTCGAAGACGCATAACCGCCTGGGGTTTGGAGTTAATGTGTACAAACTTGTTTCTAGTCTTCCGTCGCAAATAGTAACAATTTCTCCTGGGTCTAGTTCTTTGACAAATTCTGCTCCGACATGGTCCAAAGCACAGGTTTCAGAGGCAACGATCCACCCATCTTGCCATTTTCCTAGGCACAGAGGCCGAATACCTAAAGGGTCACGGGCAGCGATTAAGGTGTCTTTTGTCAAGGCTACCATCGAGTAAGCGCCTTGAACGGTACGCATGAATTGTTTGACGCGATCATGCCAATCAGCTCCCGGAGAATTTGCTAATTGGTGTGCCAACACTTCTGAATCAGTTGTCGAGGCATATGAACAATTCCATTCCGACTGTTGCTGAGTTTTCAACTTAGATGCGTTGATAATGTTCCCGTTATTGGCTAAAGCTAGTTTGCCATGAATTCCTTCTACAAGAATAGGCTGCGCATTACAAGGGTTGCTACTGCCAGTAGTGGAATAGCGAGTGTGACCTATTACGAGATGTCCTTTCAAGTTACTGAGACTATCCTCTCTGAATACTTGAGACACTAAGCCCATATCTGTGTGGACATGAATGTCATGGAGGTCCGCTGACGCTATGCCAGCGCTTTCTTGTCCCCGGTGCTGCAAGGCATACAAACCGAAGAAAGCAAGCCTGCTCGTTTCCTCCCGCTGGGAATAGACGGCCACAACCCCGCATTCTTCGCGGGGTCGCTCAGCACCGATATTGTAAGCTTTGTTATCCAAGGTCCACTCACTTTTGGGTTACTAATTTATAGCCTGGTACGGATGAATCAATTTTGTGTCTGTTAATCGTCTGGGAATATCTCCACTTTACGATTGTCGGCTTCACCCACACTTTCTGTTCTCACCCCTTCATATTCCGTAAGGGATACATGAATGATTCGACGATCTGCTGCATTCATCGGTTCGAGAGTGATACTTCGCCCAGTCTCTTTTACCCTGTCAGCTACTCTGATTGCCATTTCTTTCAATGTGTTTTCTCGTCTATCTCGGTATCCTTCAGCATCTATTGCGATCCTGATGTTCTCTCCTGATTTCGAGCGTACTATTGAGTTCACCAAAAATTGTAGCGACATGAGAGTTTGGCCTCTTCGGCCGATTAAGAGTCCTGTATCGCTACCGCTCAATTCTAAAGCCACTGTCCCTTCTGCCAAATTATGGTGTGAGCTAATGTTACAAACCACGTCTACATTTGTCGCTGTGAGTATGTCATTAACAGTAGTAATTGCTAATGCGGAAATTTCTTCGTTATTTACAATTTCTGTTGTTTGTTGAGATGTCTCAGCTTTTTGTGTTGATCTTGGCTTGGTTGCTCTAGGGGTACGTGGTTGATTGGGCGGGCGACTCCGTTTGGGCTTGCTCGCTCTTTGAGCATTTTGTGATTTAAGACTAACCCTAACCCTTGCGAGTTCTCCTCCGATGCCTAAAAACCCTGCCTTTCCGCGGTTAATTGTTTCGACTTCTACCTCGGTTCGGTCTACGTTTAGTTCCATCAGGGCGAGTTCTACGGCTTCTTCGACTGTGCGGGCGCTGCGTTCTACTGTTTCCATCGTTTACCTCCGATGAATTGTTATTTGGCTTATTATTTGGTCGCTGTCTGGACCTTTGAGTTTGCTGGGAATCCTGAGGGATTCGTTTAGGGAATAGCGGCCATAACGGCTGCCATCCAGTTATAAAATATTGTATTCCTACTCCTATCAAATTGGAAACGATCCAATACATAGATAATCCCGCAGGGAATTGTAATGCGAAGAATCCTAACATGATCGGGATCATCCATAGCATCATTGCCTGACTAGATTGTTGCCTAGGATCGGGAGACGGTGTGGTGGTCATCTTCTGTTGCAGGAAGGTGGTTGCCGCAACTAAGAAAGGTATAATTATTGGAGAAGGGTCGGGGGCTCCTAGATCCAACCATAAGAATTGTGCATTAATAGGTACTGCTTGGTGAACTGGAACGAAAGTCAACCAAGAATACACGCGTTCTGAATAGCCTATCAAATCATCAGGGGTAGTATAGAGAATCTGGATTAATACTCGAAATAGACCTATCAAGATAGGCATTTGGATGATTAACGGTCCAAGACATCCCACAGGACTCACTCCTGCATCCCTGTACACTTTCATGGTTTCTTGGGAAATTCTAGTGCGGTCTCCAGCGAATTTAGTTTGGACCTCGCGCATTTTGGGCTGGAGTTCGGTCATTTTCTTCATTTGACGAAGTTGCTTTAAGGTAAGCGGAAGGGTCACAAGTCTTACGATCACCGTAAATAGCAATATTGCTATTGCCATGTTTTGGAAGAAAACGACATACAACACTATCAATGTGTTCAACATCGGTTTTATTATGACTTCTGTCCAAAGTAATGCGAATATTTCCATTATTTATCCATGTGTTTTGCGCAAATTTTATTCACAGAACTGTTCCTCTTCCAGGTCGTAGCACCAGATCTCATTGAATCCTGCACTGGAAACCCTTAACTTTTTGAGATGGTCTCTCTGGCTCGGTACATAAATGTATTCGTTATCAGCTATCATGGGAGCTTTATATCCATTGTTTCCTAATTCCAAGGTCGATTTTTCCCTGGAGTCACCGATGTCTTGCGGGGTTGAGTCCAATAATGACAATTTCCCTTCGATGGATACAATTACAATTCCAGAATTTGTTATAAGAGGTGAAGAGACGATTGGTTCTTTGTGGTCGTAGACCCAAAGTTCGTTTCCATTGTGATCTAACGCGTGCAGTGTCCCGTTCATTGAAGCCACGTATATAGTCGTGCCTGAGATAGTTGGGGTAGCCCAGAACCAGTTAGGTCCTTGGAAAGTCCATCGCAAAACTCCCGAATTCTTCTCGATTGCGTACAAGTTGCGATCAAAGGATCCGAATAGTACCAATTGTTCTGAGATTGATGGTTTGCTTACTACTGCCCCGTTGGTAGGGAAGGACCAGTCAACCAGTCCGGTAGCGGTATCAACGGAATAAAAGTTTTTATCGTGACTCCCAAAGTAAATTCGGTCTTGTTCGGTAACAGGTGTGCCCCAAATAGGTCCCTCTGCCGTAAAGACCCAGTCCAAAGGCTTGCCTGTCTCTGTGTCGTATCCTTGCAGTTGGCCTCGATTCCCATTGTCGTCTACTCCAACATCGACTACATAGACTGTGTTGCCGTCTGGACTTATTGCGGGGCCTCCATAAATAGGAACTAAGTCTTTACCGAGGCTTTCAGGAGCTCGCCATCCTCCATCGGAGAATGACCTATTGGTCTTGTTCAATGAGTAGATGTCTCCACTGGCTCCGGTTACTAATACAAAATTACCGTGTATAAGAGGAGGGTTGAATGCGCCAATCAATCGGTCATCTTTGCTCTGAGGATATTTCCATGCTGGATTTAATCCATCGTATCCGTTGTCATTGAAGGCGTGTATATATCCATTCTG
The DNA here is from genome assembly GCA_964343075.1 of uncultured Dehalococcoidia bacterium. Lineage (GTDB taxonomy): Bacteria > Chloroflexota > Dehalococcoidia > Lucifugimonadales > UBA3495 > UBA2588. Next base: position 54,215 of record CAYFGT010000004.1, on the reverse strand, counting down.
ATCAACTGTGATAAGAAGGGACTCATCTGCGTCATATACTACAGGACTCCATCCTGTGACAGCTCTGCCAAGGTCTCCTGGCATGCAACTAATCATCCCTAAAGACAGTATGATGCATACCATAACGGTTATACGAATTTGTGGTTTGTTATTAAAAATTAGCTTCAAATTGTTAATTATGTTGACAAAGTTATTCTGCAGGATCGTACCCTTGGGCTCCCAAAGGATTACATCTTCCTATTCGAACCAAAGTTTTGATTAGCCCTTTGACTACCCCGTGCTCCTCTATGCTTTGGTAAGCATATTCCGAACAGGTCGGTGTAAAACGACACACTGATGGTAGATATGGGGATATCGTTGTTTGGTACATTTTGATAAGGACAAGTGGTAGTGCCTTCATGTGTTTATACTTTCGTCTGTGGGTCTAATAGCTTGGCCCTTTGAAATAAATCTACTGTGGACCACCTTATATCTGAATAGGTGGCCGGTTTAATCTGAGGCCTTGCGATCAGGACCACGTCCCATCCTTGTTTTATTTGTAGAGTTCTAACAATTTCTTTCAGTCGCCGCTTGGCTTTGTTTCTAGTAACAGCGTTGCCTACTCTTCTACTTACTGTGATCCCGAACCGGTTTACAGAAAGCTGGTTAGAGGCCATTTTAAGGACTATCAGGCCGTTGGTAAAAGTCGTTCCATCTTCGAATACTTTGCTAAAGTCACCTTTCTTACGCAAAGAGATGAATCTGCGACTGTTCTCAGTTCTAGACAGTTAACTTATGTCTCCCTTTAAATCGACGTCTTTTCAATACGTTTCTACCATCTGACGTACTGGATCGGGAAAAGAACCCGTGTACTCGTGCTCTTCTTCGTTTTTTTGGCTGATATGTTCTTTTTGGCATTTGAAAAACTCCGTAGCGAATTATAGATGGTCTTTCGTTTGTGAGTCAAGCTGAATAGACAATGCGTATTTTTGTGGTTATTATGTTTTTGTTGCCGAAGTGGCGGAATGGTAGACGCGCTGGTCTCAAAAACCAGTGGGGGCAACCCCGTGTCAGTTCGAGTCTGACCTTCGGTACCAACTACAACCACATATGCCGTTTGGGTTATATCTTAAATTAATTTGTCAGACAATTTTTCCGCGATCATCATAACGGTAGGATAAATACCACCAGACCTCGGTATCTTGGGAACGATGGATGCGTCAATGACATAGAGGCGTTCGACTCCTCTGACTCGTCCCCTTTGGTCTACAACTGCTTGATCGTCTGAATCTGGTCCCATTTTACAAGTACCTGAAACATGGCGTGCTGTTCCGACAGTTTCTCTGATCCATAAATCTAGTTTTTCGTCATCATTTACTATGTGATCAGAAGGACTTATGCGATAATCTACAACATCTTGATATGCGTCTGACTTAAGTAATTCTATTGCTAAACGAACTCCCTCTCTCACTCTTCTTGCATCGTCGGGATGCTGTAAGTAACAGTAATTAAAGTCGGGTTGAATATCCGGATCTGAAGAGGCCAATTTTACATATCCTGTGCCTGCGGGTAAACCAAGTTGACAAGACATCCGAGCTGCTTGCTCTGGGGCTACCCCTTCCGTTATGAATTTGGTTCTAACACCTTTGACCTTTTCAGCTCGAGGATCAACAACTGTAGATGTTTTTAATACCATGTCATTGGGTTCGTTTGATCCATTAGACGTGTAATGAAATTCGTAGTCAGCACCATCTGGGTCTAAATCGATTTCCACATCATCTTTCACTTTAAATGTGATTTGCGCACTTAGATGGTTCATTAAGTTTTGGCCTACACCAGGAGCGTCTTTGATAACTGGTATCCCGAATTGGTCTAGATGGTCTTTGGGGCCTATGCCAGACAACATAAGTAATTGGGGGGATCTTATAGCGCCGCAGCTCAAAATTATTCGGCTACCTGCGACGTGGAAAACCTCTTGGCCGCTTTGGGCTTCGATTCCCGTCGCAGTGTCGCCATCGAATATAATTCGACGCACATAGACATGACCTTTTATAGTTAAATTTAGGCGATGCCTTACTGGGTTTAGGTACGCCATAGCAGGGCTAACTCTTACACCTTGGACATTGTTTGTTGGCCTGACACCAATCCCGGACGGGTCTGGTCCGTTTGTGTCAAGTACTGTAGGGTGGCCTAATCTGGTTATCGCTGTATGGAATGCATGTTGAAGGCCTGTGTTCAGCCCTTTGGTGCGCCTCCTCACAGGCATAGGTCCGTCGCTGCCATGAAAGTCATCTGAGTAGTCCGAGTCAGTTTCCATTTTTCGGTAATAAGGTAGGACCTCTTGGGCTGACCATTCATTATTTCCTAATCTTTCCCACAAATCGAAGTCTTCAGGAAATGCCCTTTGCATTGCTTGACCATTTATCGAACCTCCTCCGCCTATCACTTTGCCTTGGGCGACATGAATTTCTCCCTGTTCTTCAGTTATGGTTCCTCTTAGCGCCCAGTTATGCACTGAATCGGGGGACTCAGCATAACGGGTGTCTCCGATTTTGACTTCTTCGGGAAGCGATTCATAGGAGGGATAATCAGGCCCGGCCTCTAACAGTAAAACGGATGTATTAGGGTCAGCAGACAATCTGCTTGCCAAGACTGATCCAGCAGATCCTCCCCCGATTATAATAACGTCGTAATTCATGAAACCTCCAAAATTCTATTTAGACCTATATTATAGTGTGTACACAATTACTTTTGAGTCAGGAGGCTTTAATGCAATCAGCAATCTTCTCTGCTAGCATGATGACCGTTGCATGAATTCCTCCCGAGCGAGGAACTTTTGGCGTGATAGAAGCATCACCGACCCATAAGCCTTTGATCCCTTTGACTCGTCCTCTTTGATCTACGACAGACATTGGATCAGAATCAGGACCCATTTTGCAGGTTCCGGATACGTGACGAGCTGTACCCAGAGTTTGACGGATCCACACGTCGAGCGCGTCATCGTCATAAAGAATGTCATCATTGGGGCTTATTCTATGGTCTGCAACGTCTTTGTAGGCCTCTGAGTCTAACAACTCCGCTGCCATTCTTATGCCTTCACGTACTCTACGGACATCTTCTGGGTGCTGAAGGTAGCAATAATTGAAGCATGGTTGCACGTTTGGATCGTTTGAGCCTAACTGCACGTAACCTGAACCTTCTGGTAGTCCTAGAGTAACTCCAATGCGAGCTACCCTGTCCGGAGGGACGTCTCCGTTCAAGTATTGGGTCCGTACTCCTTCAACTCGTTCCGATCGTTCGAGAACCATGGTGGTTGCCCGAAGTACCATGTCATTTTTTTCTGGGTACCCTTGAGAGGTGTAATGAAGAAAGAAATGGCTTTTATCTATACCTCCTGTCAGGATTACATCATCTTTAACTTTGAATGTGACACCTGCATTGAGATGATTCATTAAGTTTTGGCCTACACCAGGAACGTGATGAACTAATTCGATGCCGTGCTCTCTAAGATGGTCTTTCGGACCTATGCCTGATAACATGAGTAATTGTGGTGATCTAAGAGCACCAGACGAAAGAATCACTGCATCAGTATGGAGGGCAAATATCTCTCCTCCGCTTTCAGCTTCTATACCTACAACTGACTTATTTTCGATTAGAATTTTCCTGACGTATACATCCCCTTTTACTGTGAGATTCAAACGATGTCTAGCTGGGTTAAGATGGGTCACAGCGGTACTCATTCGAATCCCGTCCAAATTATTAGTGGGCCATACGCCTACACCTGCTGGATCAGCTCCATTAGTGTCTTCTACATGCTTATAACCGGCTCCAGTAAGTGCATCATGGAATGCCTTCTGGATAGGAGGCCATTCCCCAGATTGCCGTCTTCTGACTGGCATCGGTCCTTCTGTGCCGTGGAAGTCATCCTGGACGTCCAAGTCGGACTCGCTTTTCCTGTAGTAAGGCAAAACATTCTGGTAGCTCCATTCGTCATTACCCATCGCAGCCCATGCGTCAAAATCTTCTGGAAGGCCTCGCTGCATTGCCTGACCATTGATGGAGGACCCCCCTCCTATTACTTTACCTTGTGCAACGTGTACCGTCCCTTGTTCTTCCGTCAGAACACCGTTGAGAGCCCAGTTATGTTCTGAGTCGGGTGATTCTGCAAAGCTGTTATCACCGTATTTTATTTCATCTGGTAAATTATCGAACACGGGGTAGTCATGCCCAGCTTCCAATAACAGTACAGATTTCTCTGGGTTTTCTGATAGGCGGCTAGCTAAAATGCATCCTGCGGCTCCTCCGCCTATTATTATGTAATCGTATGTCATGAGCTCTCCTTTATACGCAGAAATAATGTGTCACCTGCAGCATTATACATAAACAAATTTTGCCGTGCAGGGAACGATTGAGGCTGCTCAGTCAACTGAGAAGGTCGTATAAACATGTTCTTTTGTTTCTCCACTCAAGACCTGGGCTTAAAAAAGGCATTTAATATCATGGTCTCCCATGAAGTGACTCGGTTACAGAGCCAACATAGTACGTTCGGAGCTAAAATCATGTATGATATTTGCTGAAATTAAATCACCGGAGGAACTATGAGACCCAATAAAGTTAAACAAATGTGGGCGAACAATGAACCTGTCCTAGCTGGCTGGTTGTCCAGTGGCGATCCATATTGCGCCGAAGCAATGGCCAATGCAGGATTTGATGCCGTTATTATTGACATGCAACATGGATTTGCGGTTACCCCTGATAGAGCAGTTGCTTGCCTGCAGGCTATTTCTACCACTGATGCTACTCCTGTGGTGCGCATGTCATGGAATGAGCCGAAAGATATCCAATTTGTCCTTGATGCAGGGGCTTATGGAGTCATTGTTCCTTTGGTTGACACCAAGGCGCAGGCTGAACAAGCAGTAGGAGCCGCCAAATACCCTCCTGTAGGTTATAGAAGCCACGGTCCAAACAGGGCCAGACTGTACGCAGGTATGGATTACACTAGGCATGCCAATGATGAAATTTTTGTGTTGGCCATGATTGAAACAAAAACAGGCATAGACAATATCGAAGAAATTGCTACAGTGCCTGGATTAGATGGCTTTTACATTGGCCCTGCTGATTTGGCGATGTCGTATGGGATTGATCCATTGCTTGGTCCAGACAACTGGAACAAAGACCCCGTACACATGGCTGCTTGTCAAAAAGTATTGGACGTTGCGAAGGCACATAACCTTGTACCGTGTCACCATAGCTCTAATGCAGCAGACGCTCGATCTAAATTCGACCAAGGTTTCATGATGGCCCAAACCGGCGGCGATGTTAATATGGTACTTACTACCAGCATTAATGATGTGAAAACGGCAAAGGGATAATTAATTAACGGGGCAAGGTAATTATCTACATCCCCTTCGCCCCGTTAAGGCTTTAAACTTTGGCTTACTAAGGCAGTCCAGAATGACTCGAAGTCTCCGTTGATAATGTCAATAAAAGTAAGTCCGGCTTGTTTGGCAAAGTACTCGTCCATATTAGTATCCCCAATATGAAATCCAAATTCAGGATCAAGGCCTGCAATTGTTTCAGGAAGGGTATGTTTTAAGACGATGAAGTCCATATCAACGCCGGATCTGTCCCATATTTGGGTCTGGTCGGTAACCGTCCTGTCTGATGCGGATCCGATGATGTAACCTAGCTGTTTGGACTCTTGAATCATGTCCAGTGTGATTTTTCCAGGAGGATCGCCTGCGAAGACGGTGCCATCTATGTCGTAACTAATAACTATTTTACAAGGTTCTGCCATCGTTCTAATCCGGGTTCTTTCCTAACATGATCCACCCTCCACTGCTTGGCGTAGTGAAGGCCGCAAGGGCAGTTTCAGCTCTTGTTGTAACCTGCCTCGGACCAGCTGTACCTCGAAGCTGTTCAATGCTATCAGTGTACATAGCGGTGCGGGTCCTCCCATTGCCTAAATTACCACCGCTAGAACACAGAGGATGCGGTCCTTCTACTCTAATATCTCCTGCGTAAAACGCGAAAGCATCTCCTCGTTTGACCCCATGCCACTGAAACCCTTCTAAGAAGAACTGAGCCATTATGGAATAGCCGTCATATGGGTTAAATATGTCTACGTCGGCTGCCGTGAGGCCGGATCCTTCGTACATCCGTTGGGCTGCTATGTCTGTCCAGAGCTCAATTTCGTCCAGAGTGGGTTGAGTCGTTTTGAAGGTGAAATTATGCTGAGAATGATTGAGGACATACACAGGAGGTTGTTTTGCATCTACGGCCCGTTCTCCGGTAGTGAAAAGGTAAGCACCAGCAGCATTGACTGGCCTGTCACAATCCCATAGTCTCAAAGGTCTAAGAATATATCTAGAACTGACATAATCATCGTGGGTCAGTTGAGGGATATTGTTTTGATAATTGAATCCCCAAGGTGTCATCAAGCCGTTTCTGTGTTGATTTAAAACGAAAGGAGCAACGTCGTCATGTTCTCCTCCGTATTTTCTGCAATATTGCTGATGTGGGAATATGTTGATGAAATCATTTCCTCCATGATTTCCCCAAGGAGCGGTCCATTGGCTGTCCCCCTCAGCATAATCTGAGGCATTAGGACCTCCTCTGCGATATCTGCCGGCCATGTTACCTGTAGGATATATCATTAAGCAGTTGTTACATAAACCGTCTCCTACTGCCTGAGCTGCCAATCCAACCATTTCACTTATGGTGGGCGCGGTACTTGGCGCAAATTTGACGTTTTTCAATCCGAGGTTTGCGATCAACCATTGGGCGTTTACTCTGGTAAGTCCCCATTCTGAATCGTAAGGGGGATCGAAATATGGCCTAGGGGCCCAATTAGAGGCGGACCCACCACTATCACCCGATATTGTCGTAGGGCAACAAACCACTCCATCTATGTCATTCAGGGACATCCCTGCATCTTCGATTGCCTTTCTACATGCTAGTAAAGCATAGGCTCCAAGACTCGATTCTAAGTTAACCTCATCCCATCTACGGTCAACCGGGGAGTGCCCAAATCCTGCGATAGCTACTTTCCCTCTGTGTTCCCACACGCCTAACCCGTCTGAGTCTCTTTTCCATGAATTATCTATATCTGTGATCATTTGCTTCAATGTCCTTTTAAGTTATGTCAAGTTCCCATTCTGGGATCAATTGGTCTGATGAAACACGTTCAAACACAACGTGTACTTTTTGTCCGATTGGGGCATGATAGGGCTCAATGCCTGGGAGGTTGGAATAGAAATTGATCGTAGGGTCTTCATTTAGGCTGATCACAGCTAGATTGTAGGGCTGGTCAGGCATACGTCTATTGAGCCGGCCGTCTTCAATGGTTATTGCTGCAACTATTTCACCCTTCCCTTCCACCTCTTTCCAATCCAAGGATTTGGTATCACCGCAGTAATAACATGAGCTGCGGATTGGGTATTGGAGTTTTTGACAGTCTGTACAGTATTGGATTATCAATTGTTCATTATTAACCGATTCCCAATACGGTTTAGATAATTCAGTGGGCACTGGTATAAGTTTTGGCATTGTATCTCCTCAGATTCTCTAATTTTCCACAAGGGCGGTGCCAATCCCATAAGTGCCATAAAAGAAATGACCATAATGAGTGGTGCCGCCAGTAACAAAAAGTAAGTACTGTTCAGGGGTTTCCAAAGCGGGAATAGTGGATTCTTTAGCATCTTGTAAATGTTGTAACTCAGGATGATAGATCCACTTGCCATCTTTATCAACGGGAATGGGACGTTTATTCGTCACGGAGTCCAAGGTGACCGTTGTTTGCTCGTGAAGCCATTCTTGGACATGTTTTTTAGAGTACCCAGCTTCATTGAGGACGACAGCGCGAGAAGGGCTTAAAAGGATTGGGTGGTAAGGGCCTTGATATGGTACGTGTTGATTAGTGTTACCTATCTGGGCGGTCTTATTACCTCTGATCCAGTCTCCGTTGCCTGCGTTTGGGTAAAACATCATGCTTTGGATATTGTTAAGGGTATCTTGGTAGGTTTTAGATCCTGGATCTAAGATATCGGATGGTCCAGTCACGGTTACCAGTGTCACTGTGCTTTCTTGGGCGTCATACCCTAGGTCCACGTGATAAGGAGTCCAAGGACTGTCATCTTCATTCTCAGAAATGCACATACCGAATTTGGTGGGTAGTCCGATGAAGTTAGGATCGCCCGATCCTGCTTTGCAATATCCAATATTTAACAGGCATAACCTAAGTGCTCTTCCAATGGCGGTGTTGGCTTTGTTGATTACTCCGGGACCCATGGCGGAAGTACCGGAATTAATTCCCGCTTTTTTGGCGACTGGGCCATTTACGAGAATTAAAGGCGCTTCGGTGTGTCCTGATACTTGCATGTCTCTGTGGTTCATTTGGGGTTGAGCTAAGCAGTCCAGAGCGGCTAATACTATTGGGAAGTGAACCGGATCACAACCTGCCATGACAGAATTGATAGCTATTTTTTCAACGGTAGCAATTCCGAATCCTGGTTCCATTATCATAACCACATCTTGGGGAGCTCTTGAAGTACCGGATAACATGCGTTCTACTAATTCTGGAGTAGGGGGAATGACTGGTAACCCATCACTCCAATCCTTGTCTTCCAGAAATGTGTTAACCGCTTTGAGCCCTTCGCCAGAAGCGGAAATATTAATTGAAAACTGTTCTGTCGTCGCAGTTTTCGTACTAGTGTATTGGTTGTTTTCTACAAAGACAGTCAGGTTCTTAATAATTTCATCTATTTGCTCATCCACCATTCCATGAATGAATTCTTTCTCTTGTCCCGTAGTTGCATGCGGAATAGTAACGAATCCAGTGTATGGTTGACCCCAGCCTGCCACGCAAGACTGCCAAGCTTTGACGAAACTCTTTGCAGCTATGCCAATTGCGGGTATCCCTGCTTTCTCCATGGTTACCATGTCATGGGCAAGCCATGACGTGCAACCTCCTCAATGTGCAGTTGCGCCTATCATTGCGTCAATTTCTGTGGCAATGACGGACGCCTCTTCATCATCGATGTGCACTTGCCTGCTTAGCGCGGGTCTACCAGGCCTAAGGTCCCCTCCATAGGATTCGAACTGAATACCAGGAAAGCGTTGTTTTAAGTGATGGGCGATACGATTGACAGCGATATCAGCCCCGCCAGTCATATTATTATAAAGGCCTATAGTTTTATTACTGAGAGAAGTCAGGCGCGGCGCAGGACTGACCTCAAAATCTACTTGATTAGCTGCAGGAGATAATATCTGAATTTCCATAATAGAGTTCCTCACAGAAATGATCATTTGATGCTAGTTCCAATACTATATGGGTGCAAAATAACCTGCAAGTGGGTATAGTATTAGCGGGCACTGCTAATATTGTGCCACAAGAACAGATTTAAGGACAATAGAATGGCTAAATTATCAGGTGGCGAAGTAATCGTCCAATCACTAATCCGAGAGGGAGTAGAAGTGTTGTTTGGACTTCCAGGGGTTCAGATGTACGGTCTAGTGGCTGCTCTGAGAGAGCACCCAGAAATTAAGATGATTGTTCCAAGACATGAACAAGCTACGACCTATATGGCCGATGGATATGCGAGAGCAAGTGGCAAAGTAGGTGTTGCGATGGTTGTGCCGGGGCCAGGACTGTACAATGCCGCGGCGGGGATGTCCACTGCTTACTCAACATCTTCACCCGTATTGATGATAGCCGGACAGATTCCAAGAGCGACAATAGGCAAAGACATGGGCGGGCTTCATGAAGTAAATGAACAATTAGACATCGTGCGGCCTGTCACCAAGTATAGCAAACGAGTATTGAGGCCTAATGAAATCCCTGCTGCTATTGGAGAGGCTTTTGATGCGATGTTAAACGGGCATCCCAGGCCAACACACATAGAAATGCCTCCAGAAACTCTGGTTGAAAAAGACGAGGTGGAAATCAGAGAAGGGACTCCAGTGGTACGCACTGTCGCCCCTGCCTCAGCTATACAGGAAGCAGCGGATATTATAGCCAACGCGCACCGACCAGTTATATATGTTGGCACCGGAGTCATCCGATCATGCGCTGAGGAAGAACTGCAGGCATTTACAGAGCAAACAAATATCCCAGTTGTTACCAGTCCATCATCCAAAGGAGTGATTTCTGATGAGCACCCTCATAGTTTGGGCTCGGGATTAAGTGGATCAGGGCAGATAAAAGATATTATGGATTCAGCAGATGTAATTATTGCGATTGGTACTAGGTTTGCTTTGCGAAACCCCTCAGGCCAGTCAGCGAAATTGGTGCATGTAGACATAGACCAGAATGAGATTGGGAAACATCATCCTAACGCTCTACCAGTCGTAGGAGATGCTAAGGTAACCCTTCCAGTTTTGGCGCAGGCTATTGATAAGCTAGGTGGCACGAAACTTGAATCTCCTGCTAAAACAGTTAGAGATGTTCGGGCTCTTTTGGATTCCGGCACCGAGAGTCTAGAACCTCAAAACACCATTTTGAATTCTCTTCGAGAAGGAACACCTAAGGATGCTACTCTAGTATTTGACATGACTCAAATTGGTTACTACTCTAGAGCGTTTTGGAAGACTTATGAGTCCAGGAGTTACATTGATTCGGGCTACTCCGGGAACTTGGGATTTGCTTACGCCACGGCCTTAGGAGCTAAAGTTGCTACTCCAGACAAACCCGTCGTAGCTGTTTGCGGCGATGGTGGATTCATGTATAACGTTCAAGAGCTTTCTACAGCAGTCAAATATGGGATTAATGTCGTTGCGGTAATTTTTAACGACGGGCATTACGGAAACGTGCGAAGGGATTTAGAGCACGACTGGGACGGAGACTACGAAACAAATTTTGTAAATCCTGATTTCGTGAAAATGGCTGAATCTTTTGGTGCACTCGGCATCAAAGTATCAGATCCCTCTAAAGTCGGAGATGCCGTAAAGCAGGGAATTGCGGCCAATTGTCCAGTTATCATCGACGTGTCAATGGTTGACGCCAATGAACTACCATTTCCATTTCAAGGATCTGCTCCTTGGAGAGTTCCTCAGGACGGGTTATTAGAGAAGTAATGGTTGATATGTCAACAGGGTCAGCAATTGGGCGGATCCTGTTGATGCCACTTAGTGGCTTGCTCGAAGGCATGAGCACACTTGAACACCAGGTCTTCCCTGAAGGGCATTGAAGCAATCTGGAGACCCACAGGGAGGTTCGATCCTCCCTCCTGGGCGAACCCGGCAGGGATTGAAATAGCGGGACCACTTACGGCGCTAAACAAACCCCTGTACATGCTTTTCCTAAGCCCTTCTTTGGCTGCCTCAACGGTTTTGAACCCTGGTTCGGGATTCATGATCCCGGCAGGTGATTCGTCAGTAGGCATGATTATGACATCATAATTCTCTAGAACTGCGAAGACGTCTGATCTGATCTGATCCCGCATCTTCTGGGCTTTGTAATAAGCTTGGGCGGGGATCAATTCTCCAGTCAAAAATGCAGTTCTTGTGTTGGGATGGAAATCTTGTGGGCGTTCTCTAATCCAGTCTGGATGCATGCTGACCCGCTCAACAAAACTGATTGTACGACTAGCTGTTCCTGCGTGGTTAGCGTTTGGAATAGATATAGTATCAACTACCGCACCTAAACTTTTAAAAGTTCCTATTGCATCCGCGATAGATTGCCGTACGGCTGGATGTAGTTTGGCCCGAGGCCCGTCTACAAATTCATGGAGCACAGCGATTCGCATTTCAGATATATCGCCGGTCATGGCAGAAGAATAGTCAGGGACTGTGTTTTGGGCGGTCGTGGGATCCAATGGGTCATAGCCTGCTATAACTTGGAGAACTTGGGCAACGTCTTCAACCGTTCGACCTAACGGCCCCAACGTGTCTAAAGACCAGGATGCTCCATCTAAACCAAATCTACTGACCAATCCCCAGCTCGGCCGGATTCCTGCAAGGCCGCAATGGGCTGCAGGCCCTCTGATTGAGCCTCCCGTGTCTTCTCCTATGGAAGCTGCGGTCATGAATGCTGCAGTCGCAGATCCAGCGCCGGTGCTGGATGTCCCTGGGTCCCTCCCTAGCTCCCATGGATTATGGGTGATTCCGTAATGGGATGTAATCGGGTCTCCCATAGCGAATTCGGTCATATTAAGCTTTCCAATGATTATGGCACCCGCTTTCTTGAGCCGTTCTACGACCGTTGCGTCTTTTTCAGGGACGAATGTCGCTCGAATCTTGGAGGCACTTGTGGTTGCTATCCCGGCAGTATGCACTTGATCTTTGATAGCAATGGGCACGCCATGCAGAGAACCTAAAGGTTTATCCTGTTGGATTGCCTCATCGGCCGATTTGGCGGCTTTTAAGGATTGTTCTCCAAGTACTGTGATAAAGGCGTTAAGCGTTGGGTTCATTCTGGAGATTTGGTCAAGGTAAGATTGAATAAGCTCCGTGGAAGAAATAGCCCCTTGCGCGATAAGGCGAACGGACTCGGTCAATGTCTGCCGATGAAGAGGATTAGTCATTTTGTCCTCCGTCAGTAGTAGAAAGTGGTTCAATGGTTGCAATTTGGTCCGTCGGCAGTTCTTTAATGGCTTCAAGGAGACCGTTAACTCCGAATAGAACATCTTCAATGTCTTCAGGTTTTATATCTAAGGCTACTGCCTTGGCGAGTGAGAGTAAGTCTCTAGACGTGAGCATTGGATCATCTCCTAATTTTATTGAATTTTTATAGGCGGTTCTATGTTTAATTGTTTTGCGATGTTATTCAATTCCAGAGAAATGGCTAGGATATCTTGATTTTCTTGCGGGTCTGAGCCGAATCCGTATCCTGTTTCCCTTGCTTCAAGATACAGATTCAGTGCATCAAGCAGCGTTTCGTAACCCTCTTCAAGATGCCCTTGTTGGGCCTGAATAAGTCCAGTATACATCAATGCTGTGCGAGATTGGATGGAGCCACCAATCGTCAATTTAAGAGATTCCTCAAATGCGGTTGATGCCATCGAATAATTGCCGAGGGCGAAATGGATGATCCCTACGTGGTTTTTCAAAGGATATGATTTTGGGGCTTGCTCAAGCATAAGAGAATAAAGATCAATGGCCTCCTGGTCTTGTTTGAGTTCATAGGCCGCTGTGGCGGCCTCATACGTCGTATTCCAATTCCATGGATTGGCCTGACGTGCTTCTTTGGCATTGTTATAAATTTCCAGATAGATGCATTGGACGATATCTTCAGCAAGTGAATGCATAGAACATTGTTCCGGGGCCCAAGCCCCCGGTTTGGTTACGTGTTCGGCCAAGCTCTTAAGATAAGCATTCTGATAATGGTAGTAGACCGGAATCCGTGGGCCTAATTCTATTGCAGTATTAAACAGGTCATATCCTTCGGCCCAATTGCCCGAAGTATATGAATATTTACCATCAGCGGCTTTCAATCCAGCTGAGAGGTAATTTGTAGATTGGGTGATTGTGACGCTGACGGAGATTAATGCGACAGCGACCAGGCTCGCAATCCAAAAGCTTTTACTGCTAGTCGCAGCCGGCAAAGGTTTTTTTACTTGGTGTGAATTGGCCATTAAAGCGTATAAAAGTCCTAAAATAACAAAATATAAAGTTAGGTCAGTCACCTTAGATATGCCAACTTGTTGTTCGAGTGTGTGACTCAAAAGAATTATGCAACATCCTAGCGATAACCACATCACACTTTGTGGCAACGGCCGGGTGTATACAATCCAAACAACAATCACTAATGGACTGGCAAAGAAAATGAGGGAAGTTATCAATCCTACTAGGCCTTGTTCGATCCAATAGTGAAGGAATATATTGTGGGCTTGGTCGGGAGTCGCAGGGAGCTGTCTGGGCCCATAAGGCGGTGCATTTAGCAGGAATGCGAATTCCATAAGCTCAGGGCCATAGCCGAAGATAAACCGGGTAGCGGCACCCAAATCTCTGGATCCCGGGATTTCAGGTCTGCCAACGGACGTCACTGCTAGGTTGCTCCAGGTATATATTCGTCCGTTGAGCCCCCCTTCAGTAACGACCGATGGGATGGATGTGACTCTAGTATCTATTGCAACTGAACTGTTTGTCTGGCTGGTACCTATATCGGACTTTTCGGAAGTTTGCTTGAAATTGGTACACCCGTAAGCCACTATGCCTGCTGCGAGTAGCAAACAAAAGATCCAGGCTGCATTTCTGACTGCTTTTTTCAGGTCGTGTACTATAAATCCAGCTATCACAAACAGTGCTATCAAGCTAATAGTAGCAACCCAAGGACCTCGACTATTTGTGAATATCATAGAACTAATCTGCAAAACGAGTCCGATAGATATAACTATGGACAACACTTTTCGATTGGCCTCTCTGATTTCTGGTAATCCCATAAAATAAAATAGAGTTGTTAGCGAGCCCCCGATAGAAATGAGCAAGAAGGACCCTGCTATCAAGGAGTTGCCAAGGGTGCTTGAAATCCTAGAAAACCCCATTGTTTCATTGGTGCCTAAAAAGTCAAAGGTTAGAAATTCCAGCACTCCATAAGCCCCTACTATAGAACCTGATATGGTCACAACACACAATAAGCGACCAATCTGGCCAGAGGTTTTCAGGTTAGTAGCTATCGCAGCGAATACAACAAGGTAACAAATAGTAGAGTACAAAGAAAATGGATCGTTCCCTGGTTGATAACCCCATAAGCTTGTCGTGACTGCTCCTGAAAATATAGTCGCCAGAATCGTGCTAGCTAACAGTAAACCGATACTTAACGGTATAAGTCTGGGTATGGTGAAATGCCGCATATGCGACATGAGTCGCGTTATTTTCGCTGACCCGTTCATATCTTTTGCAACCCAGGTGACCAGTATCAGAGCGGCCATCGCTTTCAGGAATATGGTTTTAGGCACTTCAAATCTTGAATACCTGTCTTGAGACAGTAAGTCGGATTCACCTGTAAGCAATAGTGGCAATGTAAATGCCACTAACAGCCATTGACATTCTAACGCGATTGTTAGGTATCGTTTGTATTCTTGCATAGGTTCATTTTAGGGTAGCATCTCTGTGTGTACAATAAATCGGTGAAGTGTTTTATTTGATTATGAAAGTATCTGGACCATGTTCAGTTCGAATAATATGACATATAGCAATCCAATAGATAGAATTAAAAGAAATACTGAGATGCTTAGAACCAGCAGCGCTGCAAACAAGGAACCGAACAATTGGCTTTTAGATGCCTCTTCCTGGTTGGTGCGGATTATCGAGGTGTTCTTGGGTTCCATACAGGGAGCGATCATGAGCGAAGATCGGTGCGTTAATTCCTTAGTTTCCGGTGCATCTAAAATTGTTGCCGCATATATGGTTTGTGTAGCTTGTATTGTGCGCTTCAATGCATTACTCCTTACTTTCAAGCCTATTGTAAGGAAACCTTCCTGGTTTTTCCATGTGGACGAAGTTTCCAAACACACCAATGTTTTGTAGAATGAGACATCGCAACAAATAAACTAGTGAGGACAATATGGATTCTTATGTAACTCTTGGCACCTATAAAGTTGCTGAATGCTACCATCAATTTATGAATAAAGAGGTACTCCCGCAGATTGGGATTGATTCAACGACTTTTTGGGATAGACTTAGTCAGGTTTTAGATGAACACCTCCCTGCGAACCATGAGCTGCTTGAGAAACGCCAAATACTTCAGGCTCACATCGACGACTGGCATTTAAAGAATCCATTTCCTTTTAATTTTCCCCTCTATAAAAAGATGCTGGAGGATATTGGGTATCTCGTACCAGAAGGCCCTGACTTCACGGTGTCAACCACCAATGTTGACCCTGAAATCAGTGATATAGCAGGGCCGCAATTGGTTGTTCCTATAACCAATCCGAGGTACGCACTGAATGCAGCGAATGCGAGATGGGGTAGTTTGTATGATGCCCTCTACGGGACAGACATAATTCCTGAATCGAACGGACTAGATAAGGGTGCGACTTACAATCAAAGGAGAGGAGCGGAAGTTATAGAACGGGCTAAAAAGATTTTGGATGATTCCGTCCCCTTAAGCGACGGGTCGTATAAAGACATAGTAGCATTTACTATTTCCGAAGGATCCTTTTTAGCTAGAACCGCAACAGGGGAAAATATTGGGCTAGCAACGCCTGAACAATTCATTGGCTGGACAGGCAACAAAGAAACACCTGACAGTATCTTGCTTCGACGTAATGGACTGCACATTGAACTTGTATTTGAGGCAGGAACTGTGGTTGCTACCCAGGATCCTACAGGATTATCGGACATAATACTTGAGTCAGCAGTCACCACTATAATTGATCTGGAGGACTCGGTTGCCACAGTAGATGCTGAGGATAAAGTGTCAGCTTACCGAAATTGGTTGGGCCTTATGGATCAAACTTTGTCTGCGAGTTTTGAGAAAGGTGGTGAAACACTTGAACGGCGATTGAATTCCGACAAGAAAATCGTCAGTGTGGACGGAAGTTCCCAAACCCTAAAAGGCCGATCTCTCCTCCTCATACGAAATGTTGGCCACCTCATGACATCAGACTTGATTAAAACTGAATCGAATGATGAAGTTCCCGAAGGAATCCTAGATGCTGTTACCACTGTTGCGATAGGTATGGTTGATCTGTTAAAGCACCGCGCTAATTCAAATGCGGGCTCTATTTACATCGTTAAACCCAAAATGCACGGTCCTGAAGAAGTTGCATTTGCTAACCGTTTATTTGAAAGCGTGGAAGATATGCTAGGATTGGATCGAAACACTGTCAAAATGGGCATAATGGATGAAGAACGGAGGACTACAGTTAATCTCAAGGAATGCATTCGAGCTGCCCAAACCCGCGTTGCATTTATTAACACTGGCTTTTTAGATCGGACCGGTGATGAGATTCATACCTCCATGAATGCAGGACCTATGGTTAGGAAAGGAGACATGCGTCAGGCGCAATGGATCTCTGCTTACGAAGACTGGAATGTAGATATCGGAATCGCGTGTGGACTTCCCGGGAAAGCACAAATAGGCAAAGGCATGTGGGCCATGCCTGACCTGATGGCAGCAATGCTTGAGCAAAAAAAAGGGCACCCAGAAGCAGGTGCTAATACCGCCTGGGTTCCTTCTCCTACGGCGGCTACGATCCATGCACTCCATTATCACTCAGTTGATGTTCCTCAACGGCAACGAGAATTAAGTGGTAGAACCAAGGCAAATATTGACCATATACTAACGCTACCTGTGGAATCGGATCCCGGTTGGTCAGAAGATGAAATCACAGCAGAACTAGAAAATAACGCCCAAGGAATCTTAGGTTATGTCGTACGTTGGATCGATCAAGGGGTTGGATGCTCAAAAGTGCCGGACATCAATGACATAGGTCTCATGGAAGACCGAGCCACACTGAGGATATCTAGCCAACACATAGCCAATTGGCTACACCACGGGATATGCACAAAAGAACAGGTCGAGAACGTTTTTGAACACATGGCAGGAGTTGTGGACAGACAAAATGAAGGCGATCCGGCATACATTCCTATGGCTGGGGACACTAGCAACAATATCGCATACCAAGCTGCCAAAGCGTTGGTTTTCGATGGTTTAGCTCAACCATCTGGGTATACTGAACCTATTCTTCACAGAGAGCGGAGACAGGCGAAATAAGGTTGTTTTATGAAAAAAACTGCTTGTTCTTAAGAATGTAAGCGTCATATTGCGCCGGAACATTGAATCCGTCGAAAATTGCTGTGACTGGGCAAACCGGTTCGCAATAGTTGCAGTTGGTGCATGTGCTTGGGTCTATGAAATACTGGTCAGCTTCTGCTGTGGATTTAATGCAGCTCACCGGACACACGTCGACACAGCTCGCGTCTTTAACCCCAATACAAGGTTCGGTTATAACAAATGCCATAGTTCTTTCCTAATAATAATTTGATAAAATTGGTTCTTCTCGGGTTAGAAATTCTAACACTACTGGTTGGTTATCTTTAGAGATGTCAACAGCCCGTGATATTGCCGGACCTATTTCGGACGGATCTTCTATACGTTCTGAATGAGCTCCTAGGCTTTTGGCCATATCTGAGTAATTTCCTGTAGTGAATTTTGAATTGTATTTCTCGATTGCTATAGGCATGTGCTTTTCATACCCACCCATAGCTCCGTTATTGATTATTACTGTAATGGTACCAATCGATTCTCGGACAGCTGTTTCGAAATCCGTACCCATCATTCCAACTGCTGTGTCTCCCATAAGATTCACGACGGTTTTATTTGGTTCCGCAAGTTTAGCTCCCATCGCAAGGCCGAACCCTGCGCCCAATGGAGTCGAATTCCCCCACCCAAGATATCCTCTGGGTTCTGTAGCAGTGTAAAACGGCACTATTTGGTCACGCGGATTTCCCGAATCATGTGTTACGATGGAGCTGCGCTTATCTAGGGTGTTCTCAAGCTCCCAGACAACTCTGTAAGGACTGATAGGTTTTGTGTTTGAGGTGAGTCTTGGCTCCCATTCCTTGTAAAACTCATTTTTGAGTCTGCTGATGGTATCAATGGTTTGGTATTTCTTTTCTTCGTCTGTTTGGAATTGGGAGGCTCTTAGACATTCGATAAGTTGTTGGAGTACTAGTTTTGAATCACCGATTATGACTTCATCGACAGCATATTCGCCATTTATATCTTTGTCATCGATGGTGGACTGTATAATTGTTTTGCCTGGAACAATTGGAGCCGATGCCAAGGTTTTTTGGAAACTTGTACCTATGCCGAATACTACGTCGGCATCCTTTAAAAATGTACCCACCATCTTGGTGCAAGTATTGCCTCCGGTGCCGAGGGATAACGGGTGATTTTCTGGGAATCCGCTTTTGCCTAACGTTGTAGTCATCACTGGTGCACCAAGCAATTCTGAGAGAGTGATCAGTTCGTCGGTTGCTTGTGCATATAACACGCCTTGACCGGCATAAATAACAGGCCTGTCAGCCTTTACTAATAAATGGGCCACAGCCTCAATATCTTTGGGGTCTCCAGAAGATTTTCTGGGTTTGACAATCTCGTAATCCGTATCGGCTCCATTATAAGATCCGTTCATTACATCATTAGGCATTTCCAGTAATACGGGCTGGGGCCTACCTATTCTTAAGTTTGTATAGGCTCTCCGCATCATTTCAGGGATTCTGTTCGATGAGTTTACAAAATCAGACCATTTGGTTACGTGCTGGTAATTGGCGGAAGCGTTGAAGTCGCTGGTCATGCCGACTCGAGAATTTCCTTGATGTCCTGGAAGGATCAAGATAGGACTTGAATCAGCATACGCTTGAGCCACTCCTGAGAAAGCATTCTCTATTCCAGGCCCGGCCTGGAATATACATACTCCATTTTTTGTTCCGTTTGTAGTTCTGGTATATCCGTCTGCCATGTTGATTGCCGTGCGTTCTACGCGTGAAATTATTGGTCTAATTCCTGCGTCTGCCATTGCGTCAATCAAGACATTGTTTGGAAAGCAAAATACAAATTCTACTCCCTCTTGTTTGAGAATCTCTGCAACTTTTGACTTACCGTCCACTCTAAACCCCCTAAGTATGGTTTATACTTGTTGAGGTAATATCACATAAATGATTGCATATGTAAATAACCCAAGAACACCAATGGAGTACGTGTAACAGTTGTCAAAATATCTTGCAGTTATCTTTGGATTGGATCTCAGGTCCCTTGCCCTGTTTAGAATCTGTTTAGGAGCAATAGTGGTCGTTGACACAGTCATGCGTATGACCGATTTGAAGGCTCATTACACCGACATGGGGGTACTGCCCAGACATGTACTGACAGATTCTACATCAGGGTTGTTTGCTGAATATGGAATGTCTATATATTTGGTAGGAGGAAGTCCTTTTAGCGTAGCGGTTTTGATGATTTTTCAAATTATTCTGGCTTTGCTGCTAATCGCTGGGTTTAAAACAAAATTGGTTACCCTGATC
Source organism: uncultured Dehalococcoidia bacterium (assembly GCA_964343075.1). GTDB lineage: Bacteria > Chloroflexota > Dehalococcoidia > Lucifugimonadales > UBA3495 > UBA2588. Next base: position 34,271 of record CAYFGT010000004.1, on the reverse strand, counting down.
CTATGGATAATGGTTCTATCTCTCCAATTGCGAAACCCTATGGTAATCACAGGAGGAGATTCCTTGCTTAGTCTCCTGTTATTGTGGTCCATATTTTTGCCGCTTGGTGCACGGTATTCAGTTGACAAAGCGATGAATGAAGAGGGTTATGACATACCGCACCGGCATGTCAATGTTGCTACAGCCGGAATCGTTATTCAAATTCTCTGCGTGTACCTATTCAATTGGCTTAACAAATTAGATCCTGCTTGGACCATGGATCACACAGCCTTATACTACGCTCTTAATGCAGACCTGTTTGTTACTCATTTGGGAAAAGCCTTAGGAAACTTCTTTGCCCTTACGCAAGCCTTGACCATGACCGTTCATATGTTTCAACTAATTGGTCCGGTGTTGTTGTTCCTACCCTTTTGGAATCAGACTATGCGGTTTGTCGTTATATCGGGCTTCGTATCCTTCCACATAGGAATAGCCCTTACGCTGAATATAGGATATTTCCCGTACGTTTCCATTATATCTTGGCTGATATTGGTACCAGGTGTGTTGTGGGATTGGTTAGATACTAGAAGGGCTAAGCAGATAGAACCAATGATTATGTATTATGATGAAGGGTGTAACTTCTGCATTAAAACTGTTCTCCTCCTAAGGACCTTTCTTATGCTGGATTTTGCTCCGCTGAAACCTGTACAGTCTGACAATGAAATTAACAAGATCTTTCAAGCAGAGAACACGTGGGTGGTTCGTAGGCACAACAAAGGTCTTCTGACAAAATGGGATGGTGTATTGTTTGCTGTGCATCAGAGCTATTATTTCAGATGGCTTGGTTACGTATTGAGCCTAAAAGCCCTTAAAAGATGGGGTGAGTCTTTATACCGACATATTTCTGGTAACCGCGGCAATTATTCACGATTAACCGTTAAGCTCAAATTTAACCGGTGCAGTGTTAAGTTGGGGAAGACGTTAACTACGTTGGCCGTTTGTTTAGGGATCCTCGTTGTATTCTGGAACGTGACGAACATACGCCAATTACAATTAAACAGACCCTCTATCGTTTCTCACGTTGGAAGTGCTTTAGGGGTTGCCCAAAAATGGAGTATGTTCGCGCCACACCCAATCCGGGCTGATGGTTGGCTGGTAGCGCCAGGAGTCCTAACGACCGGAGAATCCATCGACGTTAGGACTGCAAAACGGGTCACTTGGGATAAACCCAGCCATGTGGCTGCCACTTATGATAATAACAGGTGGCGGAAGTACCTAGTCAACTTGAAGAAAGAGAAACAACTGGACAGGCGTGTATATTACGGCAAATACTTGTGTCGAGAATGGTATGATGGGAATCGATTGGACAACGTGTCGTTAGACTCCTTTAATCTCTTTTTTATGCTTGAATACACCCAGCCTCACGGCTCCCAGCCGACAACTGAGAAACAATTATTATGGAGTCACAGTTGCTTCCCCAACAGTTAATCTTGTTTAACGATGGGTTGCTTAGCCAACATTGTGAAGATCGAGCATAAAAGGTAAGCCCCCATAATGCCAAGGTAAAGAGGAACATATGAGCCAGTTACGGCATGGATGATAGCGCCCAAAGCAGGACCACACCCTAGGGCTGTGATTTGCATTGGCCCAATTGCTCCGGTTATGCTACCGTAAGAACCTCTTCCGAAATATTGGGCTAACACCATTTGCTCGAGTGTCCCGGCAGCTCCAGAGAATATCCCCCAAAAGATCGCAAACAACCACGCCTGCCACGCATTAGTCAGGTTGATTAGCCATAAAAGCAGGAGTGCTGCAATCGCTAAGTTACATATCAGTATTCTTCTCGGACTGTATCTGTCAGCTAGGATAGCCCACAACAGATTAGATAATGCTAACACTGTACCGAGGCTGAAAATCGACGCTGCTTGGATTTTGGACAAACCCAGGGTTTCAACATAATAGGGCACGAGAGTGAATTGAACGCTAGACGAAGATAACGTCACGAGCGAAGTGACTACAGCGAGCAACCAAAAAGCCTTGGTGCCTAGGGCCTGTTTGAATCCCCACGAATATTCCTGTGAGGCCTGATGAGAAATTGACGTGGCAGTATCTGTTTGCTCAATTCCGTCTGGAACTAGACCAATCTCCTCCGGAGTTCTTCGCATAATGAAAAATACTGGGAGCATTAGCAATATACAGAATAATCCCAAAACGTGGTAGGCATTCCTCCACCCGTAATGTTTTGTTATATAAGAGATTAAATGGATATTGAAAGCACCAGCAACGGGCCGGGACATTGTAACTAGCGACAGTGCTATGTTTCTCCGTCTCCTGAAGAAATTAACCGTGACTGTGCGAGGCACGACATTTATCAGTATAGGTTGAGTAATCGTTCGGGCTACCACATATGAAATGGCGAATGATCCAAACGCAGGGATTCCCCCTATGCAGAAATAACAAAGTGCTACTGTAAACAGGGCTATTGGCATTATTTGCCTAGGTCCATATCGATCTGCGAACCGACCAACGAATGGGCTGATAAAGCCGGAAAGCCATGTGCCTATAGCGATAGTGATAGAGAAGTCTGTCTCTTTCCATCCTGTATCTTCTAGGATGAAAACTTGAACGCCCCCTAATACGACTTGGGCAACAGATGTCGCTGCAAACGTTGAGAAAAAAGACGTTGTTAGGATTGCCCATCCATAAAAAAAAGGAAATGAAGGGGTCCAGTGATAGATCTTTTGAAACAATTCTGTGTCCTTTTAGTGATCCGGATTGAGGGCATCATAACATTTTGTCTTAATTTGGGTTTGACTAGCATGCAAGTGCGTATTAGCATGAGGCAAACGACAGGAGGATAACCATGAAAAGTTTAGCTGCTATAAACCTTGAAATTGGAAAAGATTTAGTCGTCGACGAAATAGAAATACCTGATCCCCGCCCAGACCAAGTTATCGTAAAATTGGCATCTAGTGGCATATGCCATTCACAACTGCATCAAATTCATCAACCTGATTTACCTAGGCCTTGGGTGTTAGGTCATGAGGGTACGGGCACGGTAAGCCATGTTGGTTCGTCAGTTGATCATGTAAAAGAGGGAGACACGGTAATTGTCACCTGGGTCCCGCGAACTCCGGTACGGGGCAGGCCAGTCTCAACTCCATCAGGAGTCACTTACCGAGAAGAACCGGTGAACGGTCAGGTATACACTTGGGGTCAAGACGTTCTGGTTAATGCTCAATATGTCGTTCCTATTGACAAAAAGTACCCGACTGACGTCACCTGTATTGTGGGTTGCGCCATCCTGACCGGGGCTGGAGCAGTCTTAAACACAGCAAAAGTGAGGCCTGGTGACTCTGTTGTTGTATATGGGGTAGGAGGGGTAGGTCTCTCTGCTATTCAAATGGCGAGTATCCTCGAAGCTGATCCAGTGATTGCAGTCGATTTAGACAACGATAAGTTGACGTTTGCTCAAGAATTTGGGGCAACCCATATGGTAAACGCTCTTGAAGTGGATCCCGTCCAAGCAGTGCTTGAAATTACAGATGGCGGGGCTGACTATGCGTTTGATGCAATCGGGGTTAAGGCAACGAATGAACAAATCCTCCCATCTGTTAGGGGAGGTGCAATGGGTGCCGACAATCACGGAGGCATGGCTGTATTAATCGGGATTCCAAATCAACCTATCACAATTGATCCTACCCTGTTTGTGAGGGGGCAAAGAACTTACAGAGGTAGTTTGGGTGCGACTTACCCGGAAAAAGATTTTGAGCTGTTCCTCAAATGGTATGAGGAAGGTAAATTCCCTCTTGATAAAATGATTACAAAGAGATATTCCCTTGGGCAGATCAATGAAGCCTGTCACGATCTGGAATCTGGCCAAATATTCGGCAGAGCAATATTGGAATATTAAGCAATAACCGACCGTAGTGGCTTTCAGTCAAACGCTCGTTATGTTAAGCTGAGGTCACCTAGCAAAGGGAGGTCATCATGCCGTTAGACGCTCAGATGCAAAAAATCCTCGACATGTTGGATGGTCTAAACATGCCACCCAATGAGACACTTACTCCGGAAGAAGCTCGAGAATGGCGCAAGACCAGGCCCATCCCGCAAGGTCCAGAAGTCGGTAAAGTTTCTGATGTTACTGTCGAGTCAGATGGCATGGGTATTCCTGTGAGGATATACCAGCCCAAAGCCGCTGGACCCCACCCCATTCTGGTGTGGTTTCATGGCGGAGGATGGGTATTAGGTAATATTGAGACAGCGGACCCTGTCGCCCGGAATTTGTGCCATGCATCCGGAGCCGTAGTTATGTCGGTAGATTACAGGTTAGCGCCGGAGACAAAATTCCCTGGAGCTGTTGATGACTGTTATGCAATCACCGAGTGGGCTTGCAAACAAGGAAATGTGTATGGAGGAGATCCTGCTCAGTTAGCCGTCGGAGGAGACAGTGCTGGAGGGAATCTCGCTACAGTTGTTTCGATTTTAGCTAGGGATAGACAAGGACCCACTATCAGATTTCAGCTGTTAGTCTATCCGGTGACAGATTACGACTTTGATCGGTCTTCGTATATCCAAAATGCAGAAGGGTATTCATTAACTAGGCCTGGTATGATTTGGTTTTGGGATCATTATTTGAACAATATCGAAGATTCAAAAAACCCTTTAGCTGTACCAATAAAAACACCAAATTTATCCAACTTACCTGAGACATTAATCATAACTGCAGAGTATGATCCATTAAGAGATGAAGGTGAAGCCTACGGAGAAATATTAAAGGCAAATGGAGTCAACGTTACCATTTCTCGTTATGACGGAGTTATTCATGGATTCTTTGGCATGTCACCGGCCCTTGATAAAGCGGGTGAAGCGATTAAAGAGTCTGCGGATGCCCTTAATCAGGCTATGAAAGGAGCATAATGGCACGCAAACGTTTGTATGACGTAAGTCACCCGGACCCTTTCCCAATTAGCAGAACCAAAATAGATCTGTCAATCGAATGTTCTAGGTGTTTTTATATGGATGTCAAATTGGGAATCGGAAGGCCGTCCGGTCCTCCGTTTCTGTTGAATTCGGCTGTGGACGCTTTATTTAAAAATGAATTTGATCACTACCGAAGAACTCAGTCATCCCATCCCTTGATGGACACACTAAGGCCAGGATTAGTTCCAGTATGGAGAGACGATTTCGAAACTTGGCGGTATAACTTCAAAGGAGTCAGATTTTTGCACTCCCCTACAAATTTCGTTTTGTTTGGCGCTATCGACGACTTGTGGTTTGACACAATCAATAAAGAATACTTGGTGGTGGATTACAAAAGCACATCCAAAAAAGATACCGTTTCCGTGAACAATGTGTTCCCGGGATATTGGAGGCAATTAGAGTTTTATCAGTATTTGGTCTCTCATCAAGGGCTTCAAGTATCGGACCTTGGGGTGTTGGTATATGCAAATGCCAAGAAAGACTTAGATGCTTTTGACAACCAACTAATATTTGATGTTAGACTGGTGCACGATCGCCTGAACAATGATTGGGTGGACAATGCAGTGTTGTCTGCTTGGAATGTGCTGAATGGGGATGGTCCGCCGGCAGTGAATCCTGAATGCAAGTACTGTGCTTATGTTGCTGCCACTGGCAAGACCGAACAATCTGCCGGGTCCCAAGCAGCATCCCAGTTCACTTTACCATTTTAAGCATTAATCTTAGAAAGAGCGGCAGCGATCGTTTGTGCCGCTTCTTCCGCATTAAAGAATCTGTCTGCTGGATTAGGTGCAATAGCCTTCTCGAACCAGAAATTTAGAGGTGCAGCAGGATGGGACTGGCGTAACAATGGATGCCTAATTGCTAGTTGTGCCTCCAAGATCCCTTTAATACTTCGTTGACGATAGGGAAACCTCCCTGTCAAAGTATAGTATACAGTCATACCAAGTGAATAAATATCCGACGCCGCAGAAGGGGAACGCCCCTGCCAAAGTTCAGGGGCAATGTATCTGATACTACCTTCAGGTATCCTGCTTATGTCAACTGTGGGTGACCCGAGCATGGTAGCCAGGCCAAAGTCAATAATTACGGGGGAATAGTCATCCCGAAGCATAATGTTTGATGGTTTTAAGTCGAGGTGCAACACGCCAGAAGAATGTAAGTGGGAAATGCCCGCGCAAATATCTTTCACGGCTTTGGTGAAAATCTTTTTGTGTTCGGTCTCAGTAATGTCAAACACCGGTAACGAGTGGGGAAGCCATTCCATGGTGTAAAATGAGCACGGATTGGAGTTGTCTATGCTTTGAATCCTGATTACATTCGGATGAGCATCCATCCCTCTAAGAATGTCGATTTCACGGATCAGGCACCAACGCGATACTTGTCGCTCGTTAAAGCAAACCTTTACTGCGACGGGATCTTCTGCAGTGTCAACTCGATAAATATGGCTTTGTCCACCTGTAGCGATGTGGGTCCAGTTTGAACGCTTCATATCCAACATAATTCTCCAGGCATTAATGATACCATTGCAAGAATATCGGTCCGTCTTTCAGGCGTTCGCCTCTTACAGAATTGTTTAAGTTTCGGTCGTCTGAACCTTTTGGTCGTCTGAAGTATGTTCTTTTCTTTTGTACAGGTTGGTTTCCGGCATTTGAGTATAGTAAGTTCTTCCACATTGACAGCACGTCCATTCATAATCGGACCAAATCAGATCACCGCCGCACCTTGTACATCCTTTTAATCTGATAGGCATAACGAATCTCGCACCTCCTGCTACGGTTTACTTAATATATACGTCTAAAATTTACGCGTCGCAATCTTAGAATGAAAGAAACGATAAGTCAATACTTTTTGGTACGAAATTTGAGCCCTTTTGCCTATTTTATAAAGAAAATGGCTGTTTTGTGAGATTGGTGGGTAGTTCCGAGTCATTGGGGGGTAGGTGCAAGCGTCCACATCAAGTAAGATTCCATTTGGGGTTTGTAGAGCATGCTCTCTCTAAAGTAGGTAACAGCCAACCGTCTACTTGAGGGTCTACATAAAAATGAGGTTTTACCAATTCGTCTTCACTTGATATGGAGCGATTCTCGATCATGGCTCGAGCTTCGGGAGACCCTGGCATCACACTAACACCGTAGCGTAAGTAACTGATTGTGGCATCAGCTTTATTCAAAAATGTGATTTTTTCGTTGACTGTTTCTTGAGTTTCTCCGCGACCTCCAAACCCAACGTTGACACCAAATCCCACGGCGTTGTTTCGGCATATATCGTAAATGCTACCAGGGCCTACGTCCCTGTAGTCCGTTGCTGTGATCAATGTGAAGACGCATCCCGCCCTTTTCATTAAGGCGATCAACTCGCTATCAGGATTGCCGGGAGAAAGAACCGTACTCCAGTGAATGCCCAGGTTTTCCCTGATCAATTCTTCGCACAGGTTTTTTGCTGGTTCTCCAGGGACATTAAACGCGTTATCGATAAAAAAGACCTTTTTGAAATTATTTAACTTACTTAAGTCTCGGAGTTCAGATAATATATCTGAAGGGCTTTTAAACACTCGTAAGTCGCCTTCCGAGTATTGCCAGCTAGTAAGTTTGGTCACGACTCCTATGCCAAACCCGGCGGCATTATATGCATCCAAATCAAGGCCTTCATAATACGGTCTCGGAGAAAAGCTAGATGTGCAAGACCGTCCATCGTACATAACTTCACCATGGTCACGGTATACAATTCCCGAATAAGCAGCTCCTTCAAAGGTTTTGTTTTGCAGATCTGTGATGAGATTGTTGAAGGCTTCCCCAGAGTCACCTACCAGTCCATAATCAGCCCCAACAAAATTGAAGCATAATACAGGCATCGTGCTGAATCCTGGTCCTCCTATTATCACAGGGATGTTCCGATCGTTTTTGATGATTTCGATCACGTTTTTTGTTATGGGTAAGGCCCAACGAGTGTCGATAAAGCTGTGGTTGCTCAAGTTTCGCAAGGAAATTCCAACCGCATCTGGGGAGTACTGGGTAACAGCGCTGCGAATATCGGCTTCATAGTCAGTACTAAACATCAGATCTAATAATTTCACGGAGTGTCGAGTTCCATCAATAAAACCTGCTATATAGGCGAGGCCAATCGGCAACGGCTGAGCGTTCATCCGGTTATTCATTCTGGATTCCATATTAGTTGCAATCAATAGAACTTTCAAAAAACTTCTCCAGCGGGGTGTAATAGTCCTTATTGTACAAAATTATACTCGGTAGGGGCAAAATCGTTTTAAAATGTCCTTCAATCGATATTCAAATCAGTCCTAGGTTGATAGCATCTGGTTACAAAAAGGAGGTAGGCATGGGGAAATTGTTAATAGATTGCCTTTTGTTACGGCAGTCAGCTTATGAACATATCGAGGAATACCCGAATTATACTGCGTATTCTGCAGTAGTAGTGCTTTTGAGTGCATTGTGCTTAGCGGTCGGGGCCATCCCACTGATAGGTGGGTTTGATTGGCCGTCAATACTGTATGCGCTTTTGAAATGGGGAATTCTTGCAGGGATATCTTACGCAGTAGGAGTAACCATTCTTAAATCTCCTTCTACCCAAGCCACCTTTGGCCAAGTAGCAAGAACTTTGGGATTCGCCCAGCTACCAGGGATCTTTTACTTGTTAGGGCTTATAGTGCCCGTTCTAGTGCTCCTGGTGTTCCTGTGGCAGTCTTGGGCATCAGTGCTTGCGATTAGAGCAGCCTTGGACTACGACAGTAAATTGAAAGCTTTTTGGGTGTGGCTTACAGGAGTTGTTATGACTGCTGTTATACTCACTACAATCCGAGGAGCTATCGGGATTTAGAATTTAATAGTTATCAGTGCTCTCGAACGCAAGTGTTGCATGACGCAGGAATATACCTCCTCGAGGTTCTGCAAGAGGTCCGTTGGCAACCAGGCATGCAACTGATACTTGTTTAGAACTATTTAAAGCATCTGTAAGTTCCACCCTCTGCGGTAAATTCAGACCTACGATCGTCCCGACATTCCTATCGATTTCACCGTTGACCCACACTTCTCCATAATTATCTGCATTAGTCTCAAAAAATATCCTCCAGCTGGAGACATTATTACCTTGAACGGACTTAGGAATGGTGAGAGCTATTCGGTACCATCCAAAGGTAAACCCCGAAGAGTGGCTTCGACGAATGTCGGCGCAGGTTTCCCAGTCGGAGTCATCATAGTCAGGTAACCGGGCATCCGATCCTACCGCATTGGCTAACAAACCTTCGTTTTCTTGGCCAGGGAGATAGCCCATAGCAAATTTCCATTCGGCTTTTAAGGTTTTAAGATCTTCGGGGGAGTTAAGGTCATATGTGAGTCTGGGCATAGTGCTTGCTCCTGTGTTAGAAATTCCAGTAATGGATTGCGTTTTGGTAAAAAAGTTTATCTTTTTCAGAATTTGAGAGGTTTATAAGTTCGTAAGGAAATAGAAGAGAGTTCTTGTATCCTTCTCGTGCCGATACGGGAGGGTAATCGCTTCCCCACATTAACCGATCTACCCCAAATGACTCTAAAGCCAAATCGATAACAGGAGGAACATCAACAAACGGCATCGGCTGAGGGAGTGGCCTAGGGCGCTTACAAAATTCCCCGAGCCCAGTGAGTTTCATGGCAACGTTGTCAAATTGTGAAAGAGCCAAAACTTTGCTGAAAACCTGATACGGAATGTCTGATGACGATCGTCCGGGCCCAAAAAATGCGCCCACTCCTCCCAAGTGTTCTATGACTATGGGCAAAGCCGAACATTCCCGAACAATGTTTTCAAAGTGTTTGGCAGCATAGTCTTCGCAGGCTCCCATTACCGACGCAGTCATTCCTAGTGATTCCGCTTCTCTCCAGATTAACAAAGGGTCTGGTCCTGGAGACCTGGTTGTAGCAGTGAACCGTATTCCAAGGACTCCCCGTTCACGTAGTTTATTAAGTTGGACTAAAGCGTCTTCCCTGTCCGTATCCACTAACCCAACTACACGGAAAGTATCGGATGCATTTTCTTGCTGGGTGATCAAATACTCGTTATCATAGACCCCGAAAAATTGCACCAACAAAGCTTTCTCCACCGAGTTCAATGTCATTTGATGCCTCAAAATCTCCATGGGTTCAAACCAGTAAGGAGATGCGTGGCAATGGGTATCTATTGCTCTCATGTTAAACTCCTGTTCTCAATTTTTTCGCAGTTGAGGCGCGATCAAGGCCACCAGACATATCAAAATTATTCCAATAGTACCGTTGATTGCGACGGCAGTGGCTACACCAATCAAGCCCGCCATCCAACCAGAAAACAGACTCCCCAACGCATGAGGATATATAGCAAGTGTCCTCAATCCTTGAATTCTTCCCCGGTAGCTGGGGTCCGATTGTCCTAGCAATAAACTCTGGATGTTTATCAAAGTAGTTGCCCAAGCAAATCCTGCAATCCCTAAGATAACGAACCAAACTGCGAAAGATGACACAATAGCAAATAAAAGCATCATCGCGTGCCATGTGACTACTGCAGCAATCAACAAAAGCCCTTGGCGCTGATTTCTCGAAATGGTTGAAATGACAAGAGAACCGCAAAACGCACCGACCGCGAACACCGTCGTCAATAGCGACGCTACAGTAGCGGTAGCGTTTATGACCACATCTGCGAATATCGGCAACAAAGTTTGATGAAACGTGAATCCAGTGATATTGATCAAAACAGCCACTAGTAAAGCGGCCCAAAGTATTTGTCTCGCGGACACATATTTAAAACCATTCACTATCGAGAGCAACAATTTTTCACCTTGGACCGTGCTTGTCGGATTTGATATTTTCATAAACAATGGGGAAACACCCGCGATAAAATAAAACAAGAATATGACAAAGAATGTGCCAGCGGGCCCGAACAGATCGTATGTGATTCCTGCTATAGGTAAGGCGCAAACCATACTTAGGTTGCGCCCCGCATTGACCAATGCCATGGCTCTAGGAATCTCTGCCTGAGGGACGCTATCACCGGCTAATGCCTGAGCGGTGGGCATCTCAAAAACTCTGGTAACCCCAACTAAAGCCACCACAAGGAACAAATGCCAAAGGTCGAGCAAGCCGAAAAAAAGAAGAACAACCAATATAAATGTCAGTGCCGCAGCTATCAACTGCATCGATCCTACCAATAATTTCCTTGACACTTTATCCGCTACTGCTCCAGAAACAATCGCAACCGGGCTCAGCCAAAGCCGAGTGGCAGTGATTCCTCCTGCCAACAACAAAGACCATTTAGATTCGCCTGTCAACTGAAGGACTAACCATATTGCGACAAACGCCTCTGTATGGTTGGCTAGACCAGTGAAAAACACAGAGTTCCAGATACAGAAATAGTTTTTCGTGCCAAGCAATTGCAATGGGCCAGATAAACTCAAATTAAGTTTGGTCATAATATTCACCTGTGGGATGCCTACATGATACCTTCAACAACACCAAATTGATACTCTCACACAGAAATGCTTCATATAGGATTAACAATCGTGTCTATTTGGGATACAATGGGATAAGTTTCAAGAAGTGAATTGGAGGCCCTATGTTAGATTACAAACCAAGCATAATATTATCGAATAAAGAATACAACATAGTAGGCAAAAGACCAGAACGCCAAGACGCCTACGACAAAGTCACCGGGAAGGCACGCTACGGCGCCGATGTGAACCTGCCGGGATTGTTGCATGGAAAGATCATAAGAAGTCCTCATTCCCACGCCAAAATTCTATCGATCGACCCCTCAAAGGCCATGGCCCTCCCTGGCGTACACGCTGTAATTACAGGATACGACCTGCCTGTGCTACCAGGTAAAGTATCTGAAATGCCGGAAGGAGCGATGGTGAACATGGGCTTCTGGGGCCAAAATGTACTGGCAAGAGAAAAAGTTCTGTATAAAGGTCATGCGATTGCTGCAATTGCAGCAGACTCCGCCCATCTTGCGGAAGAAGCTGCAAAATTAGTGGAAGTTGCATACGAAGTTCTCCCCCATGTAAGCACTGCAGCAGATGCTATGAAAGAGGGAGCCCCCATACTCCACGAGCGCCTTGGAACGATCAGTAATCCGGCACTACGGCCTGGGGGATTAATGGATGACGATGACAAGACACCCGCCTCCAACGTAGCTAACGAATTTGAATTCGTGCTGGGAGATGTTGAAGCAGGCTTTAAAAATGCGGACGTGATCGTCGAAACAGAGACCAACACTTCTCCTGTTCACCAAGGATACATTGAACCCCACAGCGGTACCGCCTTGTGGCATGATGATGGAAAAATTACAGTGTGGTCTAGCAGCCAAGGACATTTTATGGTCAGAGAACAAGTGGCCAAACTTAACCAAGTACCATTGTCTGATGTCAAAGCTATTCCTAATGAGATTGGTGGAGGGTTTGGCGCAAAAACTATGTCGTATGTAGAACCATTGGCTGCGTTATTAGCGAAGAAAGCAGGAAGACCTGTAAAAATAGTAATGAGTCGAAAAGACGTCCTAGAGGCCACGGGCCCCACATCTGGCACAAATGTTAAAGTCAAGCTTGGCGCCACCAAAGAAGGTAAGTTGATTGCAGGCCACGCTGTCTTGATTTATGAGGCAGGAGCGTTTCCTGGTTCGCCTGTGTCACCGGCATGCCAGTGCATATTTGCCCCTTATAATATCCCTAATGCATATATCAAAGGGGTGGACGTGGTTGTGAACAGACCAAAGGCTACTGCTTATAGGGCTCCTGGATCACCCACAGCGGCTTTTGCGATGGAAATTGCGATCGACCAGCTCTGTGAAAAACTTGGGATGGATCCGGTAGATTTCCGGCTTGAAAACAGTGCGGAAGAAGGGACAAGAAGAGCGACAGGCCCTGTAAACCCCAAAGTGGGATTTAAGGAAACCGTAGATGCTATTAAAAATCACCCTCACTACTCTGCCCCTCTGGAAGGAAAGTATCGAGGGCGTGGTGTGGCTTCTGGATTTTGGTTTAACGGCACCGGTCCTGCTACCGCTATGGCCACAGTGAACCCGGACGGAACAGTAAATCTGATCGAAGGGTCTGCTGACATAGGAGGAACACGGACCACGTCGGCAATGCAATTCGCAGAAACTCTAGGGATACCAGTTGATGACGTGAAGCCTCAGGTAGGAGACACAGACACGATTGGATTCACTTCCAACACCGGGGGAAGCGGAGTGACATTCAAAACAGGAATGGCATGTCATGAGGCAGCTCTTGATATTAAGGCTCAAATTATAGAAAGAGGAGCCAAAATATGGGATGTAGCGACTGATGACGTCGAATTCACCGAAGGAGTGTTAAGTCACAAATCAGATCCTGAACTCAAACTGGATTTTAAACAAATAGCAGCCCGCATGAATGGTACTGGAGGCCCCCTCGTAGGAAGAGCCGGAGTTACACCTCCTGGCCCCGGGCCTGCTCTAGCAACCCACGTTGTTGACGTCGAAGTTGATGTTGAAACCGGTAAAGTCACTATACTCCGGTACACAGCAGCGCAAGACGTAGGTAAAGCGATCCATCCTTCTTTTGTCGAAGGTCAGATCCAAGGTGGAGTGGTGCAAGGAATCGGCTGGGCGCTAAACGAAGAGTATTATCTGAACGACGATGGCCATATGGTAAATGCCAGCTTCCTAGACTACAGGATGCCGATCTCGTTAGACTTACCAATGATCGACACCGTTATCGTGGAAGTCGCGAACCCGAACCATCCATATGGAGTCCGCGGGGTGGGTGAAGTGCCTATTTGTCCCCCTATGGCGGCAATTGCCAATGCTGTATATGACGCAATTGGGATTCGGGTTAACGAATTGCCTATGAAACCAGGAACTGTCCTAAATGCAATTCTTGAGAATGGATTAAAGTCCTAATTGAGCGGTCACTGGCGTGATTATGCGTCAGTGACCACATACTGTTACAGGTGTCCGTTCTTAGGGACTCGTCAGTCTTTAATGAATGGCATAACGTTCGAAGCGAAATCCTCCATCCCTTTTAAAGCGTGCGATAACGGCATCCCAGGCCAGTTCATCCTCAGGCTCACTTGATTGATACCGATTTCTTCGTATCTCTTAAGTTCGCCGATACAATCTTCGGGGTTCCCAATTATAAACCTGTCTTTAGCAAGTTCTTGGAATTCTTCAGCGAATTGATCATCCGCAGGCAGTGCTTTATCTTGGCCCCATTGGGAGTAAGCGTCATATTTGCCACCTAGGTATGGAGCAGCTATTTTCCAGGCTTCGTGTGAATCCGAGTGAACAAAAAGTTCCCGGCCCATTGGTAGAGAGGCCGGAACTATAGCATTCTCCGCTGCCGCTGTTTCGTGGTAGAGGGCAACTTGACGTTTGATAGTTGGGAAATTTGCATGAGGGTTCACGTACCAAGTCCATCCATGTCTAGCAGCCCTTTGAATGGCTGCATCGCTATTTGCAGCTAGCCAAAAAGGAGGTTTAGGTCTAGTGAACGGTTTAAGAATCATCTGGGCTTCTTCAAGATCGAAATGCCTCCCATGGAATGTCACAGGTTGACCTGTCCAAAGTTCCTCAACGATTTGGATACATTCCATGTACCTAGAAACTCGGTACTTAGGGTTTACATTGAATGCACTGTATTCCTCATCCCTATATCCCAAGGCTCCTGCCACAACGAAGTTGCCGCCTGTGATGATGTCTAGGGTGGCCATTTGTTCTGCAAGGTCTACGGGATGTTGTAGGGGAATTAGCAAAGTTGCAACGATCTGCATATCTCTGGCTTCCGCAGCTAATCTCGATAGCAATGGGATGGTTTGCAGCTGTTGATATGGCGCAGTCAGATAATGCTGCCCTTGGTAAATGAAGTCAAATCCCAGTTCTCTGGCATGACGGACGTATTCCACCATTTCTTCAAAATGTTGATGCATGTCCGTCCCGACTGGCTGTTGCCCCATTCCCGTCAATGATAGTCCAAGCTTCATATAATCTCCTGATGGGGTCTTTAAAATTGAGTGAACAAGGATGGACTTCTTAACGGTTCAGCGATTTGCTCCTTGGTAAGAGGAATTACCTCATTATGGTATACCTGGATTCGATGGGAGGCGTAATCGGTGATATAAACATGATTATCACTATCCACCTTAACACTAGTGGGTCCTCGGAGATCTTTCTGAGGTTCCAATGGCGTCATCTCTCTGATTCGGAGTGCCATCGGGTTGCTATACAAAAAGTCGATTGCTTGCTTACCTAGAGTTGCGTCTCCCGTGATTTTTTGGACGAAAGCCCCATCTGAGTTGAAAAGTTGGACCTTATTGGTAGCTTTATCTGCGACGAATACGTCGCCGTTTTTGTCAACCGCTAATCCGGTAGGTTCTATAAATTCCCCGTCGTTCTCACCGGGTCCACCGATCTGTCTTATGTGTTTACCTGCGCGGTCAAATATCTGAACCCTTTTATTGTGCCAATCAGATACATAGATGTCGCCATTGTCTGATACAGCTATTCCCCATGGCATATCAAGTTGTTCCGTGCCATTACCGAACGATCCTATACTTTGCAAAAACTGACCTTTCGTTGAGAATCGGTCCACTCGATGATTCATCGCATTTACTATCAAAAGGTTGCCTTCGTTGTCGAAAGCAATACCGGAAGGCCGATTAAGTTGGCCTATTTCGGCACCATAATCACCCCATTGAGCTACAAGTTTACCGTCAGGAGTCATCTCAGTGATCATGTGCGTTCCTTCATCAGACATGAAAATGGTACCGCCACTATGATACGCAAGTGAGGCTGGCCAAATGTATTTACCTTCGAGAGAGAAGTCCCCTCCGTCACCGCCGCCTCCTTTGCCTACAAAATTGAAGGCGAGCAAATCTTGATCCTCAGTTGTGAGGGTTCTCAGAAATGTTACAGCCTGTCCTCCGCGGCATAGGATGTATAAGGTGTTGTTTGGTCCAATTGTGAGATCCGACGGTGTATTGGTAAGTCGTCGCATTCCTAAAGTTTTCTTGTATGTTAAACCTACTCTCAATAATGCGTGCGGTGTCGTCATTTCGTACTACCTCTCTACTTAATCAAAGCTAGCTGTTCAAATGTTCCTCCGACTATCGAAGGACTGTCCAACTTGAACCATTGTTCAATCACAGAAGAATACAATCCTCGGAAATCATACTGGAAGGCAAGGTCACCGTTGTCTGTTTTGTTGGGCTCAATGGAAGGATACTCTGCATAAAGTCCTCCGTTGACGTTGTTGCCAATGATAAATGCTCCGCCTCCGGCTCCATGATCAGTTCCACTCCCATTATCAACGACCCGTCTCCCAAATTCTGACCAAATCATCATAACTACATTATCAGACGCGTTATGTTCGTCGAGATCATCAAAGAAATCTTTGACAGCACGGTTTAGATCGATCATAAGTTTCTCATGTCCTGCGTACTCATTTGCATGGGTATCGTACCCACCATGTTGAGTGTAGAACACTTTCACTCCCAAATTAGCCAAGTGAATCCTTGCGACGTCTCTCAAGTTTTGAGAAATGGGACTGTCCGCATATTCCACTGTACTTGAGTACATGCCAGGCACTGTTTTGAGAATTTCTGCGCCCGTCTGAACATCACGACCTGTTTGCTTCAAGTAGTCCCTCACTACACCAGTACCCATGTAGGGGCTATACATTTTTTCGAATATGGACATAGCCTGAGCTCGCTTGTCTTCTTTTTTGATCCCCGTAAGGAGTCCATAAGTGTCCAAGTCTCCTATTGAGGTCACAGGCACATCTTGGGCTACAACTGCGCGAGGAAGTCCTCTGCTGATACTTATTGCGGTAAGCACATTTTCTTTATTAGGATCTAGGTCTCGGATTACTTTGCCCAGCCATCCTTCAGTGGCAACTTTATCAGGTTCACAGGTATGCCAAATGTCTCGGCTTCGGAAATGGGAACGACTGGAATCCGGATATCCAACTCCTTGGACTATACCCATCTTCCCTTTATTGTAAAAATCGTGTAAAGTCGTTGCGTTTTTGTTAAATCCCAATTCATCATTTATTGGCAAGATATTCTCTCTATTAAACGCTATGTGGGGGCGACTGTCATAATACAGGCCATTGTCATAAGGGATTAGAGTGTTCAGAAAATCATTGCCACCAACAAGTTCTAATACAACTAGTGTGGGTTCTTTTTGCGTACTTGTCATTTTACTTCTCCGTCTTTGTTTTTAACCAAATTGGTAATCAACAGAAGATACAATTTTCTGCAGTGTAGTCACCAATCTGTCTGTCGTAGGGTCTGTAGATTTATACGAACCTAACATGGCTGAATCTTCGTATAATGTGTCACGGGTTTCATCTCCAAGTTGCACGTATCCCAGCAATTCTAGGCAAACGTCTACGAATTCTTCTGAGCTAAGGTCCCCCCTAGCTTTCACTTCTTGATACATGTCTTCCAAGCCAGGAGCTTCTCCAGAATCGAATTGATTTACAGCGAAATTGATCCGCTCGTTAAGGGTTCCAGCATCGATCCATTCCCGCCCGGTGTGCCAGCCTTCTACCGTAGGGGGATACATTAGGTTCTGACCCATTGCAAGTGCGGTGTTGGCCAAGCCCACAAAAGTGGGTTCAGGGAATTCTAAAGTTCGAGCCGTTTTCATAGTGCCAACCATCAATTCGACGGGGCTTTTTATTTTTTTGAACATTGCTTCTTTGAAGAATTGGGAATTAAGCAAGGTTCGCATGATTTCCTTAATGTCTCCATTGGTTTCTAGGTACTTGTCGGTAAGCATTTCAATTGCTTCAGGGTCTTGTGGAGGTACTATGTTCCATGCTGGAACTTGAGGTTCGTCGGCTACAAAAAAGGTGTACATGTGCCTGCAAATGAATCTTGCTGTAGCAGGCCTAGGCACAATCATGTCTAAGATATCCTCTCCGTTAAACCGCCCTTCTTTTCCTAAAAATGTTTTAATACTGTCATCATGGTCTTCTTCAAGATATACGAACTCACTAGGATAAGCTCCGTAGGGATACACCGAGAGTGGCTGCGTGAAACTCCATCCTGTGAAGGCACGAGCGGCCATTTTGACATCGTCCTCTGTGTAATTCATTGAGTTATCCATGCCAACACCCATAGAAAAGAGCTCCAGAAGTTCTCTGCCCCAGTTCTCGTTGGGCTCACCTTTATGGTTCTCGCAATTATCCAACCAAAAGTTCATGGCAGGGTCTTTTGACAACGCTAGCAGAAGAGTTTTCATGTCGGTCAGACATAGATCACGGAAGGTCTCTATCTGCGTGGTTGATGCAGGGTAATGCATGCTTTTACCTGCGCCGGTCGCAAACACATAGTGCCAAAACAGCGTCATTTTTTCCTCCAAATGCCGCTTAGTGTTGACCATCCTATATATCCATTCACCCTTTTGAGGGATTATAGAATCGGTGTCGTTAAGTTCTAAGTGATAGCGTCGAGCGACATCCAAATTCAACGCAGGTACTTGCTGAGGTTCTAATAGATTCTCTACGATCTCCTCGTACTGCAATTCTGAAAGCGCTCGAATTTCCTTAAAAGTCGCTCCAAAACCTGCTCTACGATATAGGTGCGCAACCAGGGCTGGGTCAGTCTGAGTCATGATACCTCCATTACTCTGTCGTTGTCTCTTTTCTGCGATTTCTTGATCTCACTAGCGGGTCAAGTTCTTGTTTTCTAAGCCTATAATTTAAGGGAGTAACCTCCAATAGGTCATCAGATGACATGAAGTCCAAGCTTTCTTCTAAACTCATAACTAATTCAACGTTTAGCCTTTCCGCCACGTCAGCTGTAGATGATCGCATGTTGGTAAGTTTCTTTTCCTTACAAACATTAATAGCAATTTCTTCTGATCGATTATGCATCCCGATCACCATACCTTGATACACGTCAGTCCCAGGGGAAATAAAGGTTTGCCCCCTGCCCTGAGCATTCAAAAGCCCATTGGTAACTGCTGTACCAGTTTCAGCGGCGACCAGTAAACCTTGTGATGACTCCTTAATTGTACCAAGTTTTTCTCGGTAATCAATAAATCTACTGTTGTAGACCCCCTCGCCGTGGGTTGTACGAACGAAGAAGGAACCAAAGCCGATTAAGCCCCTGGTAGGCACTTCATATGTCAGAACGACAGAATTACTATCGGGATATTCCATGTTGGTGCATCTGCCCAAATGTGTATTCAGGTATTCCGTTATAGGCCCTGTAAATTCAGAAGAGGTGGACAGTTCGAGTAACTCATATGGTTCTTCTTCGGTGCCATTAGTAGTTCGATACACCGGTTGTGGTTTAGACACCTGGAATTCTAAGCCTTCCCTGCGTAGATTTTCAACGAGAATAGCCAGATGCAATTCACCTCTTCCTGACACCAAAAATGCCTCTGCGCTGTCCGTGGCCTCTACCCGCAAACTGACATTGGTTTTTAATTCCCTCATTAACCTCTGATGAAGCGTCCTTGATGTGCAGTTTGTTCCATCTCTACCCATAAATGGAGATGTATTCACGCCAAAAGTCATCTTCACAGTAGGTTCTTCGAATTTGATAGCGGGTAACGCCTCTAGCCTATCAGGGCTGCAAACCGTGTCACCTATATGGACATCGTCGATGCCGGCCAATGCAATAATATCCCCGGGGTATGCTATATTCGTTTCTTTGCGGGCAAGTCCTTCAAACACAAGAAGTTTTTCAGCCCGGGTTCCAGTCCGCGTTTCTCCCTGTTGCATCAGCGCAAGATCTTGTTTAACTTCTATGCTACCGCGGGTAATCCGACCGATACAAATTTGTCCAACGTAATTGTCGTAGTCTAGTGCAGCGACAAGCATTTGGAATCCTCCGGAATCGTCAAATGTGGGAGGAGGAACTTCCTGAACGATAGCTTCAAAAAGAACCGACAAATCCGTTCCAGGATTCTTCCAATCTCCGCAAGCGTATCCGTCACGGGCTGATGCAAAAACCACCGGGAAGTCGAGTTGATCATCGGTTACCGCAAGATCCAGGAAAAGATCTTGAATCAATTCAACTACTTCATCAGGCCGACGTTCTTCACGATCAATTTTATTAACTATAACAACAGGTTTTACACCATTTTCCAAAGCCGCTTTCAAAACAAAACGAGTTTGTGGCATGGGTCCGTCTACCGCGTCTACAAGGAGGAGACACCCATCAACCATATTTAAGATTCTCTCTACTTCTCCGCTGAAATCGGCATGGCCTGGAGTGTCAATTATATTGATTTTTGTATCCCCATAATTAATAGACGTGTTTTTGGACAGAATAGTAATACCTCTTTCTCGTTCGAGGGGATTCATGTCCATTATGAGGGTGCCGATTTCTTCGTTCTCTCGAAATACTTTGCTTTGCACCAGCATAGCGTCGATAAGGGTTGTTTTACCATGATCAACGTGAGCGATAATAGCAACATTCCGGATATTGTTTTGAAGGGCTTGTGCCATAAAGGAAAACCTGAGATATTGTGTTTATAATAATTTTGTTTTTTACGACAGATATTCTAAAAGAAACAGTTGCGTATTCCAAGTATTTTTAATCGAACTTTTGACTAATTCGATAATAAGCTGAATGCTAGCAATGGAGGAGGCCAAGTGGCACTTCAAAGTGGAGATTATTATGTTAATCTGGCTGACGTGGACCTCCATTGCCAGGTTTCAGGAGAAGGCCCTCCATTAATCTTTTTGCATGGATTGGCCTCAAATCTCAAGATCTGGGATCTGATGCGCCCATTACTCAACGCCCGATATACCGTGATAACGGTCGATCAACGAGGCCATGGACTTTCCTCTAAACCCAATACCGGATACGATTTCAATACGATCGTTGAAGATCTACATAAATTCATGGAAAAACTTGAAATCACCCAGCCAATTCTGATAGGGCATTCTTGGGGAGCTGATGTGGTCCTAGAATTCGGAGCTAAGCATCCTTGCAAGATCCGAGGTATCGTCATGGTTGACGGCGGCACCATTCAGCCATCTGCACGAGAAGGATGGACGTTAGAGATAGCCAAACAAGAAATGGCGCCTCCAAAATTTACTGGGTTGACTGAAGAAGGCCTAAGAGCTCGATTTTCCACCAGAAACGGAGGCGTACTAGCCAACATAGATGGTGCTTTCGATGCTGTGCGAGGAAACTTTAACAGTGACAGAGGGGTTTTGTCTCCTAACCTATCTTTAGAGAACCATCTGGCCATAATTGAAGCTCTTTGGAACCATTACCCCAGTGAACTATATAAAGTTATGCAAGTGCCATGCCTTTTTTTTCCTGCAAGTCCCGATGAAGATCCTAACCAATCCTATTGGGTAAACCGGAAAAGTCACTATTTGTCACTAGCTGAGCAACACATTCCCAAATGCGTAGTGCATTGGTTCACCAACAGCATTCACGATGTGCCCTTACAACGGCCGGAAGAAATGACAGAAGTATTGAATCGTTATATTGACGAAGGGTTCTTTGACTCAGGCGAGGAGTAGGATAATAATAGAACTCAATCTTTGATCCGGGAGACACAATGAAATATATCTTACAACCTGAACACGTTTTAGATGTTGACGATGAAAGGCTATTGTCAGACCAACAAGTCGTCGTAGAAGATGGAATCATCCTTTCTGTTGAAAAGAAACAACCAGATGCGGGTTCTGGCGTCGATACAACGGTAATCCGTCACGATTCAGGCGTCCTAATGCCTGGTTTTATCGAGATGCATTCCCACATGCACATCAGTGGGACTCATGATAATTTTCAGGAATTAACCAGCGAAGACGATAACACATTACTAATAAGAGCAGTATCTGTGATGAGAGATGCGCTTTTATCAGGCGTCACAACTATGAGAGACCTCGGAGCAAAGAACGAGATCTCGCTTGCAGTGAGACATGCAATTGCCTCAGGAATCATTCCGGGACCTCAACTGATCATTGCAGGATCTCCCATCACCACTACTGGGGGTCATTGTAATATGTTCGGAATCGAAGCCGACACCAAAGAAGAAGCGGTTGCTGCAGTCAGAGCCCAGTTCAAAGCAGGTGTTGACTGGATCAAGATAATGGCGACAGGGGGTAATTTTACTCCCGGTACAAACCCTAAACGCCCACAATACGACCAGGACATTTTAAACGCAGTGGTAGATGACGCCCATCGATTAGGCTTGAAAGTTGCAGCACACTGCCATGCCACAGAAGGGGTTCAAATAGCTGCCCAGGCGGGCGTAGACAATATCATTCACTGTTCCTGGAATGCGGAAGCTTCTGAAGAACTGTACGATTACAAGCCAGAGGTTGCGGACCTGATAAGCAAGAAAGGAATCTTCGTGGACCCCACATTGGCTCTCAATTACCTGAATGAAATCAGAGGACGGAAAAAGCCAGCACCTGCTAATGCCAATCCAAAGCTGCGAATGGAAATCCTTTACGATATGTGGCAAAGAGGTATCAAGTTTGTCACCGGCATGGACTCTGGAATGACCAATGCCTATTTTGGAGACTTCGCCTACATTCCTCAAGTGATGGTTGAACAAATGGGAATCACTACAATGGAAGCTGTGGTTTGTGCCACCAAGACGTCTGCGGAATGTTTGGATCTCTACGATTCCATCGGGTCTGTGACCCCTGGGAAAAAAGCCAATCTCATCATTACCGACGCCAATCCAGTGGATAATATCACGGCGTTACACAACGTATCTATGATTATGAAAGAAGGATCCTTGGTAAAGAAAGACGGGAAAATTCTTATCTAGGGAGGAGGCAGATGACAGATCTTTTAGACATCCTTAAAAACATTCCAACACAGACACTAATGGACGCACTGTGGGTTAAGAATTGGCCGATGGGATTCATACATGGAGCCAAACCTTTGAATCCAGGTCAACACATGGCAGGTAAAGCTGTGACACTCAGGTTTGTTCCCCACCGACCTGATCTGGCAGCCGACAAACCCAAAGGAGACCAATCCGCAGAATACGTGGCATTTGAGCTATGCGGTCCTGAGAATGTCTTGGTAATCGATGCTATGGGTTGGGAATATAGCTCTATTGGTGGCGATATCAAATTCTTACGTCTAAAACAGCGTCAGGTAGGGGGGCTCGTAACAGACGGAGGAGTCAGGGATAGTGTCGCTCTTACGGAATATGGTTTTCCTGTATATGCCCCCAATAAAACCGCCAAGCAAGGCCCTGCAGAATTCTGGCCATGGGATGTGAATCTTCCGGTTCAATGTGGAGGGGTCTTAGTTAGGCCTGGAGACTACATAGTAGGGGACGATGACGGTGTGGTCGTGGTGCCCGCTACTTTAGTTTCAGAGGTGATAGACATTGCACATCAGCGAGAAGAAGTTGAACAAGTCATCAAGACCCAACTTGTAGAAGAACAATGTTCCCCTGGCAAGTATTATCCGTTTAATGAAAACACCTGGAAATTATTTAAGGAGAAAACCGGAAAAGATCCTATTGTATAGCGGAACCATGTTTGTATGGCGCCAAAACCCGGTAGATCAAGTCATTCAATGGAACGGGGATCTGACGTCGCTCTGCCAAAATGCACACAGTTCCGGTAAGTGCATCGATTTCCAGAGCTTTCCCAAGCATGACATCAGTGTGCATAGACGCAGTGATGTCATGATAATTATCCATAATGAATGACCACCCCTCGGCAACAATTTTATCTCCATCCACCCCCGAACTGTTGGCAATTTGCCCTATTTCGTCTAGGACATATTTTGTGTTTTGGATCCATTTGTCTTCCTCAAACAAGTCGCGCAGCTTCATCTTGCAGGCCGCAGTCACTCCTGCCACAGTAGATATGAACGCAAACTTACTCCAAGACTCAGTGTCTAGGTCTTCCGTTTTTTCAAAAAGCACAGCAGACCCTTCAAATATTGATGAGAACCATTCCGGTTCCTGAACCACTTTAGACCTAGTCCCGTAAATGATCTTGGTGACATCGCCTTGTTGAACGTAATGACCAGGAGAGTCTTGTGCTGTTTCAACATAGGCAATTCCTTGTACCAGGTTTATTTCAGAACTTATTCCGTTGAACGCCTCACAAGGATTAAGGCCATTCTGCAGCGTCATAACACTGGTCTGAGAGCCAATAAATGGAGAAACAGTTTCTAAAATACTCTCGTTACTGTAGGTTTTAACACAAATAATTACTAGGTCGTTGGGATCTTCGATGCTAGTAGGGTCTGAACTAATCACTCTGTATTGATCTCGATTAATAACGTATGAACCAGACTCTGTCTTCAAATTCAATCCGGACTCGGTCAGCGTTTTCAAGGTCTCGCCACGGGATACAAATGTCACAGAATGGCCCGCTATCACCAATTGGGCCCCGAAGTAACCTCCGATGCCTCCTGTTCCGATCACTGCAATCTTCATAGTTCGTTGCCCCTTACGTGCTTGACGTTGGTAGAATTAAGGAATATTCTCATCAAACAATCCAAAAAGCAATCAAGAGGTGATTGAATGACTGATCAACCGAGAGTCACTCCTCCCGTACCCCAACCAGAATCTGATTTTTATTGGGAGAAATGCAAAGAGCACGAGCTATGGCTACGGAACTGTAGTGACTGCAATAAAGCATACTTCTATCCAAGGGATATTTGCCCAATATGTTTCTCAAGAAACACGGACTGGATCGAAAGTTCTGGAGTCGGCACCATTCATGCTTTTACCATAGTCGAACGGGCTCCCACTCCAGCATTCCAAGACCGCGTGCCGTTTGTCGCCGCCGTGGTCGAGACCGAGGAAGGTGCCCGCATACCAACAAACGTAATAGATGTTGACCCTGATCCTGATGTGGTACACATTGGAATGAAGGTGACTGTCACATTTGAAGACTTGGATGAAAATATCAGTCTGCCCATGTTTAAACCTCTGTGAATCAAAAAGGAGGACTTATGCCTACACCAAGAGACGCCATGCGTCAGATTTCACCAAAACTTGAATCCCTAACGGAAGATGTCCTATTTGGGGACGTATGGGAACGCCCAGAACTATCAAAACGTGACCGAAGTTTGATCACCGTAGCTGTTCTTCAGGCTCTTTATCGGACAGGTCAACTACCTGGTCACCTTAACAGAGCACTAGATAATGGAATCACCCGTGACGAGCTCGGAGAGCTGATTACACACGTTGCGTTCTATGCAGGCTGGCCAACGGCTGCGAATGCAGTCCCTATCGCCAAAGAAGTTTTTGATGGCAGGCCGTCATAGTTGAAAAGATAAAGATCACGTAGAATAGCTCTACTCAATTAGAGGAGAGCTACTATGCCAAACATGAGGGGATCCGATTTTATCGCCCAAACTATAGATTCGCACGGAATTACACATGTGTTCCTCGTACCAGTTATCCTGAGAGAAACCATGAGCAAATTAGAGGACCTAGGGATAGAACATGTAATCACCCACAGTGAAAAAGCTGCGGCCTATATGGCGGATGGGTATGCCCGCATTAGACAAGCACCTGGAATATGCCTAGCCCAATCCGTTGGAGCGTCTAATTTGGCCGCAGGTTTACAGGATGCTTTTTTAGGTCTGTCCCCAGTTATCGCAATAACTGGGCGTAGTCCTCTCAGTCATCTCCACAAAAACGCTTATCAAGAGATTGACCATATCCAACCCTTTGAAGCCATCACCAAATACAGTGTTAATGTAGAGACACCAGACCAATTACCCGGATACTTGAGACAAGCGTTCAGAGAGACTATATCCGGCACCTCTTTGCCCGTTCATTTGGATTTACAAGGCATTCGAGGCGAGTTTATAGAAGAATTCGAATTGGATGCCCATCCAGGTGCAGAACCAGACTTCATGCAACGCCCAGCTTTCAGGCCAGAACCTGAACAAGACCGGATCCTAGAATTCTTGAAATTAGTTACTGAATCTCAAAAACCAGTGTTTGTAGCCGGAGGTGGGGTTGTATATTCTGGAGCTCAACAAGAGCTCCTCGACTTAGCTGAAACCTTATCCATTCCTGTAGCAACTTCTATGAACGCCAAAGGCAGCATCCCTGAAACTCATACGTTATCCGTAGGTGTATGCGGGACATACTCCAGAGAAGCCGCCAATCGAGTAGTGTCTGAGGCTGACCTAGTAATCTTCCTCGGAAGTCAAACAGGTAGTCAAGTGACCCACTTCTGGCAAGTGCCAACGCCAAACACCAAGGTCATTCATGTTGATATTGATCCAAGTGAATTGGGACGCAATTATTCATCCGTCCTAAACGTGCAAGCTGACATCAAGGCGACCCTCAGGAAACTCCTACAAATAGCAGAACCAGTACACCGCACGGAGTGGAATCAAGAAATTTGCTCTATAGTATCTCGATGGAGAGAAGAAGTCGCTCCTTTGCTTACTTCCTCACAACAACCTATCCTTCCGGAACGTTTGTGTTCTGCAATCAATACCGTACTACCACAAAATGGAGCTTTGGTTGTTGACACCGGTCACGCAGGGATCTGGACCGCATCGATGATGGATCTTGTAGGTCCAACCCAGTCGTATCTTAGAGCAGCAGGCTCGCTTGGATGGGGATTTCCTGCTTCGTTGGGAGCCAAATGTGGAGCTCCGGAGCGCCCTGTAGTCTGTTTTACTGGCGATGGTGGATTTTGGTACCACATCAGTGAATTAGAAACAGCCGTTCGTTACGGGATTAACACCGTAACTGTCGTCAACAACAACAACGCGCTGAGTCAAAACAGACGTGGAGACACAGTCACTTACGAGCGATTAGGGAAAAACCCCAACTCTCTTTCCGACTTTTCACCTACGAATTTTGCGGTTATAGCAGAGTCTATGGGTGCAACTGGCTTTCGGGTGGAAGATCCCCAAGATCTGGAAGAGACTATACAGCAAGCCTTAGAACTAGACAGGCCTGTAGTCATTGACGTCCTAACAGATGTCAACCAATCTGCTCCTGCCCCTTGGGTCCCTTAAAGCATGCTCCTAAGACTATCATTCAACATCGCACATATCGGATAGTCCCGACGCCCGCCCCGGTAAAACGGAGGCACCGTATAGAAACAGGTTTGCCCCTGTTCGACTAACCGCTCGGCAATTTCTTTTAAATGGCTCAAGTTATCAGAAAACTTCTCAACTTCTGCGTTAACATTAGAAGGAACGTTTGAAAAACACAAGCTGCCTGGCTTAAGAACTTGGAGTCCATAATACACAGGCGCACCAAGATCTTTTCCTATCAACTTTCTGTACAGGTCTTGGAAATAAAGGGCTTTATCTGCGCTGAAAATGGGTTGAGTAATGAAGAAATCACATCCCATTCGCACTCTGGTTTCAGCAAGGCGGACGACTGATTTGAGATCTCTGTTCAGATCCAAAGCCGACCCAATCTTGAACCGGTCAGCAGAAATATTATGTTTAGTCAACAATCGTTTCCCTTTGCCAATCACTTCTGAGGTGGTCAGGGCAGATCGGCGGTGTGAATCATTTCGGCTGGTCGGGTATTGATCGCCTGCAACTATGACTGCACCACATACATCCCACATGACCAAACCTAACAAGTCAGACATAATAATCAATTCGTCGAGATCCCTTATTGTGAGAGTGGCAAGGCTGTTAGCATGTTTTCTATATTGGAGATAAGCGGATGCCAGAGCGGACTCCACTCTGATCGAGTGACCTGGATTGGAAGCCACTATAACTAAGTCTGCATTAACTTCTGTATAATCCAAGGTCGCATTTTGGGGAGGAGAAAATTCACTAATTATGTGAATCCTGCGTTCGTATGAATCTATCCACGTCACGTACAGAATCCTTGCCGTACTAATCCATCTCGTTAAAACAATCTAGCAATTTCGACAGTCCTTTCGTTTCAGACAGCCCGGAAAAGTATTTAAAACCTCTTATGAAGGCCGTAACGTCCTTTGCCCGCATGAGCAAATGATCATACGTATCATTGGTGTTACATAGCGTTGTTACGCCCTCTTCCATTCCAACGTAAAGAGTGTTCTCTAACAAGATTTTCTGCGAGTTGGTCAAATTCGGAGACGCGAACCATTTGCTTGTGACAAGCGGTAATGACATCCACTCACTCCATTCGGAGGCCAAGTCATACTTATATTCAAAACCACGCATCCCATACCTAGTTCTTAGAGCAGGGTCACCAATCACCAATATGGCATCGTGATCGTCTTTTTGTCCAACGTAGGATACGTTGTTAAGGCTATATTTGTTTGATAACAGCAACTTCAGCAATTTTACAGCTGTAGATCCTTCGCCACCGATAGCTATCGAATGGCCATCCAGTTCGGAAATCGGATGTTTCGCATGCAAGAATAAATTGCCGCTCGATGCGGCGGTAGAGATAGCGAACCCACCGACTGGGTCAAACTGGTCGCCAAGTGCCGGAATATCGGCAGTGGGGAC
Organism: uncultured Dehalococcoidia bacterium; assembly: GCA_964343075.1. Lineage (GTDB taxonomy): Bacteria > Chloroflexota > Dehalococcoidia > Lucifugimonadales > UBA3495 > UBA2588. The sequence continues at coordinate 5,919 of CAYFGT010000004.1, read as the reverse complement.
AGGTCCTGCGTCAATGGCCCCAGACACCAATAAATCTCGTACTCCGCTAGGAGAACTCTCAATCAATTCAAACTCTTGAGAGTACATGTCAAAGTAATAGGGTTCATAATTTAAGTATGGGACTTTGCAAACCTTGATAGCCATGCGTTACTATAACCTCAACTTCAATTAACAATCCACCATATCTTACACCAAGGGACCTAGAAGAAGTAAGCAAATGGCAAAAACATCTGTACTCTACGTCATATCAGTGTGCATCATTTGCATGTTAGGCTGGAGAGTGTCTGCAAACGCATTTTCAGTAAACGCACCGCCAGAACCGTCTATCACCCTGCCTCAGCAAATCACACCCTTTGACGTTAACGTCATAAACAACTTTCCTTTTGGTATCACAGTACAGATCTCCCCAGTAAATGATGTGATCTTTGAAGACTTGCGCCTTTCTTATCAAATCAAAGGACAGGCAAACAAAACGGGATATAGAATTGCAGACGACCCCAATGCTGTCCCTGTAGAGATTACAATCGAAAGTCAACGGGCAGGAACTTATATACCTCCCGGAACGACTATCTATTATTCCATTGAAGGACTCACTTCAACGGGGCTTTCTTATGAAAGTCCAGAATCAAAAATACTATATTTGGATCCCGGTTTCACTTGGAGTACTCTGTCAAATGACCTATCAGTTATTTATTATCATGGAGGCCCATCTTCGGAAGAAGCCAATGTAACCCAGCAGGTCATAACAGAAACTGCTGAATTCGCATTGCCAATGTTTGGCCATGATCCAACTGAGCAGTTCCATTTAGTATTATATGAGAATTATAGAGACATGGAGAAAGTCCTCCCTTTTCGGTCGGATGCTACCTCTACCCATCTTATGACTCAAGGTATGGCATTCCCTGAAGAACGCGTGGCAGTCATATATGCAGGAACTAACACTCTGAAAAGCACCACAGCACACGAATTCATGCACCTCTTATTGCATGATGCTGTAGGTAGATTCCATACTCGACTGCCCGCATGGTTCGATGAGGGGTTAGCGGAGTTCGGGAATTTATACCGAGCCAATGATTACGAATCTCCTCTGAGAGAGGCGATCAGCAGTAAAACTGACAAATCTATAAAATTTCTTAATACTTTTTCGGGGTCGCCAGAGGACATCATTGCTGCTTATGGCAAAGGTGCTTCCGTAGTGACCTATTTAGCAGACACATTCGGTAGAAATTCGTTTGCTGACTTAATTACCAACTTCAAGGCTTCCATCAGCATCGAAAAGGCTTTACAAGCAACATACGATCTATCTATAGACGAACTAGAAGCAGCATGGGCGGCAGACCGCCAAGCAGACATGGCCTATCCTGCCGACGACCAAGTGAATCCGACAAAAAGTAAGGCGGATCAATTTCCTAGCAGAGTAACTACCGAGGCGCCGCCCAGCTGCAGTCGTTCCAAAGAACGTGCTCCTCTTGACTTCGCATCGGTTTTGCTTATTGTCGCTCCTATCGCCTTGTTTTTTAGACGAGGTTCGTGATTATCGGGTTCTGGGGTTGAATGCGTCAACCACGGCATCTCCCATCAGGTTAAACGTGAACAGTAAGACTCCCACAATGCCGACTGGAAACAAGATCATATGAGGGTTCGTCCTAAGGACTGAGATATTTCCATTTTCGAATATCATTACCCCTAGGCTTGGGGTGGGCGGTTGAATCCCTATGCCAATCCAGCTAAGAACTATTTCCGTTCCTGCAATTCCTGCAAGACTCGTTGAAACGGATACAATAATTGGAGCTAAGGTATTCGGGAGAATGTGCATAAATAATATTCTAGGCGTGGAGGAACCAATTGCTATGGCTGCGTCGACATATTGAGATTCTCGGATTTGTAACACTTGACCTCTGACAAGCCTCGCCATGCCAAACCAAGAAAAAATGGCCAAAGCAACGGATATCACCATATAATCTATAACCCCGGTCCGAACCAACGATTCAACGTCTATCCACTTCTCATTCTCCCATAAAAAAGACATTAGTCTGGGCTTCAACGTTGACACTATTAACAACACTAGGAAAATGTCAGGGAACGACGATGTGATCTCGCCCACTCTCATAATTACTCCATCAATCCATTTTCCGTAATATCCTGCAACCAATCCAAATGTAATCCCCAACAGCAAGCTACCACCTATCAACGAAGTCACAGTAATAATCACCGTTGTCCGAAGTCCGTAAATGATCCTAGTTAAAATGTCTCGACCCAATCGATCTGTTCCGAACGGATGAGAGAACGATGGGGTTTGTTTTGCATTCATTAAGTTTTGATCATTATATTCATACGGCGTGACGACGGGAGCAAAAATCCCGGAGCCATATAATAAACAAATGAGGATTATACACGCCATACCAGCTTTATGAGACGCAAGACGTTTCAGGGAACTTGATAAAAACCCTGATCGCATATCAGAATCGAAAGGAATAACTTGTTTAGGCATTATTTCTCCCTTGTATTCTGATTCTTGGGTCTATAATCGGGTATAACAAATCAATCAACAAATTGGTGAGGGCAAAGGCAGTAGTACCTATGATCACTAAGGCCATAATCACGGGATAGTCTCTGGAAAAAAACGACTCAACAGCCAAAAGCCCTATCCCTGGGATGCCAAAAAATGCCTCAACTATGAAAGAACCACTTATCAATCCGGCTAAAGCGAAGCCCAAAGTGGTTACTATCGGAATCATCGCATTTCTAAAAACATGTAGGGTTGCGATATATCTAGGCGGCAGACCTTTTGCATGAGCTGTGCGTACAAAATCCTGAGAAAGGACTTCTAATGTAGCCGCCCTAGTAAGCCGGGCAATAATCGCTGTACCGGGTACTCCCATCACCAATGCCGGAAGCACAATACCGAGATCGAAGAAACCTTCTAATCCGTGGGTTGGAAAGATTGGAATTTTCAAGGCAAAAACTAATAGGAGTACTGGTGCTGTAAGAAAAATCGGTACTGATTGACCCAATAGAGTTAGAGAAATGGCAAGGGAGTCCTTGTAGGTTCCCTGCCGATAGGCTGCATACAGGCCGATCGGGATTCCCAACATCAGCGAAATCATCAGTGCTGCAGCTCCTAACTTAGCTGACACTGGGATCCGATTCTTTATTAGATCCATTACGTCTCGGTTTTTGTACTTATAGCTTTCTCCGAAATCTCCATTGACCACGCCGGAAAGGTAAATACCATATTGAACTAACAATGGTTTATCAAAATGGTATTCGGATGCGATTCTAGCGGCAGTCTCGGGGTCGTTGTATTGCCCCATAATCACTTCCACTGGATCTCCAGGGCCAAATCTACCAAGGGTGAATGTGATGAAGGTAACTATCAACACCAGTATTGGCGTCCATAATAACCTTCTAAGCACATAAGCTTTCACCTACGATCCGGATCCCTTTTCAAAATAAATGTATCTAAGTTTAGGTATAGACAAAGGAGTTAGATAGTAGTTTTTAACATACGGTTTAATTAACAAGTATCCTTCGGCACTGTTCCAGAGAGGTATCCAAGGAGCATCTTTCAAAATCAGAGACTCAGCTTCATTGTATAAACCAAAACGTTTTGCTTGGTCGGGTTCAATACGAGCCAGTGCCAACAAATCATCGACTTTGTCATTGGCATACCCAGTGTGGTTGTTAGTACTATCGCTGTGGAATAGCACATCAAGAAAGTTTTCTGGATCTGGATAATCTGCAATCCATCCAACTTTAAACATTTGAAAGCGTCTTTTATTCAAGTCCTGGAGGAAAGTAGCCCATTCAGTTTGTTGTATATTAATGATAATCCCTAAGTTTTGTTCCCATTCTTGAAGCATAACTTCCAGATCCAAGTCTACGGGGGCTCCAAACCCTCCAGGTATACTCAATTGGATATTCGGCATATTTTCCAAATCGTCGCCATACTTAGAGGCAGCAAGCAACGCTTTTGCGCGTTCAAGGTCATAAGTGTATCCGTTTACTTGATCCGAATATCCAGGAAATCCAAAAGGTAAAATCCCGTTCGCAGGAACAATCAACCCACTGTATAAAGTGTCTGCAATAGCTGACTTATTCACTGACATATTCAGAGCTTGCCTGACTTTAGGATCATCAAACGGTGGCTCCTCAACATTCATTCCTATATAATTCACGTTAAAAGCAGGGGGAGCCTTTACCACATCACTATAGATGTTGCTGGTTGGATCTAATGCTCTGTCCAGGTCGTCAATGCCGATACCAGAGATATCAATTTCATCATTTTCATACATGATCATGCTATTCCCGCCGCTCAAAATCATGTCAACCCCATCAAGATTTGGTGGCCCCAGATGATACAGATTGTTCCTTTTTAGCTGTAGAAATTCACCAGGTACATAATTAGCCATAACGAACGGTCCTGTTCCATTCGGGGAAAACATCCATGTGCCCGGCGCGGATTCCACAGAGTCTTTATCGAGCACAAATGCAGTAGGATATGTAAGTTTGGGCAGGAAGTATGCTTTGGGTTGATCGATAGCGATGGTCAAAGTGTAATCGTCATTGACAATTACACCATCTACGCTCCCAGTTTTGCCCTCTAGCTTGTCACTAACACCTATAATATCTCCAAGATAAGTACTGGCTACGATGGATTTCGTGTCGGGTGAAGCAGCCCGTTCCAACGACCACTTGAAATCTTGTGCCGTAACTGACCGACCATCATGAAATTTCGCATCTTTTCTTATTTTGAATTCATACTCGGTGCCATCAGAACTCATTTCCCAACTTTCAGCTAAATCAGGTACAAAATTCAAGTTAGGGTCAATTGTTACCAATCCTCCGTAAATCTCAACAATCACCGTGGATGAGGTTGCGTCAGACGTGGTGTGCGGATCTAGAGACGGCGGATCGGAGTACAATCTTACAAAGGTTCCTCCTTGTGGTAGTTCTGATGCACGAATTGCATCTGAATATTCCGGGTTATAAACAGGCAAGTTTCCAGAGGACATTTTGGAAGGGGTCTCCGGGGTCTCCCCAGCGGGACCGGACCCTATGTTTGAAGAGCCTATATCTGGGGCAGTCCATTCCTCTGATCCGTCGGTGCCATTGCAAGCGAGCACCATACCAATCAATAACACTACCACTGCAACACTGCTTCGCTTTTTTTGTACCATCGTATTTTTAACTCCCCTTTTTATAAACATGTGGTACTACTTTAACAAATTGAGAATGAAATCTGAACTGGTGTTATTAGTCGCCTTCTCAATCAGAGGTTCAGACTCTATGAGGTGGGTCTGTCCCTTAGGAGTCAGTCGCCATAAAGCCTTATTCGAATTCGGTCCGGATGGATCCATTTCCACATATCCAGATTTACGGCCCTGCGCTATCGCATTCCCTAATTTGGAGTACCATCTAGGCAGAAAATTACTCGCCAGAATTTGATGTTCTTTATTAAACTTATCGGGTATAGACTTTAGCCTGGATTCAAATTCATCAACCATTTGTTTCCTCGAGAGGGAAGGCCATTGGCTTAGCATTTTTAGCACAACCACGATCATTAACTGCATGGGTATTCCTTGCATCATCTGACTTCTAGGATCTTTTAACAGCGGAAGACCCAACAGTCCTCGTAACGCATTATCCGCTGTGCCAAAATCTGCCACCAAACTATCGATTTTAGACTTTACGGCTAGACTCACTCGAATATTGGCATATTTTTTCTTCACGACTGACTTCCCTTAACAAATCTTTGTAATTTATTTTATACAAAGGTTGGGGGTATTTGCAGGAGTATATCGACAGAATATTATGAATCCATATACTTCAGGTCCCTGTCATTTATGATATAATTCACGCCGCTGTGGCGAGCGTAGCCAAGTGGTCTAAGGCGCCTGGTTGTGGTTCAGGAGATCG
>CAYFGT010000003.1:0-113020 GCA_964343075.1 uncultured Dehalococcoidia bacterium | reverse complement strand
ATGCCTACCATCGCCCCCACATATCACTATCTTTCATAAACTTTCACCTCCGCAACATTATTATTCTCTAACGAGTAATATCATCATATCAACGTAATTTTTAAGGTGTCAATCACCAAAACATCATATTTTATCCGTTTATTGATGCTTTCCCCTATGGTAACGTATAGGTATTAGTTTGATTTATTGGGCTTAAAGCGATTATGAATATAATATTTATGGGTACACCTGACTTTGCTATCCCTGTGCTAGATGAACTGTACCAAGAACACCAAATTTCAGCAGTGTTCACAGCTCCAAGCAAAAAGGCAGGACGATCGCAACAATTAACTCACCCCCCTGTGTATCAGCATGCAGACATTTTGGGGATTCCTGTCCATCAGCCACATACATTGAACAATCCCCAAACCATTGCAGTTATAACCGAACTCAAACCAGATGTGATAGTGGTTGCAGCTTACGGACAATTCATACCTTCGAAAATTCTCACACTCCCTCCTTTAGGGTGCTGGAACATCCACCCTTCGTTACTCCCACTACATAGAGGCCCTAGCCCTGTGGTCACCACGATTGTGAATCGCGACATAACTACGGGTGTCACTATTATCAAACTAGATGACAAAATGGACAGCGGACCCATACTAGATCAAGTGAGTTATGATTTGAACCTTACAGAAACTACACCATATCTAACCAAGGCTTTATTTGGCCTAGGATCTCAATTATTACGTAACTCCCTGAGTACTGTACAGACTACGGGTACAATAGCCGAGAAACAGCAAAATCATTCCCTAGCAACCTACACCACAAAAGTAGTCAGAACGGATGGGCTAATTGACTGGGATTCTTCAACACTAGAGATCGAGAGCAGGTTACGAGCTTACACGCCGTGGCCATCCTCTTTTACCCATTGGAGGGGGAAAATTATCAAAATAATCGAATCAGAATATATAGAGCAATCCAAACCACAGAACTACGCCTCAGGCACAGTTCTCCACTCAGACAACAAAATCCAAATAGTTACAAGGGACGGAGCGTTGATAGTCTCAACACTACAACTTGAAGGCAAGCGAGCTGTAACCGCGTCCGACTTTGTACTAGGGTACCCTGATATAATCGGCTCAGAATTAGGTTAAAGGAGAAGTCATGTCAAAAATTCCCTCCGATGCAGAATTGTTGCAAATGATGACAGAGCTAAGCAATTGGGGTAGATGGGGCCCCGAAGACCAGCTCGGTTGCCTAAATTTAATCACTAGCAAAAAAGTGGTTGAAGCTTCAGCATTGGTATCTCGAGGAGTAACTATCAGCTGTGCTCGTCCCATCACTACCGACCCAGCCGCCGACGTTACTTATCAGGTTCAAAGATTTATGGTAGACAGCGGGGAAGGCCGGGCGACCGATACGCTGGAACGTCAAATCAACAGGAAAGGAGCAGCCGAATTTATCGGTATGGTTTTTCACGGGCAGACCATCACTCATATAGATGCTTTATCTCACTACTCATGGAGGGGCCTGATGTACAACGGAGTACCAGCTGACATGGTTACAGCAAAAGAAGGGGCAGAGAGTCATTCGATCGAACCCACTGGATCTGGCATAGTAACCAGAGGAGTCCTGTTGGACATTGCACGACTAAAAAACAAAAAATGGTTGTCTGCAGACGAACCGGTATTTCCTGAGGATTTAGATGCCGCTGAGGCAAAGCAAGGTATCCAGGTCAGAGAAGGAGATATCGTCCTAATTCATACGGGTAACTACGAGCGAAGGTTGTCAGAAGGAGCGGTAGATAGCACTCAACCTATGACAGCATGTCAGGTAGCCTGTGCCCGATGGTTCAGAAATAAAGGCATAGCAATGCTGGGAACAGATACCTCTAACGATATCCGACCAACTCATTACCCAGAAGTAACGACATCACCGATGCACATCATGTGTTTAGTAACAATGGGTCTTTGGCTGATAGATAATTGCAATTTGATGGACTTGTCGGAATATTGTTACAACGAGAACATATACGAATTCATGCTTTCCCTAGGACCTCTAAAATTAAACAAAGTTACTGGCTCTCCAGTGAATCCTATAGCCATCTTCTAAATTAATTTTCTCCATTCCCCTTCGAGTTTGCGCAATCTTTCGACTCGTTGTTGTGTCGGAGGATGCGTGGAGAAAAGCTTCGCCATATTCTGTCCGGAAAACGGATTTATTATGAACAGATGGGAAGCGCTTTCAGACACTTTCATTGTATTCCCCTGAGCATAAGCGTCCAATTTCTCCAGTGCTGACGCCAGGGCCAGGGGATCCCCGGATGTATGTGCACCTGTATAATCTGCCTGAAACTCTCTTGACCTTGAAATGGCCATTCTTACTATAGTAGCAGCCAGGGGCATAATAATTGCCACAAACAGTAAGCCGATAATATTCCCTCCTCTGCCGTCTCTATTGCCTCCGAAGGAAGAGAAAATAGCGGACATTTGCGCCATCCAGGCTAGCATCGAAATAGCTCCTGCGATAGTTGCCACAACCGCCATAATGAGGGTATCACGATTGCCTACATGAGCCATTTCATGGGCCAGTACAGCTCCTAATTCTCTATCATCCAATAATCTCATTGCACCTGCAGTTACCGCAACTGTAGCATTCTGAGGGTTTCTACCGGTTGCAAAAGCATTGGGCACTTCCGATTCTATCAAATAAACTTTTGGCATAGGCAATTCTGCCCGTTCTGCCTGATTTTCAACAAGTTCGAATAAATGAGGGGCAGTGACTCTTTCAATCTGTGTGGCGTGAGCCATTTTCAATGCAATTTTATCGCTGAACCAGTACGCACCAAAATTCATCGCAATAGCAATCACGACGGCGAATATTACACCAGCTTCTCCTCCAATAGCAGCTCCAGCTATCAGTAGCAAGAATGACATTATTATTAGAAAGAAAAATGTTTTTATGGTATTCATGTGCAGAATCCTCTTTGCTAGGTGAAATTGTTTAAGATATATTTTATAATAACTAACCAGCTCTAACAATCAAATATCAGAGCCAGGAGCATAAATTGTCAATCAAAATAGCGGTGCTAGCGAAACAAGTAGTAGACCCTGACATGCCACCCTCTGCCTTTAAAATAGACGAAGAATTAAAACAAGTTACTACCCCTAGTACCATTCCACCAGTAGTTAACGGATTTGACGAGAATGCTGTTGAGGCCGCTTTAATCCTTAAAGACGCTTTGCAAGCATCTGTCACAGTAATATCTTCAGGAACTCAATTCGCCCTAGATGTGATGAAAAAGCCGTTATCTATGGGCGCTGATGAACTTGTCCTTCTGGAGGATGATGCCTTTTCCAATAGCATAGATACTTTCTCAGTGGCATCCATTCTCGCCTCAGCTATCAACAAATTGGGAGGGTTTGATCTAATAATCTGTGGCCGGCAGGCTTCTGATTGGGACAATGCCCAATTACCTTTAGGTATCGCTGAGTTATTAGGAATGCCGTGCATAACCCTTGGTAAGAAAGTTGATATTGAAGAAGATAAGGTCCGGGTGGAACGAGTAACATCTGAGGGTTACGAAATAATTGAGGGCACTCTTCCTTGCGTTGTGACAGTCAGTAACGAACTAGGACAGCCCAGATACCCAACATTAAGAGGTATCATGGCAGCGACCAGAAAGAAACCTACGGTATGGACCACAAATGACTTGGACATAAACGTCGGTACATTGACTCCCAAACTGCAATTGAGAGATCTCTTTGTCCCAGTGAGTACGCAGGAATGTGAATTCATAGAGGGCGACGACGACGCTGAAGCCGCAAAGAATCTCGCACTCCGACTACGCGAAGAAAAGTTAATCTGACCTTTATACAGGAGAATACAATGTCCGCCCAAGAAATATTGATACTAAGTTATGTAAAAGAAGGATCTGTTGATCCTTCCGGTTTGGAACTACTGAACCCGGCAACAGAATTGGCAAGTAAATCTGACATGAAAGTGAGCATTGCAATATTAGGGACCGAAGACGATAGTCTCGCACAAGACTGCATACAAAGAGGAGCTGACCAGGTATATCTAGTACCCAATCCGGCGCTAGGAAACTATAATTCCGACGCCTACGTCGCCGCTATGACACAAGTCGCACAAGAAATAGACCCATCCATCGTTTTGATCAGTAGGAATACAGAAGGCAGAGAATTGGCCCCAAGAGTAGCATTTAGAATGGGTACAGGACTTGCTCAAGATTGCTTGGAGGTCTCCATCGATACAGAAACTAACAGAATGCTTGCCAACAGACCAGTATATGGAGGTAGCGCCATAGCGATTGTAGATTGCCAGAGTGATCCACAGTTCGCTGCGATACGACCAAAAGCTTATGAAACGTTAGAGGCTGATCCAAGTAGATCAGGAGAAGTCACCACTATATCCGTTGACATCCCAGATGACATCATCAAAGTTCGCACAGTGGAGACGGTCACGGAAGAATCTGAAGGTATCCAACTGGAAGACGCACGCATAGTTATAGCTGGCGGACGAGGACTAGGAGGTCCAGAACCATTTGAGCAATTAGGGGAGCTAGCAGATTTACTACAAGGAGCCGTTGGGGCCTCTAGGGCAGCTGTAGATTCTGGATGGATCCCTCACAGTCAACAAGTAGGACTTACAGGTAAGACGATCACACCTGACGTATATATCACTGTAGCTATATCCGGAGCGAGTCAGCATATGGCAGGGTGCACCGGGTCTAAAGTAATTGTAGCAATCAATAAAGACCCAGAAGCCAACATCTTTAAAGATGCCAAATATGGAATAGTGGGTGATTGGGAAAACATTCTACCCGCTTTGACAGAAACTGTACGAGAACTTACGCAGAGCTAGTCCAGAATTAAATTGTCGATAAGGCGGATGCCTCCCACTGTGGCCGCTACTACAAGTACGCAAGGTTGCCTATTATCTGTAACAATCTCTAGAGTAGTTCTGCTAACAAAAGAGAAATAGTGCACTTTATCCACCCATGGATCTGCCTCAAGACGATCTATGACGCCATCCACTATCTCAGTTAACTCTTGCCCTTCCTCCCGTTTCGATGACGCTTCAACAAGGGCAGAATACAATTTTGCAGCACTGTCTCTAGCACCATCACTAAGCAAACTATTTCTACTACTTACAGCTAACCCGTCTTTAGTCCTTATAGTAGGGCAGCTTACAATCTCCGTAGGAACATTCAAGTCGTTGACCAGCGTTTTTATAATTGCCAGTTGCTGGTAATCTTTAGTGCCAAAATAAGATCGGTCGGGCATGATGATATTCAATAACTTAGTAACTACCATTCCCACACCATCAAAATGGCCTGGTCTATCTATTCCTTCAAATATGTCAGAGAGGCCAGGGAAGCTTATACGAGTTTTAAGGGTTTCAGAATACATCTCTCTAGCGTTTGGAATAAATACCGCTTTCACTCCTGATTCATTCATTTTCTGCAAGTCAGACTCTAAAGTCCTGGGATACGTCGCTAAATCTGACTCATCAGAAAATTGCAAAGGATTAACAAATATCGTCGCAACGGTATAGTCATTCTCTGAAACCGCTTGTTCTATGAGAGACATATGGCCTTCATGGATTGCTCCCATTGTCATAACACAGCCCACATCATTTATGTGGTTCCTGAGTTCCCGCATAGTCGGTATGTCTTTAATGATTTCCATGTCAGAACAGTTCATCTATTTCTTTTTGCAGATCTTCTGGAGAATACTCCGAACGCCCCACAGACCTATAGAACTCTTCGGTGCCATAAGTCCTTGTCTTTAACACAATAGGCATTGGAACAGCGTGGCCAAAGACCAAAGCCTGTTGCTTCGGTTCCATGCGCGATAAGACTGTCCGCAATTGTCGGCTGCCTGATACTCCTGACAGCACACTTTCTACATCTTTCTCATTATCTAACAAACAAGTCATCCGGGTACCTAACTGACTCATAACTTCATTATCAATCGCACTAGGCCGCTGATCAATGACCATGATGGTAACGTTATATTTCCTCAATTCTCTAGCAATTGTTCCAAAGATCGTCTGATTTGCTATCCCTGGATTCAGGAATTTGTGCGCTTCTTCGAGGACAATCATTACAGGCCTTGGTTCTCCGCTCGTATTCCCTACTGCCTGTTCTTTTAATTCAACATACCTCCGATGAATACGTCTCGATAACAAATTGCTTACTAAAATATACGCAGACAAGTCATCGCCGTAACGACCGAATTCCAATACAACGTGGTTCCCTTTTTCAACATGCTCTATCATCTGCATCGCCACATTTTGTGATGGGTCAGATACCAAGAACCCAAACCTTTTGAACCGATTGAGCCGTTCATAAAGCGCTCTCAAAGCTTGTGGGGCAACGCCCAATTCCTGGGCCAGCTCATAAACTTCTTCAGTGCCGTTCAACCCTATAAAGGATTCGAACCATTTCCGAGCGCCGTATTTTTGCTCTAAAAAATAAGCGGCGTTCACTGCCACGTCAGACAAATTCAAACTCTCCCTCAATAGCTCCAAGTCTTCCGGTTCAATCTCGCTATATCCAATTTTTGCCTCAACGTCAAAATTAGAGTTTCGCCTTCGAGAACTTTCTTCATCCAACGTAAACACACTGACTTTCTCAGGAAACAGTTGTTTGAGCCCTTTCACAGTCATGTTGCGGTCGGTATCTTGACCAGTTTGTCCATATTCACTATGCATGTCGAAAATCAATGCAGAAGCTTTATCATGTTGAAGAACCCCGACCAGCAATAGCCGAGTCAAAAAGGTCTTACCAGTACCACTTTTACCGAAAACTCCTACTGATCTTTTCACGAATTCGTCCAAATCAAGACAGACCTTGGTTTGCATATCAAGAGGGCTACCGACCCAAAAATGATCCTCATCTTCTTCTCCAAAAACTAACTGAATATCCCTTTCGGAGGCCATGTAAACAGAAGAGAAATGATCTGGTATCGATTTCGCAGGTTCGATCCCAACTCCCGAGCCCTCAATCAACGGAAGGGTTAAGTTAGTCGAGACTGACACTTTACCGTACGCTATAGTGCCTTTAAGGGCTTCCAGAATATCTTCCCTCATGTCGGTTGAAATTTGATATGTTATGGCTGGATCACTTTGCTGCAGGGTTATATCAGTAACAACACCAAAAAATCTCCTAGAAGTGCCACTAATGGTTATAAAATGGCCAGACTTGATTTCCTCCACCGACGTTGAAGGATTCAGTTTGATTTCAGTTCCCTGAGAAAGAGACCCTCCAACTACTGTGCCAATTGGCCCACCAATATAAGGAGGAATTTGTTGATTCATTCATCCACTCCTATAAATATCCCAATATGTTTATTAATCTAGGAGTCTCCCTAGCTAAGATAGCCATCAAACGATTTTTAACCTCTGCTTTGATATCTCTATATACTTCTGCCTCTAGTTCCAGTTCCAATTGCCTCATCGATGCTATAAGTAAAGAATCCGAATCAACATTTTTGGAATCAAGTACTGTTCGTATAAAAGCTGGAGACTTTGCAACTGTTTTCAATGTGTCTGGTTGGGCTCCGTTTACAAACGAATGAATCATCGGAGGCGTGAGGGCCAACCCTTCTTTGATCCCATATTCGTCTTGGTACGCAACTATCAAACATTCGAACCGTATGGTGAGTAAGTCCAATAATTGTGGGCTTTCATGAAATACATCTTGTTCTGATTCCAGTGATTCTCCTCTAGCTATCACTGGGCGTGTAGGGTCGAAAGGTTCAACTCTGACATTCTGAATGACTCCAACAGTGCTAGGTAAGGTTTCACCGGCAATCACAATAGAGCCCACGGACGGTGGCAACTTAATGTCGTATCCCTGTGCCAAAAAGCTCACTGAACTTGACTGTATTACCTCACCTATACGCACATGCAACTCCTTATAAAGAATATTACCAAAGGGAAACGATTTAATCTGTGCAAATTTGTCAGAAATATCTTCCATAGAAAGATATTAAGGTGTATCATGAGCAGCACTTGGAGGTGGCTATGAGTCAACATGGACACGGGCATAATCACGGACATCATAACGAACACTCTGGCATCAGAGGCAATAGAAACTTTATTCTGAGCGGGTTAACCAGCGGACATGGAATTTTCCACTGGTTTAGCCAAAGCTTCTTTATAATGCTTCCTGCTGTTAAAGCTACTTTTGGCATAACCGATGTCCAAGTAGCAGGAATCACTGGGACTAGGGAACTTGTCGGAGGGCTAATATCACTCCCTGGAGGAGTTATAACGGACTACCTAAGACGATATTGGGGGTTAGTTCTTGCTTTCTGCATGTTCTTGTTTGGCATTGGATGGCTTGTCATGGCAGTTGCAGGATGGATGCCAATGTATCCATTGCTCATTTTAGGAATGGCTCTAGTAGGGGCGGCGGCCACCATCTGGCATCTACCGGCAATGTCTGCTCTGTCGCACCATTTTAGTCATGGTCATCGAGGTACTGCTCTATCTTTCCACGGGGTAGGCGGACAACTCGGTGATGTGCTGGCTCCAATAGCAACTGGTTTCTTACTAGGATATTTAGTGTGGCAGCAGATATTAACAATATATGTCGTTGTGCCACTTTTGTTAACATTACTAGTCTACTGGGCATTCAAAAATATAGGAAACACGGCTGAAGCACGTGAAGCTACTGGCAAACAACAACTTCAAGCTACAAAGAACCTGGTTAAAACCCCTGCATTGTGGTTTATAACCATAGTGGGAGGCCTAAGAGGTACTTCCCAAGTCAGCATAATGACTTTCTTTGCAATCTACGCTAAAGAGCACCTAGGATTAGGGCTAGAAATAGTTGGAATATTAATGGGATTATTATTAGCAACCGGTATCATTTCGACCCCTGTTACCGGCTATTTGTCAGATAAATACGGTAGAAAACAGATCTTGGTACCAGGACTGTTTCTTCTAGCAATTATGAGCATTGCCTTGCCATTCTCCGGTGGGAATCTTTTTTTGCTAGTCCCTGTACTTCTGCTACTAGGAACATTTCTATTTGGAGATCAGCCGATCCTGACGGCGGCGGCCCTAGACATTGTAGGAGAAGAAGTAGCAGCTACCACAATGGGAATTTTGGGGGCAGCCCGAGCGGGAATGGTTTTCGTAGGCATACTAGTATCAGGCTGGATTTCGGAAATCTATGGTACTAACTACACGTTCTATTTTGTATCGGGGATCTTTGTATTAGCGCTAATACTTATCATTTTCACTCCTATCGGAACAAGAAAACACAGTCATTAAACGAGAGAAAAACGAATGAGCTTAAACAATATTGCAATCATCAGCCCAGGAGATATGGGATCTGGCATAGGCCGTCTATTGGTTTCCAATGGGGCAAATGTGTACACCTGCCTAGCTAACCGCAGTGCAAGAACTAAGGCTCTTGCTACCAACGCAGGGATAATAGACCTAGCTACATTTGACGAACTAGTTAAGAAAGTGGATGTGATCCTGTCAATTACTGTCTCGGAAATCGTCGGAGAGGTGTGCACTCAAATTGCATCTGCGGCAGAAGCGACTCAAAAGTACCCTATATTCGCCGAATGCAACGCCATATCTCCGGCTAAATCAGCCCATCTGTACGAATTAATGACAACCGCTGGCTGCACATATATAGACGCATCGATCATAGGCGGGCCTCCTGCCAGAGGAGACACAACTACTGGCATACCGGGAAAAAGTCCACATATATATTACAGCGGACCTGACACAGAAGATTTCTCAACCTTGACAGAATTCGGTCTAGACCTCAAATATTTAGGCCCAAACATTGGCCAAGCATCCGCTATAAAAATGACCTATGCGGCGATGACAAAGGGTTCGACGGCCTTATACACAGAATTGTTGCTAGCTGCATCCCAAATGGGCGTCTCGGACCAACTCCGAGAAGAATTCACCACGACTCAAAATGATGCATATACTAGGATGGAAAAGTGGATCCCCACCATGCCGGCCAAAGCTAGAAGATGGGTTAGCGAGATGAAAGAGATCTCAGCAACCTTTCAAGAACTTGGGATGACAGGTGATATATTCAAAGGCGTATCTGAGATGTATGAAATGATAGGGGATACTCCGCTGGGAGACGAAACTCCCGAGGCCCAAGATCGCAGCCGGTCCCTCGATGACACTATTGCCACAATGGCAAAGTATTTAAACAAATAAAAAGGAGCCATCCGAGCTTTCTCACATGGCTCCATTATGCAATTAAGCTTCTGTTTGTTCGGTTTCACTACCATTAACGGTTATGGTTATATGAGCCATCGCAGTACTATCTGGAGCGCCATGCCAGTGATTTTCTCCTGCAGGGATTAATATCACGTCTCCTTCAGTCACTTCGATTTCCTCGTTGTCTGTTGCGACTTTTCCTGTGCCTTCAGTGACAATCAAAATCTGATCACCGCTATGCTTGTGGAATTTGTTGCGTACTCCCGCAGGGAACGCAACGATGCCGAAGTTGAAATTACTACTATCTTCTGGGTTAAGTATAGCCTGTCTCCCCACATTTCCTGTGAATAATGGGGCCGTTGCTTCAGTCCTTGGAATATCATTCATTGTAACTTTTTTCATAAATCCTCCTATACGTAGCTACTATCTAGTTCATTATAATACCATGCCTTTGGGTTAATTCAATTTATCTAATCTGCAAAGATGCCCGAAACCACTTCATTTACAACGATGGTTAATTCACGGGGCCTGCTTTCATATTCGGGAGTAGGATACCATTCATAATCCAAACTCCTAAAGATTTCGTCATTAATAGAGCATCTAAGAGAAGACGCAATCACTTTATATCCTACGCGAGACGATACTTCATCAGCGACTTGCTCAAGTACAACGTCTGGGCAATCCCTGATAATTAGAAAACCACCTTCTCGTTCCCCGTCTGTAACTCTTCCCCGAAATACTCTGCCCAGTATTTGTACTTCCACTATGCTGAATGTTAGTGGTGCTCGGCCATGGTCAGGCCAACCAATATCAATTTGATCTCCTGGACTCCAAGAGGTATCAAACATCATTGTCGACATCTCCTGTTGCAAACCCTTTGTACATCAAATAGGTGAGAGGTATCGTTGAAATAGTTACGAGCAATAACGCGTCTAACGCTGATTTGGCAAAAAATGCCTCAATAGCGTAAGACCAAGTTGATGTCGCCAAATTAGAAAAGTTGAGCGGAGCCAAGATCAGCGTAGCAGGCAATTCCTTCATAATCAGCAAAAATACCATCGCAGCAGCTGAAGTCAAACTAGGCATCATTAAAGGAAGCGTCACCTTCACAAAGGTAGTCAATTCGGTTTTTCCCAAACTTAAAGATGCCTCTTCTACATATGGATTCACTGATTTCATCCCATTTCTGACAATCCCAAAAGCAGGAGAGATAAACAATATGAAATACGCAAAAATCATCACAGGAACCGTCTGGTAAATCCAGCGAGGCAATTGAGCAGTAAAGAATACCAATGCTAGAGCTACCGATATCCCTGGCAGAGCGAACCCTATGGGAACAAACACTGAAATCACCTTGGCTATCCAGCCTGAATGCCTAGTGGCAACATAGACCAATGGTATCGACAATACCGTTACGACCAGAGCTCCTATTCCAGCTACGTACAAAGAGTTCCAAATCCTAATCCAGGGTACAGACAGAATCTCACCTCGATAACTACCTCGGATAACCCAATACACCAGTAGTGCCATGGGGGAGATCACTGAAATAGTAGTTAAGCCTATACCAAATGCCGTCACCATAACATTCCGGATGTTACTGGTGATACCAGTACGCAACATGTACGGACTGGAATTTTGGGATGCAAACCGTCCTTTACCTTGCAGCCAAGCCTCTCCGAGCGTTAAAGATATAGCGGTGATAATTAAAAACGACGAATACACAGCCGCCACATTACGATCCAGCGCCGTACCATACTGTATGAATATACTCCACGAAAAGGTCTTGTAGCGTAAAAGAGATACAGCGCCAAAGTCACTTAACACGTATAATGACACCAACAACACACCAGCTAATATGGACGGCACCAGTTGGCGTAAAATGACTTTGCAGAATATCTCCGTTCTCGTAAGACCGAGTGACTCAGCTACTTCGACCAAAGAATTGTCCAATTTTAAGAAACCAGATCTAATTGATAAATATACATAGGGGTAACTAAATATCGCTAATGTGAAAGTAGCACCCCACAGGCCATATACACTAGGCAGCCGCTCTACCCCACAGCAAATTTCCAACATTTGCTGGAGCATCCCTTTGGGACCCAGAAAAATCACTACAATGAATCCTCCGACATAGGTAGGAATTACTAAGGGCAAAGCAAAGGCCACAGCCCACACTCCTCTTCCCTTAACTCCTGATCTTGTCGTGATCCAAGCACAAGGAATTGATATCAATACCGAAGTGAATGACACAGTGGCCATAAGAACAAAAGAATTCAGTAATGAAACCCAAAGGCTTTTCCTGTTCATGAGCGCCACTATTTCTGCATCACTAAAAAGACTACGGTAAAACAGATAAATTGGAGGGATCAATAAGCCTAAGAGCAGAACTATGGCAGTAATCCATATCGTTTTGCTAAATGAGGGGGGCCAAACAGACCAGGTCGAAGGGCGCTGTTTAGAGGTCTTCAGGTTAGAGAACATCATATAATCCTACTCTTGTTTTTTTGAGGAATCAACCAACAACAAAGAGGAGGACCGGAGCACTTAGAATAGACCGAAGAGAGGAAGTGAATTTTAGGTGCTCCTGCCCTGTGAGTAAAGGCTCCTGCTGATGCAAACAGGAGCCTTACGCGAACCCTTAAGGAAGAATGCCTTCCTGCTGGAGTAGAGCCACAGCTCTACTAAGATCGCCTAATTGATCAGGCCGGTCGATTGTTACCTTGATTTCCGACCATGGCCTTGCATTGGGGTCGGGGTCAACACCTTCTAATAGAGGGTATTCGTAAGTATTCTCTACGAACCACTCTTGAGATGATTCCCGCTGTAGATAATCGATAAACTCATGAGCTTCATCAACATTAGTTGCTGTTTCTAGCACACCCGCACCGGAAACCATAGCTAGAGCTCCAGGGCCTCCTGCACGTGGGTGATATCCTCGCGCCTTGAAACCCAATCCTTCTTCAGCTATAAATCGGTGGAGATAGTAGTGGTTAACAAACCCAACCTCTACTTCTCCAGCGGCAGCAGCAGCTACAATAGGAGTATTCTTAGGATAAACTCCAGGATCATTAGCTTGTATGCCACGCAACCACTCGGCTGTCCTTTCTTCGCCCCACTCATTAATCATAGACAATACCATAGTCTGGAACGATGAGTTTGTAGGAGCCCAACCAATCTTGCCTTTGTATTTGGCATCGTGGAATCCCCACATATCGTCCGGTAGATCGTTAGGATCAACAGCGTCAGTGTTATATACGACGTTTCTAGTTCTGGCAGTGATACCAGCCCAGGTCTTATCCTCGGGATAAGTCCATTCATCGAATCCGGCGAAAATAGAATTTGGTAACGGTTGTAACATATCTTGCACTAATCCCAGAGATCCAGGATCCTGGGAATAAAATACATCTGCAAATGTATTGGTACCTTCTTCTAAAATAGTAGCCGCGATAACTCCGCTTTTAGCGTATTTTGCTTTGACGGAAATACCTGTTTCTTCTTCAAATTTTGCAATGATTGGAGCAACTAAACTTTCGCTCCTACCGGAATACAATATCAACTGTCGCTTCGTGTTATCAACGACAGGACCGGGAACCTCAACTTTTTCAACTTTGGTTTCAACCACGACTTTGTCAGTAGCGACTTCAACTACTTTTTCCTGTGGAACGACCACTTGTTTCTCAACTTCGACAACTTCACTCGAGCATCCAGTCCCCATTAATCCAATGGCGAGGAGACCAGTCACCACTGAAACCGAGACCAGCGATCTATAAATACTTGTCCTTTTCATTAGCCTATATTAACCTCCGTGTATGGCCTTATTTATTAACTTAGTATACCCTAATTAGATTCGATGTCAACCCTAATCAGTCTTGTATTCCAGGACTCATATTCCGCACAGCGCCTAAAAACACCATTTGTTAGTTAGCTCCCGTCTATTTTGTCGCTATGAAATACTAAATGACTTAGTGCTTCGTGATATAATGGCTACATATAAACAAAGGATGCTAGGTATGACCACAAGTTGGGACGACATAAAAAGTTTTTGCGGGACCGGCGCAGGACGTATTTTCCGAGACCTAGGTTGGCGACGTAAACCTAGAGAATACACACCACATACTCCTCTGCCGCCTGCGCTCAAATTAACCAGCATCAGCAAATCTTTTGGATCCTTTAAAGCACTAAGCTCTGTAAATCTAGATATTCAAAGCGGAGAAGTAGTAGCTTTGTTAGGGCCCAGCGGCTGCGGGAAAACAACCACTTTGAGAATAATCGCTGGGTTCGAAACTCCGACAAGCGGAGAAGTCTTCTTAGAGCAAACCAAGATAGCAGACGCCATTTACAGTATGCCTGCAAACCACAGAAACATCGGCATGGTATTCCAAAACGGAGCTTTATTTCCTCATCTTACAGTATCAGAAAATTTAAAATTTGCTCTTCCAAAGAACAACGATAATCCTAACCTAGTCGCAGAAATGTTAGATATTGTACGTATGACTGACTTTCAGGATCGTTACCCCAGCCAACTTTCAGGCGGACAGCAACAAAGAGTATCATTGGCACGGGCTTTGATAAATTCGCCTCAATTACTATTGTTAGATGAGCCATTTTCATCATTAGACTCGGCATTACGCGCTGAAATCAGACAAGAGGTACGCCAAATCGTACGCGCCGCTGGCATAACCACCATATTCGTCACTCACGATCAACAAGAAGCCATGTACTTCGGAGACACAATAGCGGTCATGAACAAAGGTTCTGTAGAACAATTTGGAACCCCAGAAGAACTCTTCCATTCCCCAAGATCCAAATTCGTAGCGGAATTCATGGGCGCTGTGGATTTCATTCCGTGCGAACTAAATGGATATAAGCTTGAGTCAGAGTTCAACACTGTCTCTGTTGCCAATCCTTACGTGGTGCAGCAGATAGCTGAAGACAAAGACACTCTAGCATTCATGAGTAGACCAGATTGCATACACCTTGAATTGTCGGAAACAGGACATGGAACCATCGAATCCCGTGAATTTTACGGAGCATTTTATCTTTACATCGTCCGCATGCACTCTGGAGCAATTCTAAGAAGTTTAATGCCTCACACGGCCGAATACAGCTCCGGACAAAGAGTATCAATCAGTATCAGAGAAGGGCACACTTTGAAAACATTCCTGCAGGACAAACTCATCGAGGAGGTTATATGAACATTTCGCCTAAGACCTCAAAAATCTACTGCCATATGAGACTTAGCCACGTAGACCGGATCAGCTCGAGCACTGAAGCAGGCAGGTTGTCCCAAAGCACAGAAAACTACTTACTTTCCATATATTCGTTGTGGGAGGAAGACATCTTCCCCACAGTCACACAGCTATCACAATCCCTCAAAGACCTACCCGAATCAGAAGGAATAGGAACCTCTCTACCTTCGGTAACCGCAATGGTTGGTAGAATCCAAAAACAAGACTTGATATTCTTCAGTGAAGACAAAAAGATTTGCCTAACGGACACAGGATTCAATGAAGCAGAAGATATAGTCCGGCGGCACAGATTAGCTGAATGCCTCGTGGTTGATGTACTCAACATGGACCTCACTGATGCCCATCAAGAGGCTCATAGACTAGAACATGGAATGTCACTAGCATTCCAACATCACCTAGCGCAGACATTAAGCTACCCTACCAGATCACCATTCGGACGTGCAATCCCTGGATCAGGAGAGCCTATATTACCTCTAGGTTCACTAGACTTGACTCAGGCTAATATCGGAGAATCTTTTAAGGTTGTCCGCATACCGCAAGAAGCTAAGGACTTAGTAAAATATTTGTCTGATTCTCACATAATCCCCGGAGAGGAAGTCGTAATCATCGAATCAGCCGAAACTATATCGGTTCTAAGAGTTGCAACCAGGTCCTCTGAAGTGTCCATGGGGTTCGATGTAGCAAAACAAATAATTGTCTCACCTACAACCTAACTAGCTAATGCTTTCCTGACCCTCTGCCAGCTTTCCCATTTTTCGGATTCTGGGTAATTAGTGTCCTGTCCATCAAATTCTACGTCTATCACGACGATCACAGGCCCCGAATCTTTCATTACCTCTTCAAGGCCAATCAACAAATCTTCAAGCTCCGAAAATGCATACGCTTTCTCATATCCCGCTCCTAATGCCATCGTTCCTAAATCAATTCTATGAGACCCCAAGACAGGAACACCATCAGTTGAGTGGAATGTCTTATCATTAAACACGAAATGGACCAAGTTGGACGGGGCGGTTTCCCCAATGGTGGTTAGACACCCAATATCTGTCCTTATTGTCGAGTCACAATCCAAAACCAGAACCTTCCTCGCACTATCAGACAAAGATATGCCCAAACCCACCGACGGAGCTTTGTCCATACAGTCAACAAGGTCGATATCTAGTTCTCGTTTTTCAGAAACTTCTTGCCAATCTTTTAAGGTCTGAGAGGTAGACACAACTACACTATGTGACCTATGGTAATTTATCGCCTTGACCGCATCACTTGACTTAATCATCCGAGTTTTCGCTCCCAATGGATTTGATTTCTCTTATCATTTGCCTTCGAGCGTTGATAATTAAACCAAGACTAATAGGGATCAACATTCCTCCCAGGACTCCTAGTACCCAATTCCCGGCAACGAATTGGGTCATAAGCACATACCATCCCAAGGCAAATAAGCTATATCCTATTAATCTCCTGCCTATCTGCCCTAAGATTAATTTCCTCAATTCAAAGTTCGCCTAATTGTTGATTCATGACAGTGCTTTCGGAAGTTCCACGACCGCATCTTTCATCGTACGCCTAGGACGTTGCCTGAATTGAACTGGGGTGTTTTCTATTTCTTTATCAACCGCTAACCTGATGAATACAGGCCCTTCAGTAGAGAAGACTTCATCGATGCCGGTTACCAAATCTTCAAGATTCTCAAACGAAAAAGATGCGGCATACCCAGCGGCTTCCCCCATGGCTTTCCAATCAACTGTCTCAGCTCCAGGAACTGGCTGACCACCTGTGACGCAGTATGCACCATTATCAAATACGAAATGATACAAATTCTTTACACCTTTGTTCGCCACAGTCACCATAGTACCAAGGTTCATTAACAGACTGCCATCACCATCTAAGCACATAACCTTTCTATCTGGGTGGGCTAGAGCCACACCTAGAGCAAAATTACCTGCTTTCCCCATGGCACCTGAAAGAGGAACGTCTAACGAATCATTAGAACTAATCGTCGGCAATCCAAACCTTGCATTACCGGCATTCATCGTAGCCACTATAACTGAATCTTCTCTTTTGCTATCTAATAATTTTACCGCTTCTGTGTTATTAATCATTATATTTCTCTCCCTTTCTACGCACCGAATTCTGTGCCAACTAGTACTCCTACAGGCCTGTTAGTTCTGTAAGCCTCTTCAACAGCGATACTGATCCTGTCCGCATCGTCATCACTTTCAATTAGATAATAATTGATTCCCCAAGTGTGAAGATGGTGTTCAATGAACACCGCAGCACTATCTGGCGTTGGGCCTCGCCTAGACCAACCTCGGTATCCAATCAGCATAACCAAAGGTTGATTAATATCTAGTCCTAATCCTCTGATGGAATCTCCTGATTCGAATATTCCAGTATTTTGGATCAATACAACAGGTTTCTTTCCACCAACCCACAGACCAGCCGCCACTGCCATCGTTTCTCCTTCTCTGCAAACGGGGACTAAGTCTAATGTAGGGGTCTCGGTCATCAATTGGTACAAAAAGTTGGTTTCACTATCTGGCAACCATACCACGTGAGTCACATCGTTCTTAACGAGTTGTTCAACGATAGATTTTGGATGCAATATAGATTCATACGTCGTCATTTGAAATCTCCTATATCTAGTTCTATTGGTACTTTACTTTGTTTGCAGGCCGTAGTCAAATATGCTTGTCCCATTGATCCATCATAACTACTTGGCCAGTCAGAAATGGCTTCAAGTTCTGTATTATTACCAAGCCAACACTCGGACTCACAAAAGTAATCAAACGTCGCAAAATTTCTACCAAACCGTCACTATTCGATCCTTCAATTCGGTCAGGAACCGGGGTCCTAGGCTTGGCAGCATTCAAGTAATCTTGATAAGAGGTGCATATAGCTTCTGCAGTATGTTGATCTGAACCATCTCTTAATCTGAGAATTCCTCCGTTAATATATTGTTCCATCCGATAAAGCATCCAGTCTAGATAAAACGGATCCATACTCAGGATACTCCCTTGCTTGAGTATCCCTGTGATAATTTTTGATAAGTTGCTAGGATTCGGTCCAATCCCAGTAGATTTCCTATACACTGGAGCAAGATACCATTCCTTTCCCAATTCACCCAAATTAAAAATCAAGTCGAAGTAAATTGCTTTCAATAAAACTTGAGATAAACTATCGTCTGTCACAGTCGCTATCCTAGCCAAAAGAAACTTAAGACTATCAGTTGAAGCGGTACTATATTGATCCAATATTATAGTGATGATATTTCTGGTCTTACTTAAAGAATCACACTCATTAATCAAAACAAAATCAGTGTCTTTAATCGATCTTTGCAGTATTTCCATAGAGTCCGAATTCTTTATGGAATTATGGTTTACCAGCTCCTGTCTAACCGCATATTCAAAAACAGACTCATAACAATCATCAATATTGCCCCCATCACATTCATAAACATAAGCTTCAATCGTTGGAAAGATTTCTTTGTTCAAGATCCAACAATACGCATCCTCATCAAAAAAATTGCTCAAGGCCAAGGATCGAAAATATTCTCCTGTTAGAATTTCTGCCAACGTACAAATCTTATGAGATGCTTGGAGTTTCTGTGCATTCCTAAAAGCCTGCATTTTGATGCCCATAACCAAAATAGTTTCATCTACAAAACGTTCTAACAATTGTGAATTATTTGAACTTTCATCTAATGGATGCCCATTCAACATGCACCATACAGTCCAAGGTCCATGGTATGCAGCATTCAGGTGATTCGCATCAAAGCGTTTGATGAGTTCCCCTTTCAATTCTACGCGGTTCATCCAAACCTCACAGTACTATAAAAGCGTCTTCAGTCTGGGCCAGTCACTATTCTTTTCGTAGGCAACGCCAATATCATATATCCTATGTTCGGAGAAACGAGGACCTATAATTTGCAACCCAACGGGTAAATCATTGGCAAACCCGCACGGTACAGACATTCCAGGGAGTCCTGCCATGTTGGCAGGAATAGTTAGTACGTCGCTAAGATACATCGCTAAAGGATTATCAGTTTTTTCTCCAACTTTGAATGCAGTAGTCGGGGATGTAGGGGAAACAATAGCATCTACTTCTTGGAACACACAGTCGAATTCTTCTTTGATTAAGGTTCTCACTTTCTGAGCCTTTAAGTAATAGGCATCATAATACCCAGATGACAAAGCATAAGTACCAAGCATCATTCTTCTTTTCACTTCTTGGCCGAACGCGTCTCCTCTGGTACTCTCCATTGCTTCCCACATATCGTCAGTGGCTAAAAACGAATGCCCATATTTAACACCGTCATAACGAGCCAAATTAGAAGAACATTCGGATGGGGCAATAATGTAATAGCATGAAAGTGCGTATTTTGTATGAGGCAGCGAAACATCAATGATTTCTGCTCCCTGTGCCTCCAATATCCGGACCGCATCCATTACTAACTCTTTAACTGAGTCATCGATACCATCTCCAAAATATTCAGAAGGGATCCCCAGTTTCATGCCTCTAACATTACCTGTGATTCTAGGGGTTATGGGTTCGTACCATTGGTTTACGCTGGTTGCATCCATTGGATCGTATCCGGCGATTGCATCCAAAACCAATGCGTTATCCAAAACAGTCCTCGTTAATGGACCGATCTGATCCAACGAAGAAGCAAAGGCAATCAGGCCATATCGACTAACTAATCCGTACGTAGGTTTCATTCCAACAACCCCGCATAACGAAGCAGGTTGCCTGATACTACCACCAGTATCTGATCCAATGGCACACATCACCTCTCCGCTCGCAACTGAAGCAGCAGCTCCGCCACTACTCCCTCCAGGTACTCTGGCTAAATCCCAAGGATTGTAGGTGGGGTGGTAAGCAGAGTTTTCACATGACGATCCCATTGCAAACTCATCCATATTCCCTTTCCCTAATGATATTGCTCCGCTTTCTTTAAGTTTCGCAACCACAGTCGCGTCATACACAGGAACAAAATTCTCTAACATTTTCGACCCACAGGTTGTAGGCGTTCCCGCAGTAGACAGTAGGTCTTTCAATTGTATAGGTATACCCAACAAAGAAGAATTCCGTTCCTCTTTATCTGCTCCATCAACAAGATCTGCTTGATTTAATGCCTGTTCCTTAGTAACGGTAATAAAAGCCTGAACTTTATTTTCGACACTATCTATCCGATTAAAACAAGACTCAATTAGTTCCCGGCAAGAAAATTTCTGCGCTGATAAACCTTGGACCGCGGTTACAATATCAAGTTCCCATAATTCAGACATTTTTATTCAATCACTCTCTTCACCCTGATAAAATTGTCAAAAGTCTGAGGGGCGTTTTCCAACACTTCACTTGGAGTCATAGAAGGTCTAGTTTCATCGGGCCTGAGTACCGAATCTAAGTCAGCTATATGCCCCGTAGGCTCAACCTGATCCGTATCAACTTCTTGTAAAACATTAAATTCGGCAACCAAACCATTCAGTTGGTTACCTAACTTCTCAATTTCGTCAACATCTAGGCGAACCCGTATAAGAGAGGCCAGGTGTTCTATTTGATCTTTATCTATATCCATTAAGCTATTAATTCATCTCACTTCCGCCTGACACACTAATTGACAACCCAGTCAGATAGTCAGACTCATTGGAACACAAAAACGCTGCTGTATTAGCAATATCCTCACCTTGCGCAACACGACCTAAAGGCACAATAGTCGACCTTTCCTGAATCATTTCCGCTCGATATTCAGCGCCAGATTCTCCGGAATTGGCTAAAGCAGCTGCGATAAAATCTACTCTTTCAGTGTCAACAAGGCCCGGGCATATAGCGTTAACATTTATGTTGTATTGGCCTACTTCTTTAGCTAATGACTGGGTAAATCCTATGAGTGCGAACTTAGACGCACAGTAGGCAGCATATTTTGCAATACCTTTCTTACCTGCCCCAGAAGAAATCACAACAATTTTACCTCCATTCCCCTGCTTAATCATCTGCCTAACAACCGCTTGGGAACACAAAAAGGTACCTTTTACATTAACCCTCATTACAAGGTCTAGCGCTTCCTCTTCAAGGTCAACAACAAGGACTCTGTCTTTCCCTGGCCTGGATCCTGCATTGTTTACTAGAATGTCTATTTTCCCGAACTTCCCAATGACTTCATCCATCATCGCATCAACATCGGCCTGGATCGAAACATCAGAATAGATACCGAGCGACCTTCGACCCATTCCTTCAATCTCTTTTACAACACTAGGCAGTCCTTCCCATCCTTCAAGCGAATCCTCCGGCCTTATACCTTCAAGAGACTGAACTATATCAGTCACTACTACATCAGCTCCTTCCGACGCCAATCTAGTGGCAATAGACCTACCAATACCATGCCGACCTCCAGCCCCAGTAACAACTGCAACTTTTCCTGTCAAATCATACATTTTACGACTCCATTATTATGAATTCGAGTTGCTTGGCAAACTCACAAGAGCAGTACCTATCACATACCTTTGGGATTCAGGGCCTGTCATCAATATGTCGCATTCCACCAAATATTGCCCTTCTTCTTCTCGGGTATCGGTTATAGTGCCTAATATGTGTAACGGAGCGTTGTGCGGAACAGATGCCCTAAACACCACATCTAAATCAACAATGTGTTGAGATCCTCCACATTCATTAAACAACTCTGCAACCAGAGCCATACTCATGATACCGGGAACTATCGGCTCTCCAACCCCGGTCTGTTCTGCAATTTCTTTGCTGGTGAACCGGTTAGGGGGGGTATTACCCCAGAGCTCGCAAAAATCTATAACCTGTTGATCATCCGCCTGCACAATTAAAGGCCCAATTTCATCTCCCAGCTCAAAGTCTTCAAAGTATTTGGATTCCAACATATCACTCCCTCGTAGCAAAAGACTCTTGGACGTCTGCCACAACTTCTCCGTGTTGATTTGTAAACGTGGTTTCCCAAACAATAAATACCATCGTACCGCTCCGGCCTGTCTTGGGATAAACTTCTTTCAAATGGGACGAAGCGCTCAAACTATCTCCCGCTTCTATCGATCTCTTTACCGAAACCCGCTGCCCAGCATGAAATCTATTCTTCCCAAAATTTAGCTTAATATCAGGTAATTTCACTTGCCTGACAAACATAGTACATAGCGTGGGCGGAGCAACAACGTTGTTAAACCCTCTAGTCTTAGCTTCATCTTCATCAAAATATACCGGGTTGGTTTCACCTGTGGCTTTCGCAAAATCCTTGATGATCTCGGCGGATATAGGAAACGGCCCAGCAACATGCTCCTTCCCGTATAAAGATTTATCGTATTCTAATTTTAATTCCATACTCACTCCTAAGCCGTGTCTTCAATCCTAACGGCTTTAAATTTACCCTCTTTGAGGGCAATCACTATGTCAGCTTCGCATACAATGTTATCACTTTCAAAATCCGTCAAGCATGCTCCTAAATGGCTAGCAAGGTGAGCGTCGCTTCCACCTGTTCCCCAATATAGTTTCTGCTCACATAACTCAATAGCTCGTTCATTTTCTCCTGCTCTTCCTCCCCCGTTAAGACGTTCAACAATTGTCACTTCGGGAAACTCTTCTCCTTGCGCCATATATTCAACCAACCCTATACCGAATCTCCCAGGATGGGCAGGAAGTGCTATCGCTCCGTGGTATTCAGCTGCTTCCATAAGTTCATGTGAATCCATCTTCACATTACCAAAGTCAATACTATTAGTCAGAGCCCCAGTCACCCCATAAACTAAAAAGTGACCATGAGCCGTGTCGAGTTCGGACCCTTTGAAAATATTAACGCTATATTGGTCAGCGAGAGCACTGTAGTCTTTATCGATGTCAAATTTACGGTGCTCTGTTAACACGAACCCATCTATACAGAATCCCTTTTTACGCAACACTCCCACCCATTTAACAAATTGTTCAACAGTAGCCCTAGAATCATCTGAGGATACCGAATGACTGTGCAAATCGATATACATCCTTTTCCCTATAAACTTCCACTATCAAATTGCCATATCTGTACGACAATCCCCTCATTTTTCACAGATGGCGATAACCAAGCCTATAAGCCGGGTTCTGTACCTCCTAAAAGAGGCGGTAATCATCTATCTAGCCCCATACTTCGTACCCTGATCAGATCAGGAGTGTTACCACTGGGATCAAGCAGCCTACCCGAGACCTACAATCGATATGAACATTCATCAGTCTCCTATTTGGCCTTGCTCCAAACGGGGTTTTACCACCTTGGAGTCACCTCCAATAGCCGTGCGCTCTTACCGCACGTTTTCACCCTTACCGACCGAACGCCGGCGGTTTAGTTTCTGTGTCACTTTCCGTCACCAGTTCATCTGGTGCCTGGGAGTTACCCAGCGTCATGTTCATAGGAGCCCGGACTTTCCTCCCTTTTGCAAGGGCGATTACCCAACTTGACTTATCGCCACCAGCAAGACTAACAGAGCTTTAATTTGTAGTCAATCCAACTACCATTGCAATAGTCTCGCAACTCTCATTTTGCCTGAAACCCAGTTAGTTAGTTATGTCATCTACATCCATAAACTAGTATAGTAACCTTATGAAAATCATCCATTTCGCAGATCTCCACATAGGAGTTGAAAATTATGGAACAATTGACCCAGACACTGGGCTGTCGTCAAGATTAAATGATTTCTTAAATGTATTTGATGAACTAGTCGACTATGCGATCACCCATACCGTTGATCTTGTGGTACTTGCAGGAGACGTTTATAAATCCCGAGACCCTTCCCAAACTCACCAGCGAGAGTTCGCCAAAAGGATATCCAGACTAACCAAAGCTAATATTCCCACTTTTGTAGTTGTAGGCAATCACGATTTACCTAATTCAACTAATCGGGCAACTGCTGTAGAAATCTTCCCTACCCTGGATGTTGCAGGCATTCATGTCGGTGATACCTTAACAACACATATCATTACTACGGAAGCTGGCCCCATTCAAATAATTTCCCTTCCCTGGCCCAAAAAAGGCTCGCTACTATCACGAGAAGAGACGAAAGGGCTTAACATAGACCAAGTACGAATGGAACTGGAACGAAGACTCACCGAAGGAATCAGAGCCAACGCTGCAAACCTAAACCCTAATATTCCTGCCATCATAGTCGGGCATGTAACCGTAAACGGAGCCACTGTGGGTTCCGAAAGGTCTATGATGATGGGGAATGATCACACACTTTTGGTAAGTTCACTCCAGTATCCTCAAATCGACTACGTAGCCCTAGGTCACATTCACAAGCATCAAGTCGTTAGTTCAAATCACCCACAGATCGTATATTCAGGAAGTTTGGAACGGGTTGATTTTTCAGAAGAGCACGAAGATAAAGGTTTCTGTGTAATCATACTAGACGAAACTCGTCCTGCAACTACTAGATTATCCTCATTTGAATTTGTAAAAGTCTCAGCGCGCAAATTTTTAACCATTGATGTCCAGGTGCCACCTGATACTGGAGACCCCAACGGGTATATTGCTTTCCAGATTTCCACTCACAGCGTGGATGAAGCTATAGTCCGACTCAGAATCAAATTACCTTCCAATTTGTATCAATTGATCAACGAACGCCAAATCCGAGATTCGTTGGCATCCGCAAAATTCATTGCCAACATTACATACGAAAGCCTGTCACAGAGAAGACCTAGCGTATCTGTCGAAAAAGCTCAGGATCTGAACCCGCTGAAAGCGCTGGAACTGTATGCTTCCAACAAAGGAGACCTAGAAGAAATCTCTGAAGAATTCTTAAAAATCGGCGAAAACATCATAAATATAGTAAACGGTAAGGAATAATTCTTTAAAAGTTTGACATCGTCAGTAGCCAATTTTACAATTTAAATACCATCTACCGTTTGTACGGAGGTGAGTTGTTTTGATTTAAGGAAGGGGCCATATGGCTTGGATCGCGTTGACCAAGACCACACTATATTCACTAGGCTACTCGGGTCCTGGTTTTAGGTAAACCTGTGAACACGACTATTACTGCAGTTGACGGGTTGAAAGCAGGGCACTTCACAGATCGGGATAAAGGCACCGGATGTACTGTCATCCTAGCGGAAAACGGGGCAACAGGCGGAGTAGATGTCCGTGGAGGTTCCCCAGGTACTAGAGAAACCGATTTGCTTTCACCCAGTAGACACATCCAAAAAATTCATGGGATTATGCTATCAGGGAGTAGTGCATATGGATTAACTACAGCGGATGGGGCGATGTTATATATGCAGGAGAGAGGCATAGGGCATCGAGTTGGAGAAAATCTAGTACCTATAATACCCGCGGCAATATTATATGATTTAAACTTCAAGACTAACCAAACGTTAAGTTATCAGGATGGCTATAGCGCTTGCCAAAATGCTTCGACGGAACCCTTGAGCAGCGGCTCTGTGGGTGCAGGAACAGGTGCCACAGTAGCTAAAACGAACGGGAGAAGTTCGGCACAAAAGGGAGGAATAGGATCTTCATCATTTGTCCTACCTTCTGGAATCACTGTTGCCGCGACCATAGCTGTGAATGCTTTCGGATGTATATACGACCACTCTACTGGACTACCAGTTGCTATACCTAAGAATGCTCCATCCGATTATGACCCCTTAAATCCTACACAATACGATAATCCAGACCAACAAACTGCAACCCTGAATACAACAATTGGCGTGATTGGTACGGACGCTTCCATCACTAAGTCTGAGGCCCAATATTTGGCATCAATTGGTCACGATGGATTAGCCCTTACCATAAAGCCCTGTCATACCATGAGGGATGGAGACACTTTATTTGCTATAGGAACAGGCACCAAGGACGTGGCGTTCAATATAGACGAACTAGCGATCACGGTGGTTAAGGTCGTTTCCAAAGCGGTATTGGCCGCAGTGGACTCCTTATGAGCACACTCGAATCTCGGAGGATTGGGATTATCGGATATGGGAAAGTAGGCCAGGCTTTGGCTTGGAACTTCATCGACTCAGGTATCTCTGTAACGGCAGTCACTAATGCTGAGCATAGCAAGATACATAATGACCTCATACCACGCAACTGCACATATAAGCAGACATCACAACAACTAGTTGAGTTTTGTGATCTAGTATTCCTCACCGTACCTGACCAAGAAATCCAGAATGTATGTGAATCCTTGTACTGGGATTCTCGACACATTGTTATCCATTGCTCCGGTACCCAAGATACAGAAGTACTAAACCATGCGATGGATAACGGAGCTTTAACGGGAGTGTTCCATCCCCTTCAAACTATAAACCTAGTTAAACATCCAAACGACCATCTGGGCCTTTTCACTGATGTAACGTTTTCCATTACTACAGAGTCGTCGGTGGTGCAGGCCGTATTATCCCAAGTTGCTAGTACATTGGACGGGTTTTGGGTTAACTTGGACAAACACTCTAAAATTCCGTATCACATAGGTGCGATAATGGCCTGCGGACATGTAACTACCTTACTAGAACTGTCCAAACAATTAATGACCACAGCCGGACTTGACCATATCCAATCATCTAGTGCTCTCAAAACTATTGTGGAGACCACTATAGATAACTATTTCACCTATGGTTCTAGCTCTTTAACAGGACCGGTAGTCCGTCATGATAAAGACACTGTACTCAGTCATATAGATTGGCTCAGAGAACATTTCCCGCAGGCCTTAGAACTTTATACAACCGTAACACAACAAGCCTCTTCAATAATGAACAAAATGACAGACCCAACACCTCTGCCCGATAAGGAGATTATGTAATATGAGCAGGATATCAACAACAGACGTGATGACTTTCAAGTCCTTACCAACACCATTCTCCATGGTTACGGCCTATGACTACCCCACAGCCAAATTAGCCGATCAGGCAGAAATACCAATTCTTCTAGTGGGTGACAGCCTTGGCATGGTTGTATTAGGGTATGAATCCACAGTTGAAGTCACAATCCAAGATATGGTTCATCACACTAAACCGGTTGTGCGAGGCAGTTCATCCGCCATGGTCGTATCAGACATGCCTTTCATGTCCTATCATGAATCTCCCCAAAACACCATGCGAAATGCTGCACTGTTAATCCAGCAAGGAGGCGCCGGAGCCGTGAAACTAGAAGGCGGTCGAGCAATATGCAACACAATCACTTCTCTGGTAGATGCAGGCATACCAGTCATGAGTCATATAGGATTAACTCCCCAATCGGTTCATGCACTTGGAGGATTTAAACTTCAAGGTAACACCGAGAAAAGCGCCAAGGTTCTAATAGAAGATGCCAAAGCAGTCGAAGCAGCAGGAGCATTCGCAGTGGTTTTAGAACTGGTCCCTGCGCAACTGTCCCAAATAATCACCGACCTACTAACCATCCCCACGATTGGAATTGGAGCAGGCCCAAATTGCGACGGCCAAGTTCAAGTTTCTCATGACATTCTGGGATTATCCGTAGACTACACCCCAAGGCACGCAAAAAAATATACAAATTGTGGTGCCTTAGAGTTAAAAGCTTTTACTGACTACAAGACTGAAGTGGAACAAGGCACGTTCCCAGCAGCGAGCAACTATCGCAATTTGGACCCAACTGTGCTAAAGCACCTTCAGTAACCCCTATGGTCTAACTTTATCGATCAATGAAATGATGCCACTGTAAACCCGTGGGTATTTTACACTGATATCTCTGTAGGATTCATGGCTTTTATCCAGCAGGTTGGTCATAAGATAGACATATCCTTTTTTCGTGACTACGAAACTCCCAGGGATTAACTTTCCTGTTCCGCTTTTTGAATGCTCAAGAAACCCTTTTTTTGTAAGCATAGCTAAGGCATTTCCTACCCTGTTCTTCCAACGTGGTTGCCCTTGCGAGACACTATGAAGTTCATCCTTATGATGCACAAAATAAGACGAGCCAAGTATTTCGAACATTTGGTCCTGAATAAATCTTCTTGATATCGTAATTTGTTTAGTATCCGCGTTAGTAAGCCCGTTCAATTCCGCGTTTCCTAAACCGTAAGCGACTCCTATAAGCATAACTAAGGTTTGATACAAATCTGCAGGTCCGATGATATTTGGACTGATTCTAGACCTAGACAGTGCTGATAGCCCTAATATTTCTGATAGAACCTCGTCTACAGTAAGTTCTTTCAAAAAAGCCATGTCTTGCAGTTTAGTGTGAACTTTGTCGCTAATCGTTATATCGGGCATGACACCGCCAGACTTATTCAAACTTATCAAGAAGAAAGTCGGTGGAGGAGAGGGGACTCGAACCCCTGACTTCCTGCTTGCAAAGCAGGCGCTCTCCCAGCTGAGCTACACCCCCTTAACCGATGTTATTTATTATACATTTTTTTTATTTTTTTAAAAGCATCGGCAAGCATGTTTGTATTCGACAACCATTTAAAATACTTGTAAAATTGCTCATATTCAATTGATGAGGAGTTCAGAATGCGAGGAGTAGCAATAGTTTCACCTTTGAGAACCGCTGTAGGGGGCTTCGGAGGGACGTTAAAACCAGTTTCAGCTGCCGACTTAGGCGCCATAGTGCTGAAACAAATTATTTCAAATACTAATCTGGATGTAGAAAGAATAGATGACGTCATCCTTGGCCATGGTTACCCGAGTGGTGAAAATCCCGCTATAGGCCGTTTAACCGGACTCAAGGCAGATCTGCCTATAGAAGTTCCTGGCTATCAATTAGACAGACGGTGTTCATCGGGACTCCAAGCAATTCTGAATGCATCGATGCTTATACAAACGGAAAACGCGGACGTTGTAGTCGCTGGAGGGGTAGAAAGCATGAGCAATGCTGAATTTTACACCAACGAATCCAGATGGGGTGCGCGCTTCGGGACAGTGGAATTCCATGACAGGTTAGAAAGAGCAAGAGTAACTATAGCCCCAGAAGAACGATTTGGGTACATAGCTGGAATGGTGGGGACTGCGGAAAACTTAGCGGAACAATACGAAATCGCTAGGGAAGAACAGGATGAATACGCACTGAGAAGCCACCAGAGAGCAGTTCACGCATCAGAGTCTGGAAAATTTCAAGAAGAAATTGTTCCTGTAGAAATTCCTCAACGCAGAGGAGACCCCATCATTTTTGACAAAGACGAAGGTCCTAGATCATCAACTAGCATGGAAGTACTCGGAAAATTAAGACCTGTCATCAAAGACGGGACAGTAACAGCAGGAAATGCGAGCAGCCAAAACGACGCTGCATCGATGTGCCTCGTGGTAGCTGAGGATAAATTAGAAGAACTAGGGCTTGAGCCCATGGCTTACCTTAGAGGATGGGCAGTAACTGGGTGCCACCCAGCAACTATGGGAATAGGCCCTGTGCCAGCAACAAATAAAGTAATGGCAAAATTAGGTTTGACACTAAAAGATATGGATATTATCGAATTAAATGAAGCATTTGCAGCCCAGGTTCTCGCCGTACTGAGGGAATGGAAATTACCAACTGAAGACATCCTTAACGTGAACGGATCAGGAATCTCTCTGGGACATCCAATCGCGGCCACAGGAGCCCGCATCTTAACAACCTTGCTCCATGAAATGAAAAGAGAAGGGCACCGATACGGATTAGAAACCATGTGTGTTGGCGGAGGACAAGGAGTATCAGCAGTATTCGAGAACGCAAACTTGTAGTGCGGAGATGCATCCATGCCTGATATGAAGTTTGACACAGAAGTATTAGTGATCGGTGGAGGAGCCTCTGGAGCTGCCGTAACGTGGTCTTTGGCAAAATCTGGAATCCAAGTTACTTGCCTCGAACAAGGAGACTGGCTTCCTTTTGACGCCTTCCCGTCTACAGACGCTGAATCAGCTATATATTGGCAAACTGCTTTCCATCCAGACCCGAATATTCGTCAATTGCCTGAAGATTATCCAGTCAATGATAAAAACTCACCTATTGCTCCTCTAATGTACAACGGTGTAGGTGGAAGTACTCTTCATTACGGATCGCATATACCAAGGTTCCACCCGTCAGACTTCCGTGTCCAATCAGTAGATGGGGTAGCCGAAGATTGGCCAATCAGCTATCAAGAGATAGAGCCCTACTATGACATTAACGATCAAATGCATGGTGTGTCAGGGTTAAACGGAGACCCTGCGTACCCTCCTAAGCTCTCTCGCCCGACACCTCCTTTACCTATAAATCCAGCAGGGGAAGCTATAGCTAAAGGACTCAATAAACTTGGATGGCACTGGTGGCATTCCGACAACGCTAACTCATCGGTCTATTATGACGGCAGAGAACCAGATCGAGGTGCCTTCCTAAGATCTTTTTCAAGTAGCGATATAATTTACTGGCCCAAGGCTATATCTGCAGGTGCTATCTTAAAAACTAATGCCCGTGTTAGAGAGATTTTAACAAACAGAGACGGAGTAGCCACTGGGGCTTTGTTTTATAACCGCAGAGGAGACCTCCAACAAATCACAGCCAAAATCGTAATCATGGCTTGCAACGGAGTAGGCACAGCAAGGCTCCTCTTGAATTCTAAAAGTGGAAAATTCCCAACAGGATTGGCAAATTCCACTGGTCTCGTAGGGAAAAATCTGATGCATCACCCTTGTGGAGGAGTTATTGGCATCTTTGAGGAAGACTTCGGTAATCCGGTAGGCCCCAGAGGGAGTGCCATGTTATGTCAAGAGTTCTACGAAACTGATATCTCTAGGGGCTTTGTGAGGGGATATGATTTACAAATTACTAGCCAGTCAACGACACCATTAGGAGTAGCACTAGGAGGCCTAGTGGGATTGCCTGTAGCATGGGGGCATCGACACCACGCTCAATTTGCCGAGAGATTCCAACACAGTGCTACTATCACGATCATGACAGAAGATCTACCTGAGGAACACAATCAAGTTACATTAGACCCTGTATTAACCGACTCAGATGG
This sequence comes from uncultured Dehalococcoidia bacterium, assembly GCA_964343075.1. Taxonomy (GTDB): domain Bacteria; phylum Chloroflexota; class Dehalococcoidia; order Lucifugimonadales; family UBA3495; genus UBA2588. The sequence goes on along the minus strand of CAYFGT010000003.1, from coordinate 81,654 downwards.
AATTCCAGCCCCCAAAATAGACTACACAATTAGTGAAAATACAAAAAACATGTTAGCCCACGGGGTAGACAGGGCAAAGGACATAATGAAATCCGCAGGTGCTCATGATATCTTGGCCTCACCTCAAAGGAGAAATACTGGATGGCATCTCTTAGGAACTGCTAAAATGGGCAATGACCCTGATACTTCAGTAGTCGACAGATGGTGTAGGACTCATGACGTACCAAATTTATTCATCGTCGATGGGAGTGTTTTTACAACAAGCGCTTGTATAAACCCAACTCCTACTATCCATGCAATCGCTTTACGGACTGCAGAGTACATTAAAGGAGAAGGAAGCTCTTTATTAAACTATTAACCCAAAAAACCAAAAATGGAGGAGAATTATGAGTGAAATATATGGACAAGGAGACTTTAAGTACACATTCGTTGAAGACTGGGTGAAACTACCAGAAGGCAAAAGATTATTGGAATGCCCTGGGGTAGTCTGCGATTCAAACGATCAGGTTTTTGTGCTAACCAGAGGCCCAGAGCCTATCATGGTGTTTGACCAAGATGGGAATTACCTAAGATCCATCGGGGACGGCCAATTCAGTGAAAACAGGACTCACGGTTTATACATCGCCCACGACGACTCTCTATTAGCAGCAGACGACGGGATCCATACTATCCAAAAATTCTCCACATCTGGTGAAAAATTAATGGAAATAGGAGAACGGAATCATCCAGCGCCTCGCTGGAGTGGTCAGCCATTTAACCGGCCGACATCTGCAGCGATACGGCCAAGCAACGGGGATATCTACATATCGGACGGTTATGGTAATTCCCGAATCCATGTATACACCGCTGACGGACAATACAAATTTTCATGGGGAGAACCCGGAATAGACGCAGGTCAATTCATCCGACCTCACAACATTGCAATTGATGACAACGAACGTGTCTATGTAGTAGACAGAGAATGCCACCGAATCCAAATTTTCGATGTGGATGGCAACTTCATAACAATGTGGAATAATATTCATAGACCAGACTGTATGGTGTTATGGGGAGACCATATTTATATAGGTGAACTAAACGGAATGGGGGGTGTCGATGACGCACCAGGATTGGGTCACCGTGTTTCCATATATGACCTAGACGGGAATAGAGTATGTGTATTTGGTGACAAAGAAGAAGGAGAAGGCCCTGGACAATTCATTGCACCTCACGGTATAGCCGTAGATTCAACTGGAGCGATCTATGTTGCAGAAGTCTCGTACACTATAAGAGGCTCACACCTCGATGAACCTCGTGAAATGAGAAGCCTGTCCAAATACGCTAGGGTCAAATAATGGATTCGAATCAAGCAGAAACCAAGACGGTACAAGTGGAGTTCGATGACCCTCTGAGTGCAATAGAGCGCATCTATGAGCTAGGCTGGACGGACGGGCTTCCCGTCGTCCCGCCAACAGATGCAAGGGTTGATGAGTTTCTACGAGTAGTTAATCTCCCTGCGTCACATATTGTAGGAGAGATCCCGGAACGTCGGCGCTCTATCACCCTAGATAAGGTAGCATCGAACGCTGTTATGGCTGGATGTCTACCAGAATATTTCCCAGCCGTTCTGGCTGCGACCGAAGCGATATTGGACCCTAAATTCAACCTCATAGGACCGTCATCTAGCCTAGGAGGAGCAGGTATTCTATTGATATTCAATGGTCCTGTCGTTTCTCAATTAGGAATAAACGCCAGGAATAATCTTTTCGGCCCGGGGAATCGTGCTAATGCAACTATAGGCAGAAGTGTACGCCTAATCTTGATGAACGCTTGTGCTGCGATTCCTGGACTATTCGATCGATCAGTGATTGGCCACCCTGGCAAATATTCTTATTGTATAGCAGAAGCCCAAACTGAAACCCATTGGGAACCTCTCAGTGTGCAAAAAGGGTTCTCATCAGATTCCAATACCGTTACCGCTTTTGCTGGTGAAGCCCCAAGGCAAATTAGGTCTGTCGGCAAACCAGAAGCGATCTTGTACTGTATAGCGGATGTTGCGTCTTCGTTAGGTACTTCTTTGTCTACCTCAGGATCTGTAGGGAAATCTGAAACTGGCATCAGGCAAGGAGAAATCGTGGTCACAATCGCTGGCCATAGCTCCTTGTGGAAAGATTGGACAAAGGCAGACATTCAAGCTTATTTACACCAAAATATCAAAAAGTCTAGAGCAGAACTTAAAACGGCATTAGTACTCCCGGGTGAAGTAAATCCTCCAGATCACACAGATTATATAAATTTAATCGAACACCCTGAAGATATAATGGTCGTATTCGCTGGCGGAGAAGAGGCAGACATGTCGTCAGTTATCCCCAGCTGGGGACCCAAGGTATCTTCAACGTCCACTACCAAATCATTTAATATTTAAGAGGAGAACTATGGTAAACATTAAACAAACCTACACTTTAGTAGATCCTAGCACCGAGGCCATCGTACCTGAGTTCCAAGGAGCTCCGAGAATAGAAACTGTAGCAGGTGCAGCAATCGGACTCATAGACGATAGTAAACGCAATGCAGATGTGTTGCTAGAAGAAATTGCAAATGTGCTAACTGAAAAATATGAAGTTAAGAGTATTTCATGGCTCAAAAAACCAAGCGCCTCAAAACCAGCAGATCCAAAAGAGCTAGAATCCTTAGCAAATAATTCCGACGCGATCATCATAGCCATCGGCGATTGAGGCTCATGCAGCGCGTGCAGTGTGCACGACGGAATACATTCTGAGAAGCAAGGCATCCCCTCAGCTACAATTTGCACAGATAGATTTATTGAAACTGCAGGGGCTATGGCCAAATTATGGGGAGCAGAAAACTATCCAACAATATTTACTAAGCATCCCATAGGTAATCTGGACCGTGTTACCCTAAGGGAGCGAGCTGAAGAACTCGCACCGATAATCATCCGAACGTTAACGGTAGGATAGGCTACCGCAAATTAGGAGGCAGAAGGTTAGGTATCCCGTCTTCGATGGGATACCTTTCTTTACACTCTATACATACAAGACTCCCAGACGTTACCTTATCGTCAACCAAAACTTCCTCTTCTATCACCAATGCCCCGTTACAAATAGGGCATGCAAGCAGGTCCATTATTCCTTTATTCACTAATTCCCTCCTTTCTTTAGAGAGCTCCCAGAGCGCTCAATATATCTGAAAGCCCAATCACCAATATACCTAATATCAGAATCAAGTCTGTCCGATAAACCGGAATGTTAAGCACCCTAACAACAGCTGCCTGAGATTCTTTATTAAAAACATACAATAAGAACATAGAGGCGGCAAAACCGACTTTAACTCCCAATACCACTATGTAAGTGTTACTCACACTTTGAGTTACTAGTTCAGAAATACCTAGAACAATTCCTGTAGAAATTAATACCCATATGGCCCCTTTAACTACATACCTAAATTGATAGGCAATTCGCTGCCTGTCCAAGGAAACAGTCTGTGTTTCTTGATATACAGGTTTCAGCACGAGGTAGTAAAAAACGCATCCCCCTACCCAACACACTGCTCCGAGATGGTGAGTCCATTGAATCAATATTAAAATGTAATCACTTATGTTCAATTATGTCCTAGTATAGCAACTCGTATGTCCATTATAATGTATTCATGACATTGATTGAATTAGAAGTTAATGAAGGGCAGAATAGCCCCATGGATCTACATCGGATGTATAATTTGCTACAACCACCGGTAGAAATTTCTGGTTTTTCTTCAGATTACCTTACTGATGACAAAGTTGATTATCTAGTATCTGGTTGGTCTGAAGATGATGGTGCCTGCTCAGCATACGCAGCAAAGGCAGAAGACTCGGGTGATGGGGTTATCCTCCTAATCTACGGAGGGTCAGCAGGGATAAGAATCCAGACCTCCGACACTCCATCAACTTGGGACCTAAACGACAGCACACAATGGGGTGAACCCTGCCTCATGCTAGACCCTGCATCAACATCCATTTTTCCATCAACTTAATCGTCAGCCACTACAACATCCGCAGTGGCAGCCTGGAAATTAGGCATAACCTCTTTGGCAAATATGGTCAACTGTTCCTGAAACTCTGGCCAAGGCATACCTTCTGGCCATTGGAGAACAATATCTTCCAGTCCTGGGTACTTACTTTCGAAATATTTCAGAGTCTCCACAATTTGATCAGATGTCCCACACAACCAAGCTTTCTGGTCTACACCATCTTCAACACGAGGCATCCTGGTAGGCGCTCCTGGAGTTCCCCACATTCTTCCTTTTTCATCGGTGTACCTAACAAAACCAAAAGGCGCGAACCATTTGTACCTTTCATCATGGTACGGCCGCACTTTTTCAATCGCGTCTTCTCGGCTATCTCCGATACAAAACCCAAAACCCAAACAGGTGTCTTGCCCTAATTCTAAGTTTTTACCTTGTTCTGTAGCCGCGGCTTTGTATTCACTCATAAATTGATCTACTATCGCTTCTCCTGTCAACGCGACAACAATCTTGATCCCCTTTTGAGCAGCAAATTTGATCGAATTGCCACTAGAGACAGGTTGCCACATTTCAACAGGAAGATTAATAGGTCTGGGAACCATTGTAATATCTTCCAAGTCATATCCCCTGAATTCAACATCAGCGGGTATAGTATAGTGTTTACCTTTGTGACTAAACGAATCTTCATTAAACGCCTTAAGGATGACTTCTATTTGTTCTTCAAATAACTCTCTATTTTTATCTCGATCCAACAAAGGTGCGCCAAACGTTTCTACTTCTCTGCTTTGATACCCTCTACCAACTCCAAATATCATTCTTCCCTTGGTCATCACGTCTGCCATAGCAAAGTCCTCTGCCAGCCTCAATGGATGCCACATAGGAACGATGTTAAACGAATTACCGAACTTCAGCGTTTTGGTTATTCCCGCGAGGTGGACTCCTAACAAAATCAAATTAGGAAAGCATTCGTACCCTTCTCTCTGGAAATGATGCTCAGCTCCCCACATTGCGTAGTACCCTAGCTTGTCCAGATGTTTGGCCAATTCCTCTGCATTCGAATAAGCTGTGACTAGTTCTTCGTTAGAATATCTCCGGTCATCAGGAGCGGTACCCCCATGACCAACATTATCCAAATCTATTTGCCCTACGTAAAATACAGAAAATCTTTTAATCATTATGACCATCCTCCTGAAGGTTCATTGCATTATATCACTCCGACCTATTCGTTTTCAGACTGATGATTAACAGAATACTAGGGAGCATCAATAACGCCCCAGCCATCGCTATCAGGATCATAATGGACGTCAAAAGTCCATAAGTAGCAATAATTGGCATAGGGGCCAGCAATAACACACTGAATCCGATCATGCTTGACAAAGCGGACCCAAACAATGCTTTTCCTGTTCCTCTGATAGTATGTTCCAACGCCATATCTAATGGCTTCTCTTTTCTCAATTCTTGCCTAAATCTCTGCGTGATATGAATAGAGAAATCAATCCCTACCCCTATGGTGACCGAAGCAATAGTCGCGGTAACAAAATTAACATTAAGGCCGGCCACAACCATAAATGCCAATATCCAGAACACAGCACACCCTACTGGTATCACTGTAGCAACAGCGAACAGAATAGAACGCATCCATAACACTAACATCAAAAAACAAGCCATTATTGCAACAGGAACAGATATTTTCATTAAGCCAGTCGTATGTGCCAACGTAGCGTTACGAATGAACGGTGAGCCAGTTACTCCTATCACCTGCAAGCCTAACTCATTGTCGGATTGCTGAATAATTTCTTCAATGTCAGTTCTTATTTCTGGCACTTGACTTTGCTCCCTAGTGCCTAACGCACCAACACTAATCAAAACAAGAAACTCATTTTTATTAACTTCAGATTGCTGCAACATCTCTTGGATTTGACTCGGCTCAAAATAATATACCTCGGTTCGTGTCTGAACTCCGTTTTCATATAAATACATTAATAATTCTTTTGACTTTCCTAATGAGAAGATTCCTTGTTCCAAAATATTCGCACCGGAGAGTTGTTCATCAGTCCGGTAACCAAAATCACGAATAGCGTACCTCGTTTCTGCAAACCTATCCATTATCGAATCCAGCGAAGGCAGGTATAGGAATAAATCTCCGTCGGGATCTTTAGTTAGAAACTCCGATTTTGACAGATTTTGATTTAATGCTTTTAACTCACCCAGCCATTCAGAAGATCTAGCGTCAATTTTTACCAGCAAGAATATCGGCTCTCCTAAAAGTTCACCATCCATGTGGTAATCCAATTTATCGAGGCCTTGGACCAAATCACTCTCGTAAGAAAAAAAATCCTTAATATCAAATTCAGGTTGAATATTTAATGAAACCAAGAAACATGCGCTAGTTAAACCTCCGCATACCACAACAACGGTGAATGGTTTCTTAGACAGAAGCATAGCAAAGTTTAGACTGAAGTCTTCTATTCGGGTGATAATAGATAAAAAAGATTCACGGTATATATGTTTAATGGGACGTTTGTTAAGTTCTCGTCCCGGCATAATTTCTTCTATTTCCAGTAATACTACAGGCATTACCCATCCCATAATCAAATAAGATGCAATCACTGCTATCCCTGCGGACAAACCAAATCCGACTATAGCATCGATATTAGAGGTCAGATTAGCCAAAAAAGCTATTCCGTCAGACAGCATGGCGAGTGTTAATGCACCAGATATACCAACAATCGCGGAAGCCAATGCTATTCGTGAACCTAGGCCCTCCGCACGACTTTCTTGATATCTACTCACCGAGTGAATGAAAAAATCTACTCCTAAAGACACCATTGCAATGGGAACAATCAAGTCTGTTGTGACTGATTGCTTCAGAGCAAGTATGTGTGAAATACCTTCCAGCCAAACAAGTAGCGTAAACAATCCCAACCCTATCACAAAAAATGCAATCCATGAACGCAATGACAGAGCGGCTACAGCAGTCACCAATATGATTGCAATAAAAACGTACGGAATAGATTTTTGTCCTTCGTCCATTGCCTCCAGATTAGTGTCAATAGCAAGGCCCCATAAGTCGTAGTGATCTTGGTTTCCTCTCAAGATAGTCTGAATATCGCGATTAATAGATTCTTTCTGCAAGATTCTAGGATCTGAAGTAAGGCTGAATGTAGAACGGCCTCCCCCCAATTTCTCATTGTCTAAGCTGACAAATATCGTCATAGCCGACGCTACCCAACGGGATTCTCCAGACAATTCTTCAACAACTCTCAGGTCCGAAGCCATTGAGGTTATTAACTCACCTCCGATATCATTCGACAAAATTTCGGATATGGCATCGTTTATATCTTTTTCGGTTGCGTTATATATATCTATCGCTCTACCAGAAGCCCGGAGTGTTTTTTGCACCGCGTCTGCAATAGTAAAAATACCTAATATTTGTCGATCATTCACAACATCATACTGATCAATTAAATATCCACCATATGCTTTTCTTAAGGCAAGTTCATTATCATACAAACTTCTAAGAACAGATGGTTCGAAAATATCACCTGTCCGACTTTCTAATATAAACGCTACAACGTGATTTCTTTGGGGGAAAGTATTGTCTATTTGGTACTGAAGTTCAACGTCAGGCCCAGGTGGATCCCATGAAGATAAATCTCCATCTTCCATAAGCCACCAGCATACTCCAAAGACAAATGTTAAAAGGGCAATTACCGTTAGTATAACTCGAGTATTCCATCGGTCGACAAGAATCGAACCAAGTAAATCCTTGTATCTAGTCATTTATTATTCGATGAGTTTTTATCCTTTTAGACTTTGTACAAACCTCATCCATTCCTTGGCACATTGTTCAGGTTCGGAATGTTGAACATAACCATTCGCTCCCTGCACTTTCGATATCTGACAATTTGGAATCAGTTGAGATAAACTATCAACTCGGCCACCTGTATTCATTGCACTTTCAGCTCCTACCAACACTAAGGTCGGGCATTCGATTTTATGCAAACGGTCTGTTAAGTCAACAGTAGAGAGATATTCTAGCGTTTCCACTACTACCTGTTTAGAAGTATTAGCCATTTGATCAATATACCATCGATTATGGTCTTCGCTCTTGCCAGGCAGTCGTTGTGAAGAAGTCTGTTCCACCCAAGCTCTCACTCCTTCTGTCTCCACCAGGTCTTTATAGGTTTTATAAGTGTCAACAGCGGCAAAATTATAAGGGGAAGTACACACCGTCAAAGATTTGACCATGTGTGGGAATTGCTCAGCGAACACCATTCCTATACTCCCGCCAATTGTTTCGCCTATGAAGTGCACTTGAGCAATTCCCAATTGATCGAGAAGTTTCTTAGAATCGGTAGCAAACTGTTCCAGAGACCATTTGTATCCTTTAGGAGGTATTGAGCTTTGTCCGAACCCTCGACCGTCCACCCTAATCACTCGGTACCTATTAGTTAGAGTTGGCAACCATCCGAACCAAAATTGGCTGTTTTTTGCATTTCCGTGATGCATTAATATAATTTCAGACTCTTCCCAAGGGCTACTAAAGTCCTGATCTTCATAGAACATTTCAAGATGTTCGTCGATTTTTATGGAAGGCATTCTAGTCCTCTAAAGGAATTGCTATAGACACCCGTGGAGTATCTCCAACTGCGGCAGTAGTATGACCTCGTCCTGTCAAATCGTCAGCAAGCAAAACGTCTCCAGCATTAAAAATTCTCTTAGTACCATCACCTAAACCAATCTCGGCCTGCCCTGCTAAAGTAATCACATATTGCCTTCTAGGCGCTACATGGAAATCCAGGAAATTCCCTGGCTGATATCTTCTAAAATGGATACTAGAAGCAGATTGGAGTGCCGTCCTTTCTGCACCTGAAATTGCCTCATACGGCAAATCGATTTCCTCAAAATGAGACTCTCCGTCTTCGCCGGAATAAATTCTTACCACTTGCATATCATTGCTCCTACATTTTCTCTCTGTGATAATAGCATTTTACTCTCTAGTCTTGAACCCCTAGAAAGTAATTCCCTAGGTCTGGGTTCTCAAGAATCGAACGAGCACCACCGGTATATACAACTCTGCCGCCTGCAAATACGTAACCTCTATCGGATTGTTCCAAAGATAAACGAGCATTCTGTTCTACTAACAAAATAGAAATCCCTTGAGAACGGAGCTCATTGATATTTTTGATAATTTGCTGTTGGTACCTTGGAGATAAAGCTGCAGTAGGTTCGTCCAGCATGATAAATGACGGTTCCGACATTAACGCCCTAGAGATAGCAAGCATTTGCCTCTCCCCTCCGGACAGAGAGGCAGCAACATCGTTCATCCTTGAACCCAATTCTGGAAACATTGCAATGGCTCTATCTATCCCATTTCTTGTTTTAGCAGCATTCAGATTGATTCCACCCATCTGCAAGTTTTCTGCTACTGATAACGATGGAAATACATTCTCTACTTGAGGTACATATGATATTCCTAAGTTCACCAATTCATCGGTGCGCCATCCTGAAACGTTTTGTCCTTCGTATGTAATTTCTCCAGAGTAATGTGTCGCCAGTCCAAATAAAACTTTGAGAAACGTAGATTTCCCGCATCCATTAGGACCTATAATCGTTACAAATTCACCTTTACTTACATAGAGATCGATTCCATTCAATACTTTCACTCTATCGTATCCGCCCTCTACCTCCGACGTTTGTAAAACGTAATCCATACTAAGTTCTCGCTCCCGTACCCAAATAAGCTTCCACAACATCGTCTCTTTCTCGGATTTGATCAGGGGTCCCTTCAGCTAATACGGCACCATTGTCCATAACTATTATATGATCCACGCCTCTCCGCAATATAAATTCCATATTATGCTCTATGATTAACATCCCGATGCCTTTATCCCTACTCAAACTCTTCAAGTTATTGAAAATTTTTTCCGCCAAAGGTCCAGCTACTCCAGCAACAGGCTCGTCCAGCAGCAAAAATTTTGGTTCACTCATCAAAGCTCTACCTATATCAACTAATTTACTTTGGCCTCCAGACAATTCGCTAGCTAAATTATGCGCGATATGCCCAACTTCAAGTAAGTCTAATATATCGTATGCTTGTTTCACTCTTCGACTTTCGGCCGGTCTGGATTTAGGTTTGAGTAAAGACCACAAAACATTAGGGTGAAATTGATTTCTCGCAGGCACCAACAAATTCTCAATCACTGTCATATCTCTCCAAAGCCTGGTGTGTTGGAAAGTTCTAGTGAGCCCTAGTTTCTGAATTTCGTCAGGTCGTTTACCTGTGGTCGTGTGCCCTAAAACCTCTATTTCACCTGAAGTAACGTTCAACATCCCAGAAATGCAGTTGAAGGTGGTAGATTTCCCGCACCCGTTAGGACCTATTAGTCCTACCATAGACCCTAAAGGCACTTCAAAAGATATGTTATCGACTGCGGTCAATCCTCCAAAGTCTTTTACTAAATTAGTAACTTTTAATGCGTTCACTCTCATAGGTTTCATTTCTCAGTCTTTTTGATACGATTTGGGCGACTTGGTACTTCAGGCAATAGCCCCTTCGATGCAGCAATCAAAGCTATGATTATCACTAATCCTACCAAAGCCAATTTCACATGCGGCAGAGATAATAAAATCTCTCCTCTAGGGAATATTTCGGTTAAAGATTTACTGGACCATATCAATCCCCCAACATTAACCATAAGCCATGAAAAAATAGAATCAGCATAATTTGTAACACCGTGCAATGGCATGCTAGTAGCTCCTCTTGAAGCCACCAGAATATTAAACAAAAATTCGACTATCACTATCACAAACGCACCAACAATCATCCCTTTATTGTTCCCCCTACCACCCACAATGTATGCAGCCCAGATCAAAAATGTAGTCCGTACAGGGTTCATGAAATCAGGCCATATGTTAGTGTTAAGCCAAGCCCACAAGGCACCTGCTAGCGCGGCTATTGCTGCCCCCAAAGCCAAACTAGCAGCTTTCTGAATTAGGATATTATGGCCATGATGTTGACTAACAACTTCGTCTTCTCTGATGGATCTCAAAATTCGTCCCCACGGAGAAGATAGCACTGTGTCTAATAGGAGCCACACCCCTACAAGGGACGTTATCGCTATCCCTGCCAGTAACACTACGTAAGGAGCGGGAACAGGTAAACCTAATAGGTTACCAACATAACTCGAAGGGCCTGAAGACCACCATTTTTCCAGCGGCATACTATATTGTGAAATGCCAATTGCAGAAGTCACAGTGCCTGCCCTAAGTAACGGCTCTGCCTGCAATGATATTCGAAGCATTTCACCGAGCGAAATAGTAACGATCGCAAAATAATCCATCCTTAAACGTGCGGTAGGGTAAGCAAGCAACCATCCTGCTATAGCAGAAACGGTAACAGCAACCAATGTCGCAGCCAAAGGAGACCATCCGTATCCATTTGTAGCTATAGGAGCACATAGGATTCCAACCGTAACAGCACCAATCCCAATAAAAAATATCACGCCAAAATTGGTCATGCCCGTAATCCCAGTATGCAGATTCAAGGCAAATGAAGCCAAACCAAAAATACCCAGCAAAGTAGCTATGCGAGCGATCTGCATAGTTTTGGTCAAAGCAGTAACACTAGGAAGCAACCATACGATACATATCAAAATGACCATTAAAACAATAAAAAGTATCCATGAACCTTTCTGAGTTTCGGGATCTATATTCCATTTAAAGCGGCTGATCCTGAAAACAAATCTAATTCCAGCCTGGATACCAGTCCGAGCAAATTGCAAACTAAATCCAACCCCTGTTGGAATCCAGGATAGGCTATATGTGATTCTATCTAGAAGGAACCAGATCACAGTCCGCACCTTGGATACATACGTAAATACATATTGAATCTGGACCAGTCCTAATCGATCTAAATTATTTCGTAGCGATGGAATGGACGGCCGGAACAGGTATTTAGTTCTCCCTGCTGTAACTCTCTTACGAATGCGTTTGATGTTCCATTCCTGCAACGCAGCGCCAATTCCTCTAGGAGCTAATAACAATAGCCCCACTAAAAATACAAATGGAACAACTTCAGCAAATCCACTAGCTGTTGGACGATCCAAAGAATTCCCTACTCCTATCAATAATGGTTCTGACAACGCCCGTAAAAGCCCAACAATCAACGCTCCGAAAATCACGCCGGCAATGGAACCAATCGTTCCTAGTACTATGACAGCGAAAGCCGGCAGAAGTAATGCCAAGCCCAACATCGGATTTATTGGAAGAATCGCTGCCAAAAAGGCACCTCCCAGACCCGCAGTACCCGCCGACAAAAAAGATGTTTTTCCGTATATTCCCTCTAAATTTATCCCGCTAGAAGCAGCTAACCCAGGATTGTCTCCTACAGCTCTCATTTGCCTTCCCAGTCGAGTTTTATATAGTATTCCTAAAACAAACACCAAGCATGCGATAACGCCAACAACCAGAGTAACCTTGGAAAAAGAAAATCCAAACGGAGCAACATTCTGCACAGTCTCTATGAACCCACCACTTAATCTATCTCCTAAATGTATTTGGAGTGTCTGGGTTGGAGTTTCAATCACCGAAGTCGTAAGTCTCCAATCTTTATCGGGTACAAAACGAAAGTTATTCGCACTAAACCTAACAAATAACAGCGCTCTAACAACCATAGAAACACCTAAAGAAGCGATCATCATAACTTGGAAAGTAGCGTTCCTATTCCGTAACTTTCTGTAGACTAGTCGATCAATCAGGTATCCGGCGAGACCTGCAATTACAAATGCAAATATGCTTGACCACAGCAACAATTCCCAGTTCAAAACCCCATCTGTAGGAGCCTCTGACAAAAACGAAAATTTATCTGACCACATCATTATAAGTGCCACATATGACCCGATTAACATCATTTCAGCCTGTGCGAAATTTGCGAATCCTTGAACTTTATATGTCAATGTAAGGCCTATTCCTATGGTCAAATAGACTGCTGCCCAATAGAGACCACTGAGACCAATGGCTGACAAATTAAGATTTATTGTAGCGACCCTGCCTAGACCTGTTAATAACACTTCTACAATAATCAGGCCTATCACAATTACCAATAATGGAATCATTACCAGGGCTACAGTCCGAATAATGCCCTGTGCCTGAGACAAAATCAAGCGGAGGAATAGCATTCCTCCTATAAACATTTCACCTGCCAATAGCAACAACGCTATATCGTTCCTAAACAAGTTGCTCCAGCGTATAATACCCACGCCGTAAATCAAGCCGAGATAGGCGTCAACGATCACCAACAAACAGATCAATAGTTTATGTAGTATAGGATTATTCAGGGTCAATCGTTTTGGCAAGTCCTGCACTACATTTCCTTTCTTTTCAACAGATATCCTCTCTAGGACCAAAGGCACATATTAAAACGACCTGCAACTTATATAAGTGTGCAGGCCGTCCATATAAAAATGATTCAGTCCATTTAACCTTTATGGATTAAATCTAGTTCCCCGACAAACCTTCATCAGCGGTCCAAGTCCTAGGACATGAGAAATCATTTCCTGCGAATTGACATACTTCATACCCTGTACCTAGCACGTCTCCAGAAGCGTCAAAAGTGTGAGTACCGCTAGCACCAACATAATTCACACCAACAGATTTCAAAGAGTCGATAATACTACCATCTCCTTTCCCTGCAATAGCAGCTCCAATTATGGACACAGCATCATACGTCTCACCGGTGTAAATAGCTCCGTCTGCGCCGCCTGCAGCAGCATATGCAGCCTCAAAATCTCCTTTCGCACTAGAATCCTCACCCGGTCGTGGTCGGGTAGCGATCAATCCGTCTACTGCAGAAGCATCAGTGAAAGAATCAGTAAACGTTGCATCTGCGACTCCATCAGCTCCAAACACGGATCCATCAAATCCTTGAGCCGATAATGCTTCCATAATCGCAGCACCATCTGTAGCATAGGACATCAACAAAACGGAATCACAACCACCATCAATAACAGACTGAGCTAAAGTAGTGGCATCGTAACGTCCTTCAGCAGGATCATATCCAACCGATGTGCAAACTTCTCCAGACCAATTAGATGCAAAATTGTCTCCTAAACCTGCTCCGTAATCGTTAGTCATGTACAAAACTGCAGGCTTGGATACCCCTGCAGCCGATGCCACTGTAGTTAGTGCAACTGCTTGCTGGGCATCGCTAGGAACAACTCTGAACAAATGTCCATTATCTTCTGCCGTAGTCACCGCCGGAGACGTGCTGGCGTAGGACACCATGGGGACACCCGCAGGAGCCGCAACAGCTATAGCTCCCAAAGTAGCACCAGAGCATGCTGCTCCAACTATTGCTGATACGCCACTGTCAACCAAGGTTTGAGCAGAAGTAGCAGCTTGCGTGCCATCGCAGCCGGTATCCATCATGATTAATTCGAACTCAAAATCACCTTCGTGAGCTGCGTTTAGATCAGCAATGGCTATCTTTGCAGCATCTTCGAATCCAGGTGCATATTGAGCTATTGGGCCGGTTTGCGGGCTCAACATACCTATTTTCACTGTCTCACTGCCTCCCAAACAACCAAGCATTGAAATCGCCATAATCACCAATGCAAGTAAGCCTAAGAATCGTTTAGATATACTCATTCTTTATTCACTCCTATTTCCTATGTAAATCGAAAGTTAGTTTTACGATTCAGCGCAGTATACACCTTACATACAGTTTTTCAACCCAGTTTTGCAGTCCAATTTTAGGCAACACCTCACGCATTTAGGTATTGTGCGGCAATGATCCTGTCCCAATTTGACTAGCAACGCGTGAAAATCCTGAAAATATGAAGCATTATGGTCTAAATTAGAATGGAACATTTCCTGCCATTTAGAATATTTTGAGGTATTTAATCCTATCCCATACCGACCCAATATTCTCCTGGTAAATTTATCTATTACAAATACAGGTTTATGAGAGGCGTACAAAATTATGTCATCTGCAGTTTCTTCACCTATTCCTTTAATTGACAACAGTTCTTCACGAAGATGTGCCACCGGCCTTTCCAAAAATTTGTCTAGATCTCCGCTATATAAATCCGTTACCAACTTAGAGAATCCTTTTATAGTGATCGCTTTAGTTCTGTAAAATCCTGAAGATTTTATCACTCGCTCTAGATTTTCTGCCGGTAATTCATTTATCTGCCCTATTGTCTTGATTCCTGCTTCAGCTAAACCCTCTAATGCTAAACTTGCATTCCTCCATGAAGTATTTTGCACAAGAATAGCTCCCCAAACAATTTCTAACTTAGATTCCAATTTCCACCACGCGCTAACATCGTACCTATCACGCATTGTTCTAAATATTTTATGTAAACTACTTCTTGTCGAATTGATGCTCATGTGATGTATACTTACTCTACAAAACTTTTATATACACTCATACCGTATTCTCATGACAAATTTTAACACTATCCTTAGTCAGATTATCAAAATCAAAAATAGCAACGTGTGTGTCGGTTTAGATCTAGACCCTCGCCGAGTGCCTATTCCAAATCTACTTGAATTTAATCGTAGCATCATAGATTCAACTCACGATCTAGTAGCAGCATATAAACCAAATTTGGCATTCTATGAAGCCCTTGGATTACCTGGATTAAAGATCCTCCGTGACACTATAGATCATGTGAAGCAGAATGCCCCTGACACTTTAATCATTGGAGACGCCAAAAGAGGAGATATAGGACCCTCCGCTGCGGCCTATGCTACAGCCCTGCTAGATGTGTGGCGTTTCGACGCAATAACAGTAAACCCATGGGGAGGGTCAGAAACTATAGAGCCATACACGAAAGACCCTTCGAAGGGGGTGTTCATTTGGGCAAAGGGCTCGAATCCCGGTTCTAAAGACTTGCAAGATCTCCAAATAGAAGACGGAGATCGGACTTTATACGAAAAAGTTGTTGGAATGGGACTTGAACTGAACGTTCACAGTAATGTTGGCTTCGTAGTAGGTGCTACATTCCCAGAAGAAATGAATAGTATCCGACAAAAGGCTTTAAACGTACCTTTCTTGATCCCAGGGGTGGGAGCCCAAGGTGGCGACTTAGAAGCAGCAGTGTTGCCTCACGTGGAATCAACCAGTCCGTTCATAATAAATTCGTCCAGAGGGATCCTTTACGCCGGTGACAACGCCGACAATTTCCGAGAAGCAGCTCGATTAGCTACGAGCACGTTGAAATCCCAAATCAATGATGTTACCCGTAGCCATTCATAGTCCTCTGATTAGATTACGCATCACTTGGTTGATAACAATTTAGAAGCAGGCAGTTTGTGATTCTCTAAGTGCTTGACCACTATACTCATAAAGTTACTAACAGCAGGGCCCAAGAATTTACCTTTCAAAGTGCATAGCCCAATAGATCCTGTGGGGACTACATGGGGCATGGTAACCACTCCTAAATGGGCATAATCCTCTGGGTGTAAAGCATACCCCGGACATAAGGCGACCCCAATCCCGGTTTCAACATATCTCTTGATCAATTCTGTGTTATCCATTTCAAGGACCGATTCATAACTAAGTCCCTCATCCCTAAAGGCTTGATCCAATATTTGGCGATTATAACTATGCGGGCTATTAAGAATCAAAGGATATTTGGCCACTTCAGCTAAATCAGGTGATGAAGTGGAAGTAAGCGGGTGCCCAGGAGGGGTCAACAGCAGGATATCGTAGTCGAACAAGCGTTGAAAATCTAACGCTCCATCTTCTACAACAGGAGACGTACACAGTGCTATATCGATTTCTCCGGATTTTAATTGACTCATTAAATCAAAATAAGGGCCTGGAATTAATTGAATCCGGACATGAGGGTACAAACTGCTAAATTCTTGAACGGAATCCGGCAAATGATTCAATACCAAATCAGAATATCCGCCAACTATGAAGGAGCCTCTGCCTTCGGAATAATTCATAGAATTCTTCAATTTGTCGATTGACTCTACAACCGGGGTCACTAATTCCAAGAATGACCCTCCTTCCGAAGTTAATTGGATTGGCCTTTTAATTCGATCGAATAACACTAATTCAAATTCTTCTTCTAGTTTTTTTAAATGGGTCGTCACAGTAGGTTGGCCTAATTCTAACCTTTTAGCTGCCTTCGAAACACTTTTAAGTCGCGCAACGTGATAAAAACTGATTATTTCTCTAAGTTCCATTATTTCCCTTCTCTTGCACCAATTTAACTACCAATTCTATTGACAAAGATTCTCATATTAGCGAGAATATTCAAACATTATCATGTTTTATGCAAATTCATTATAGAAATTATCAAGAAACATGATACTACAGTAATTAATCAACACTGTCAACGGGATTTGTTGTAATGGTATTTGTAATAACTGAGCCTTGTATAGGAGTAAAGGATGCAAGTTGTGTAGACGTCTGCCCCGTCGACTGCATTCACACCACCGACGAAGCTGAACAATACTATATAGACGGTCCTAATTGCATCGACTGCGCATACTGCGAAACAGTATGTCCTGTCCAAGCTATATTTGATGGATTCAATCTGCCTCCTAAATATGATCACTTTCGAGAAATCAACAACGCATTTTTCAAGAAGTAACACCCACGCCAATTTACGCTATAGGAACGACATGTGGATATTTTAAGAACCATCGCCCATAGGCTTAACATAGTGGGTGCCTTCAAAGAATTAGGGTCAACACCTGAACGAAGAAGAATTTTGCTTTGCCTCTCCATAGCGCAACTTTTGATGCAGTTATCCCAATTACCGATCACAATAGCAGTGCCTTCAGTTGCCCGATATTTTGATATTTCTTATACTCAAGGGGCGTGGATGGTGGTAATAAGGTTACTTATATTAGGAAGCACTGTGTTCCTAGCGGCAAGATTAGGCCAACGCTACGGCACATTAAAAGTATTTTTCATAGGGCTAATACTGCTCACAGTTTCTAGCGCCCTAGCTGCTAGTTCGCAATATTACTTGCAATTACTCTTATGGAGCGCTGGAGTGGGCTTTGGAGGAGCTCTAATTAGCGCTAATCTCAACTCATTGCTAGTAATCGGATTTATAGACAACGAACGTGGCAGAGCATTTGCAATACCTGTCACTTCAGCCAGGATAGGAACCATGATCGGCCTAGTAGTATTTGGTTTGTTACTAGAATACATGCCGTCTGGCTATGGCTGGAGAATGGTGTTTCTTACATCAGTACCCATAGGGATATTCGCACTATGGCTGACATGGCCACTATTCAAATTTGAACTTGTAAAAGTAGCAGACAGTCAAGCATCCCAGCCTTTGGGCATATTGGGCCCATCCTTGATGATTCTGTCATTATTAGCTTTCATACTTATGGGGATACACCTACATACCCTTTGGGATTCCGGCCCAGACTCATTCTTAACTGAAACAGCATTAATATACCATCCTGCAATGCTTGGTATATTCTTAATTCTCTTTTTGATTTTCTTTGCAACTCAACTGGGGTCAAAAAACCCTTTCCTTAATTTTGGGTACTTTAAAGAGACATACTTTTCAATGGCCCTGTTTAGCAATACTACCTTCCATTTGTCTATGCTATCTGTGTTAACTCTCATGCCTATCATCGTTGAGGTTGGCCTCGGGTATACCCCAAGCATCACAATGCTTGTTCTATTACCACACCAATCAATGGGTCTATTCTTGCCAATCATAGCCGGATGGCTTTACGACCGATATCAGCCTAAATGGCTACGCCCCGCATCATTATTGTTCATCGCTATTGGAATTGGCTTATTAGGTTTGTTCGCACATCAAATTCCAATATACATTCTGCCCGTTTTGTTATTCCCTGCTTCTATCGGTTCTGCATTATTCAACTCCCCTAACAATGCACTGGTCATGAACACACTGCCCCAAGACCGCAGCTTCGCATCAGGCATGTTAGAGACAACGCGTCAAATGGGGCATACAGTCGGAACCATAACCGCAGCAGCCATAGTCGGTTTATCTGTGCCTTTAGTCACAGAGTCAGTGTCGATCCTTGACTTGCAAGCTTCATATATACAAGGATTCAGGAACTCTGCACTAACAGTAGTATGGATCATGCTAGCAGGCAGTTTTGTGGCTATGTTCCAATACAAAGGTAATCAACAAAAGAAACAGGAGACCTGATAGTGGCAATAATTTTAAATGACAATGAAGTAAGAACTTTAGTCGATATGCAAGGAATGCTCACAACCATCGAAGAAATGCAAAAACAATTCGGTCTTGGGAATTCTACAAATCTCGGTCGCCGTAAAATAATCGGGAGCAAAGGTATGCTTGCCGTGATGGGTGGAGCCCTATTCTATGACAATGTCATGGGAGTTAAAACATACACCGTTTTCCAGGGCAAGTACTCATTCCAAGTCAGCTTATACGATACAACGACAGGCGAACTCCTGTGCTACACTCAAGCAAACAGATTAGGGCAGCTGCGTACTGGAGCTACTACTGCTCTGGCCACCAAATACTTATCCCGTGAAAATTCGATGCCGACCGTAGGGATAATCGGATCAGGAAATCAAGCTTTTACTCAAATAGAAGCCATATCTTTAATCCAAACTCCAAAGGAGGTAATAGTTTACAGTAAAACCCCTAGTAATCGAGAGGCGTTTTCAAAGACCATTACGTCCGAACTGAATATACCATCTAAATCCGTTTCATCTGCAGAAGAACTTGTTTCATCCTCTGATGTAATAGTCTGCGTAGCTGCCACAATGGAACCCGTAGTGGAAGGCAAATATCTTAATGCAGGCGCTACTGTAATAGCAGCTGGACCTACCAGTTGGAGAGCACGAGAGCTTGACGACGAAGTCATCAAGAGAGCCGACAAGTATGTTGTGGATTCTTTAGAACAAGTGAACATCGAATCGGGAGACCTAAGCGAAGCCCAAGACCGGGGAGACCTACAAATGAGTCAACTTGTGGAACTACGGCACATCGTCGCAGGGACGGTACCAGGCAGAGAATCTACATCCGACATTATCCTAGCCAAAATGATGGGCACTGGGGTCGCAGACGTAGCAGCCGCGAAACTAGCTTATGATCAGGCAATCAAACAGAATGTAGGCACAAAGCTTAATTGGTAGCAGCTATGTACTCCAAGGTGGTTTTTACCTGGTACTGCCCATATGTTTCGGACATGCTTTCAACTGCAGCCATAGCTGTGTCAATTGAGGTAAAACAGGGTATTCTTTTCTCTACCGCAGATCTACGTATATAAAACCCATCACGCACTACTCTGCTTGATTCGGAAACAGTATTTATAACGGCCTGTACTTTACCCTCATTTATGACATCTACCACATTGGGGTGTCCTTCGCCCAGTTTCTTGGTTGTCATAGTTACCTCAATTCCCAACGATCGGATCATGTCAGCTGTCCCTTCTGTAGCAAATAGTTGGCATCCACTAGTATTCAAAGTCCGAACCAAATTTTCGGACTGGTCTTTATCTGAATCAGACAAGCTTAACAAAACTCCTGCTCCATGCGGTATATTCAAGTTTGCCGCCAACAGAGTTTTCAGTAAAGCCGCCTCAAAATTATTATCTATACCCATCACTTCGCCAGTGGATTTCATTTCAGGACTTAGATACGTATCCACTCCAACCAATTTAGACATGGAAAACACTGGAGCCTTGATTCCAATAACTTTGGATTTAGGCCACAGACCCCCAGTGTACCCCTGAGATTCAAGCGTTAAGCCTGTCATAACTTTAGTAGCAATTTTTGCTGCTTGCAATCCTGTCACTTTAGATATAAATGGAATGGTACGACTCGCCCTAGGGTTAACCTCTATTACAGAAACTTCGGTGTCCTCAACAGGTCCAAAATTAATGCCTGGGCTCCGATATGAGGCTCCTCCGCTAATCACAAACTGGATATTCATCAATCCCTTAACCTGAAGTTCCAAACCAATTTTCGTTGTGTGTTCAACAATTGTTGATACTTCTTCTTCTGTCAGATTTAATCCGGGATATATTGCCATAGAGTCCCCACTATGAACGCCTGCTCTCTCAATGTGCTCCATCACTCCTGGAATCAGTACTTGAGTACCATCACAAATGGCATCTACTTCACATTCCTTGCCTTCTACATATCTATCAATCAACACCTTTTTCTCTGGGCTGACTTCTGCAGCTATGGCTAAATATTGTGTCAATTCTTGCACTGTGTTAACCACTTCCATAGCCCGACCACCTAGCACATAACTCGGACGCACTACTACTGGGAATCCAACCTTCTCTGCGACTGCTAGAGCAGCATCTATGGAATCCACCGCAGAACCAGGTGGCTTAGGAATGTTTAGTCCAGACAGGAATAACTCAAATTTATCTCGGTCTGATGCTATATCAATCGCCTCCGCCGAAGACCCTAATATATGGTATCCATTCATATCTAAGGATTGGGACAGGTTAATAGCTGTCTGTCCACCAAATTGCACCACGACTGGCGGGGTCCCTTCATTAGTTCTTTCGTTTTCCAATATGTCCATTACGGATTCATCGTCAAGCGGCTCAAAATACAACCTTGTACTGGAATCAAAATCAGTTGAAACTGTCTCGGGATTCGAATTAACCATGATACTGGAAATGCCTGCCTCTGTTAATGATCTAGATGCGTGCACACTACAATAATCAAACTCAATACCTTGCCCTATTCTTATGGGTCCGCTTCCAATTACTACTGCCTTCTTACCAATCAACGCCTCAGCCTCATTTTCCTCTCCATAGGTACTATAGTAATATGGTGTAACGGCCTCAAACTCTGCAGCACAAGTATCCACCATTTTGTAAACAGGACGTATGTTATAACTGTACCTCAATGCGCGGATTTCTTTAGCTGTTGAAGCGGTACTAGCAGCAATTTGCTTATCGCTGAACCCCATTCGCTTGGCACTCTGAAGCAAACTTTTTGTCAATTTACTACCATTCATGTTTTCCCGAAATCGCGCTATACGTTGCAAAGCCTCTATGAACCACGGATCGACGAAACATTCCTTTGAAATCTCTGCAGTAGAATATCCATATGATACGCACCCCATAAGTGCCCATAGCCTTAAATCATTAGGATACAGAGGGAAAGATTTGATGTTATGGGATTGGTTATACGTCTTGCTCCATTCAGGATCAGTCCAAAACAGATCACGCCCATCAATCTCTAAGGAACGAACAGCTTTTTGCAGAGCGCCTTCGAAAGACCGATCTATCGCCATCACTTCTCCCGTAGCCTTCATCTGAGTTGTGAGCCTGCGATCTCCTGCTGGAAATTTGTCGAATGGCCATCGAGGAATTTTGACCACACAATAATCCAATGCGGGTTCAAATGCAGCACCTGTTTTTTCAGTCACTTTATTACTAATTTCATCCAAAGTCTTGCCTATAGCTATCTTTGCAGACACTCGAGCTATTGGGTATCCTGTCGCCTTGCTGGCTAAAGCGGAACTGCGACTCACCCTAGGATTCACCTCAATCACATAGTATTCACTATCGTGAGGCCATTGGTATCCAAGATCTTCCTCGACTTGAGAGTGTGGTCTAAGAGCCATTTGTATGTTACACCCCCCTTCGATTCCTAAGCCTCGAATGATCCTAAGACTTGCACTTCGTAACATTTGATAATCTTTGTCATTTAAGGTTTGGCTAGGTGCCACAACAATACTGTCTCCGGTGTGTGCTCCCATAGGATCAAGATTTTCCATATTGCACACAGTAATACAGTTATCATTTGAATCTCTAATTACTTCGTATTCCAGTTCCTTCCATCCAACCAACGAACGTTCTACCAATACCTGGCTAATTGGGCTTGCGCTTAATCCGCTCTCCACTATTTCGTAAAATTCCTCTTCAGTAGAAGCAATACCTCCGCCAGTGCCCCCTAATGTATAAGCAGGTCTAACTACTACAGGCAATCCTATTTCATTTAGTGCCCTGGTACTATCTTTCATAGAAGTAACAATCGTATTCGGTGGTTCAGGTTCTCCTATTTCCTTCAGGAACGAACTAAACATATCTCTATCTTCAGATTTTTTAATCGTATCCAAGGACGTACCGAGTAACTTTACCTGATATTTTTCCAATATACCTTTTTCATGTAGTTCGACAGCTAAGTTTAATCCCGTTTGCCCTCCCAGAGTCGGCAAGATACCATCAGGTTTTTCCCTAACAATAATTTTTTCGAGGACCTCCGTGTTTAATGGTTCAACATATACTCTGTCGGCAATCCCATCATCAGTCATAATCGTTGCCGGATTAGAATTGACTAAAATCGTGTATATTCCTTCTTCCATTAACGATTTGCACGCCTGGGTTCCCGCGTAGTCAAACTCTGCTGCCTGACCTATCACTATAGGACCAGAACCAATAACTAAAACTCTCATGGCATCCACTAATGTATCACTCCATCTATATCTTTTTTCATTCGATTGGCAACCTCCCTGGAAGATCCAAGAACCCTCTAGTTTGAAACACATTCAGTAAAGAAAATATCATTCTTCCATATAAAGCACCCTTAGGATCCCGTTCGAAATCCAATTCATTTATCCTCGGAGGAACAGTAAACAGCACATTTCCATCTTCTTGAATAGTTAGATTAATCATCGCTACCTGAATATCAGCCAGATTTCTTTCAGAGACTTTGACCACTATTTCCCATTCTTTACCGAACGAAGCTCTATTTACAGTATCTATGGCATATTGTTTACCTTCAATTTTAATCCCTGGTATCTCTTCATCAAGGATATCAAGAATTTGTTCAATCTCTAAAGGTAATTCGACATCAATTCCCTGTTCCAACAACACCTCAGAAAACAGCATTTACGCATTCTCCTTTGCGTAGCGAACAGAATTCACAAATTGATCGAACAGATACATGTTGTCCATTGGACCCGGAGATGCTTCGGAGTGGTATTGAATCGTAAACAAAGGTAAGTGGGCATGTACTAATCCTTCGACTGTACCATCGTTCAAATTGATGTGCGAAACCTTCAATTGATCAGGTAGAGATTGAGGATCTACTGCGTATCCGTGATTTTGAGCAGTTATATATACTTTATTCGTCCGAAGGTCTTGGACTGGATGGTTTCCACCACGGTGGCCAAATTTAAGTTTAAACGTCTTTGCACCCAAACTTTCTGCGATGATTTGATGGCCCAAACATATCCCCATAATCGGCATTTTATCCAGTAATTGGCGGATGTTATCACCTATATATTCCAATAGTTTAGGATCTCCCGGACCAGGAGACACCAATAATCCATCAGGCTCGAGTCTTAAAATGTCTTGATAATCAGTGTCGTCAGGGACTGATATAACTTCGCATCCACGGGAATTTAACATCCTAATAATATTGTTCTTAACACCACAGTCACTTATAACAATCCTAGGGCTATCGGCATTAATGTGACCTCCTTCAATTGGAGTGACCTTGTCAGTACTCACACCATTTACGAAGTTTGTATCTCCGTAAGCTTCCATTGATTTTAGACGATGCAACCCTGCCGCAACGTCTGAGTTATCTGTTAATAACCCTCTCATTACACCACTCGTACGAATGCGTTTAGCTATAGATCTCGTGTCAAGGTTCCTTATTCCAGGTATGTCTTGCATCCTCATAAAATTATCCAGTGTTTCAACACTGAGTGAATGGCTAGGCATGTCGCATAATTCCCTCACGACCATGCCTGATACTTGTATTCGAGATGATTCTGAATCAGAAGCATTTATTCCGTAGTTTCCAATGAGAGGATAAGTCATATTGACGATTTGACCTGCATAGGATGGGTCCGTCAGCACTTCTTGATACCCCGTCATAGTCGTATTGAAGACCATTTCTCCACTAGTTTCTGAATGCCCTCCAAAACCAATTCCTGAAAACATTGACCCATCTTCTAGTACCAAGTAACGATTCATAAATTACCCGTTTCTCCTTTCATCAGCGCCCAACTCATTAAATACAATTTCACCGTCAACCATGGTCAAGACTACCCGTCCTTGTAACGTCTTACCATGGAGGGGTGTGTTTTTGCCCTTGGACTCAAACTTTTCAGTGTCAACCACCCATGAGGTGTTTGGATTGATCAGTACAATATCAGCTACAGTTCCTTGCCGTAGACTTTTATATTGGTCAAAAGAGCGCCCCAACACACTACATGGACCCTTCGTCAAAGCCTCTACCATCTTAGGCAGAGACAATCTATTGTCGTGAACCAAGCCCAACAACGAACCAATAGCAGTTTCAAATACGCTAATCCCAAAGGCGGCATTGTCAAACGTGGTTTTCTTACTCACCACATCATGCGGAGCATGATCTGTAGCTATACAATCAATTACACCTTCTTTTAGACCTTCAATCAAGGCCTCTACATCTGATCTTGGCCTAAGAGGAGGATACATCTTCGAATTTGTATCGTACGCGTTTCCGGGACTAGCGGTATAGTGGCCTGCGTCAGTAAGGACAGATTGGTCTGTGAGTGTCAAATGATGCGGACACACTTCACTCGTGATATTGATTCCCTGTTCTTTTGCTAATCTAATCAAGTCAACCGAGCCAGCTGAACTAACATGAGAAATATGAACTTTACTTCCGGTAGCTTTGCACAATGCGATATCACGCGCCACCATTATGTCTTCTACTGAATTTGGTATCCCTTTCAGTCCCAACAATTCTGAAACTTTTCCTTCAGCCATAACTCCTTTGGGAGCGACACACAGATCTTGGCAATGATTCATGATAGGAACATCAATGGGCCCCACGTATTCAAGGGCAAGACGCATTATTTCAGAATCATAAACAGGATCTCCATCGTCACTAAACGCCACAGCTCCTACAGAATGCATTTCAAGAAAATCTACTATAGATTTGCCCTTACGTTCCTTTGTGACTGCACCAATCGGGAAGACTCTGCACGCCCCGTCCAAAGCACTTTTCATTTTCACGAATTCGATCATTGACGGGCTATCAATAGCCGGTTCGGTATTTGGCATCGCACACACCGAAGTGAATCCTCCCTTTACAGCTGCTTTCGTACCCGTCTTGATCGTTTCCTTATATTCTTGTCCTGGTTCTCTGAGATGGGCGTGTAAATCTACAAACCCCGGACAAACAATTAATCCTTCCGCAGAGATTTGGACTAAGTCAGCAGTAGCTTCCATTTCAACCGTACCACCGACTGACTGAATCAAATTATCTTGGATTAAAACATCACCTACTTGATCCATATTGTGAACCGGGTCAATTATCCTTCCATTTTTCAGCAGAATACTCCGTGTACTCATATCCCACTCCTTATATCACAGACCGATTTGAGAACGGCCATCCTAATAGCAACTCCATTTTCAACCTGTTCTTGGATTAGAGATTTCGGACCTTTTGCAACGGATTCACTTATTTCTATGCCTTCGTTCATAGGCCCAGGATGCATTATCCATGCATCTGGACAGTTCCTTCCTATACTCTCAGAATTTATTTGCCATTTAGCAATGTATTCTCGTTCACTAGGGATATAGCCCGATAACTGGCGTTCATTCTGCAATCTCAATGTCATTACTACATCAGCCTTATTTAATGCTTCATCCAAATCGGTCACAAGATCCAGACTGCCTTGTGATTCATAATATTCTGACCATGGTGTTGATTTGGGCAAAAGCGTTGACGGCCCACACAAAACCACGTTTGCTCCTAACTTGAGGAGACCATGGATATTGGATCTAGCTACGCGGCTATGAATCACGTCGCCTACTATCGCGACCTTCAGCCCTTGAATAGAATCAACATGATCTAAGATAGTGAATAAATCTAGCAATGCTTGCGTTGGATGGGCGTGCGTTCCATCTCCCGCATTGATAACTGAAGCAGATTCAAACTGTTCGGCAAGGATGTATGGTGCTCCTGAATGGGGGTGCCTAATGATCACCACATCCACATTCATTGCTTCTATCGTTTTAGCAGTATTGACCAAAGATTCACCTTTTTCTACACTGCTCCCACTCGCCGACACATTGATAACATCAGATCCTAGTATCTTACCTGCTTCTTCAAAAGACATCCTTGTCCTCGTGCTGGCCTCATAAAACAATGTGACAACTATTTTCCCTCTGAGTTCGTCTTGCTTTTTCATGTCGCGTTGCAAGATGTCTTTATATTTCAAAGCAGAACCGAGCAGTTCTTCAATTTGGACCTTAGATAGTTGGTCTAGATCAAGCATGTGCCTATTGCGATTATTATCCATGGCTAAAAAAAATCCCCTTTAAAAAGGGGATTCAGCAACGTCTCACCGTCGGTTTTTTGTATCCGGTTTACAATATGTGATGTCTTTCCTAATATAGCCACTTACTCACCATCTAACCAAGTATTCTATCATATGTGTTTTAAAAAACAAAAACAAAATGTCTTAACTTTATTACCTGGTTTATCAATCATTTATCAATTTACTGATCCTCGCAAATGTTATAATCATCAATCATAGTCAATCTGGAGGTAACAGTAGATGATCAATCTAGACGTATTAACCTATGGATTCGCTCTAAACTCAGATCAAGGTTCATTTGGATATTCAACCAACTCTCTTATAACGGTTGACGGCACTCGGATTTTGGTAGACACAGGTCCAGGGTCCAGGCGAGGATTATTACACAAACAACTAGCGGATTTGGATCTTGAGCCTAACGATATAGATATAGTGCTACTCACACATTTGCATTGGGACCATTGCCAAAATACAGATATGTTCCCAAATTCTAGGATCCTTGTTAATCCCATCGAATATGACTACGCTAGGGATCCCAAGCCACAGGATCATGCCACCGTCAAATACATAGCGGACATGTTAGAAAAGATGAATTTGGAATTAGTAAGTGACGGGGATAAGATAGTTGAAGGTGTTAG
Organism: uncultured Dehalococcoidia bacterium; assembly: GCA_964343075.1. GTDB lineage: Bacteria > Chloroflexota > Dehalococcoidia > Lucifugimonadales > UBA3495 > UBA2588. The sequence continues at coordinate 53,735 of CAYFGT010000003.1, read as the reverse complement.
GGTAATTGAAACACCAGGTCACACCAAAGGGCATATCAGTGTCCTAGCCGATCTAGGTGGTGAATCAATCCTTATAGCAGGAGATGCACTACCTGACAGCGGAACAGTCCTTCGTAAGTTACCTTACAACGTTTTTTGGGATGTTAACGACGCCCAAAACAGTGTTGAAAAAATGATCGATACATCCAACACTTTTTATCCGGGGCATGACAGACCTTTCTCCTTTTCAGACGGGGACATTAAATACTTAGAGGGTCCGGAGAATATAGAGGTCATCAACAGTACGGATGGTGGCGGATCAGTTTCATTGACGTTCACTGTCCATGCCCAAAGACCCGTCAATATTAATATAGTTCAAAAATAGCATATCACTGGAGACCAAATGAGCAATTTACACTCGATCCATTTAAACTCATGGGAAGCTATCTATTGGGGAAGCACTTCATCGTTAGAGCCACTAACTGGCTGGGAGTTCCGTACCGATCTTTACGAAACTGGTAATGAACCGTCAATCCTCATCATAGTAACCGAAACACAGTCAAGCCGCACTCTAGAAATTCAAACCGCTGCTGAATCAATCATAACCAAATATGGATCGTCCGTTACGACGATTTTAATAGTTCCCGACAATACCTTACGTTTCGATTTCAACTCCGATTTATCCAATTTTTATTTTGAAGATAATGTAATTGAAAAGTATTTATACAAACGAATAAGTAATCACGTACCTGACGCTATCTTGATCAGTAGCACTGAATCCTTCTCATTAAAGTCTATCGTAAACGTACCAGTAGTTACCTGTACAAACCAAATCCAAGAAATCTGCTCACATATTGAACAAGCCCTCAACCTCCCTCGGTCTTCATCAAGGTTAGATATCATACACAAATTAAAAAGAACACCGCAAGAACTGGCAAAGGATCTAATGAAAGTTTACGGAAACGACTTAACCCTGGTTAATTACACCCAAGGAGTAGGGGTTTATGCTTGCTTGCACATAGCCCAACAGATGGAGGGACCAAACAATATAGCCAAAGAATTGGACCAAATGCTTTCCAACAGCCCTCTAGGAGAGCAAAAACCATTCGGTGTTGACCCCACAGGCGCTAATCTAGCATCGGCTATATGGGCTTATGATTTAAGCAGCATGCTAGGCAATGACAAATGGAATCAGCTACTCGACGAAGCAGCCAATACTTATCAATTTAATATCAACGATGGTCCACCCATACCTTGTGACCCTACAGTGCGAACAGAGGACATGTTTTACTCATCAGCGATATTAGGTAGAGCATTTGAAAAACATGACACTGTATCATACTTAGATATATTGGACTCTTTTTATGAATTGATCCACTTGCAGCAAGAAAATGGATTATTCTGGCATTCTCAATCTTCTCCATATTTCTGGAGTCGTGGAAATGGTTTTGCTATATTAGGATTGAGTCAATACTTGACTTATGTTCCGCAAACCAGACCCATGTACTCAGTTATCCTTAATCAATTCCTTACATTCTTCAATCAGATCAAAAAGTTCCAAGATATCTCGGGAGGATTTCATCAAGTCATGGATCTCCCAAACACTTACCTTGAATTCACCACTACATGCATAATTGGTTATGCCGCACTAAGAGGTAAAGCTCTTGGCATACTAGACGATTCAGTAGACCCGATAATAGAAGGAGCGTGGCACTTCCTACGAAGTAGAGTCGATCATGAAGGTAACGTCACTGATGCCTGTTTCAATACAGGTCTCCAGCCAGACTTAGAATCTTACTATTTAAGACCAGCGGTGTCTGGATATGACGACCGGAGTGGCAGTATGGCTTTATTATTCTGTGCTGAGATTCTAAGAACCAACTTCATCTGATGGTCGAACTACCGATAAATGGGTCTAAATCATCAAACTGAAAACAATGATATCCACGTGGATGGTCCCATTCGTCTCCACGCCAGTCCTCCATAATACTCTCATCAGAATCCAAATAAAATTCTGAGCATAATTCGTAAGATTTACTTTCGAGCCGGGTGTATCCGTACCGCAGGCCATCTGGATCAGTCCTCTGCTCTTCAGAAACAAAATAGTCTCCTTTATCCAGATCATCTAATGTCACAGGTAATTCACCTTTAACTCTCCAGTACTCCTTGATACTTCGGTCAATCTCATCCAAATCATCAATCCTCTGGATATCTGTATTGATAGCACGACTCTGCCATGGCTCTGCCAGAAACACACCATAACCAATGCTAGCGATAACAACAGCTGTAACAACTATAGCAAGGGTTTTTGGGCTAACCTCAAATACTGACAGTTTCACGATCTTCTCCTTGCTTTAGTCGCCACCTATAAAATAAAAATATGGTGCCAGTAATGATCAATACAACTAAGACTTTCAATACGAAGCGAAGAGCTAATCCTCCGGTAAGGAAGGTAAATATCAAAGCAATTAAGTCACCAATAATCACGGAGGCTGTAACAGCTAACGTTATGTAGGTTAGCCATCTACCCACGTTTGAAGTGTTTCTAGAAAAATCTTGCTTCTCTTCTTTGAATAACCTCCACGTAAAGTAAAGATACACTGGGTACGCCACCATCAACGCTGCAATAGCCATTGGAATGCCGGAGCCCGGCATTCCATAATCCCCAGGATCATAAAACGCTAAGTCTATGAACGCATATAACAACGCAGCGAAACTAAAAGCAGATATATATAAGGTAATAAAAGAAACTAAATATTGAAACGCTTCTTTTGCATGAAATTCACTTTTGGGTGCCGGTACGGGTACTGCGAATTGAACATCCGAAAATAAAGCCAAAGCGTGAGAGACCGCCTCTTGATTCCAGCCAGCCTCCGTCAAAGCTCTTGCTACTTCTTCCTTAGTTAGACCTGCAGCTAGACTATCAGATACAAAGTGTTCCAATCGATCTTTCATGCTAGTCTGTTCCGTCGATTAAAGGATTCATATCCTGAACATGTACCTTATTCTCCCAATCAGGAATGATTACTTCGCTTGTATCTTGCAATAACAATATAAACACCAAACCACAGACATTAAATAATATAGAGACAACGAATATCATCATAAAAGAAATACCGGCATCGAAATACAAGTTAAATAGACCTAGTAACATACCACACAAAATTGTAGCAACCGCATGTCCTAATAATGCTCCGGCTTGTTCAACACCATACACATGTCCCATAGGACCATCGCCATAATATTGCTTGTTGATAACTATATATGCTGTCCATTCCGCTCCAAATCCTAAACCGAATACGGCGGCAAACACATAAAACGCCCAAGCATCACCAGCAAACATTAACCAGAAAACTGTCGAACCCTGTATCAAAAGGCTTATAAACATCATTTTCCGAGTCCCAAACGATTCTGCAAGTATTGGGGCAGTGAGACGGCTCACTATGCTTACAAGAGACAATACTGTCAATATAGTGCCAGCGGCTCCCAACGATTCAAATACGCCACGATGGATCGCAAAAGGTAATATATATATAAGAATCACTCCGTGGCCCGCACATCCAAACCCGTGGATCATTGGTAAGTACCAAAATGGAGTGGTTTTTCGGACTTCTTTATTGAACACCTTAGCTTTTATCTTATTTAGTGCTTTTTCTTCGGCTGTAGGTTTTCTGGTAATTGTGCCAGGCTCACTACCGTATGGACTAAGACCAAGATCTGAAGGGTGATTACGGACTATTACCAACAATGACAATAATACCCCTCCACCTAAGCAGCCCAGAACCATAAAAGTAACATTCCATCCAAACGATTCTATCGAGGTCCCTACAATGGGTGCAAACGCTGCCGCTCCTATACCGCCTGCCGCATATAATATCCCTATTCCTATGCCAAGTTTTTGTTTAAACCACCCACTAATAGTGGCCATGAGAGGAACCATTGCTAATGATTGTGTCATTGCAAGCATCACCCCAAAAACAAGGAAAAATTGCCACACTGCATTTATTTGACCCAATAAGTTCATGCTGATGAAGTACAACAAGCCAGAACACAACAGCATTTTCCTGGCTCCATATCGGTCTCCTAAATACCCGGTTATTGGTGCCATAATTGCGCCTGTCAAATAATAAAATCCTATACCAGCCCCCACCAGCGCAACATTCCAACCAAATCCTATTTCGGGATTCGTGAGAGGGGCAACCATAATTCCTGCTGAAAAGCTAATCGAGGTACCAAATATTTGTACAACAGACAAAGCAAATACAATGAGCCAACTGTAATGAATGCCAAAAGGAAGACCTTTAATTCTTGTACTATTTATTTTCATTTAATCCCCTATCTGTACTCTAGGGATATTATCACAATTAGATCTTGCAATATCAAGCAATCATTCCGCCATCCATTGTAATCACTTGGCCGGTAATGTAGCTTGCTTGCTCACTACACAAAAACAGACAGGATTCTGCAACTTCGTCCACTGTACCGAATCTTCCCATAGGAATTCTCTTCAAAATAGCGGATTTAGATTCTTCGGACAATTCATCAACCATCCCACCACTAGATATAAAACCTGGAGCCAAAGCATTAACAGTAATATTTCTAGATGCAACTTCTCGAGCCAACGCTTTAGTGAACCCTACTAGGCCGGCTTTTGATGCGGCATAATTAGTTTGCCCTGGGTTACCCGACAACCCAACAACTGATGACACATTAACTATCCTTCCGGCTCTTTGTTTTACCAGATAAGGTATAACCAATTTCGTACATAGAAAAGTACCACGCAAATTTACATCCATGACGTCATCCCAATCAGAAGTATCCATTCGCATTAGTAATTTATCTCTGTTAATACCAGCGTTATTTACCAATATATCTATTTTGCCCCAGGTGTCTATTACTTTTTGTAATATTCGTCCAGCATCCTCTTGAATCGCCACATCACCTTGCACCAGTAGGCCTTCAGAGTGTTTACTCACAATCGCTAATACTTTTTTTGCTTCTTCTTCACTAGCGTTAAAATTGATCGCGATTTTTGCCCCTTCTTCGGACAATCGTTTAGCTATAGCAGCCCCGATTCCTCTTGAAGCCCCTGTTATAATGGCGACTTTATCTTTCAAAATATCACTCAAGCCCAGCTCCAGTTTCTTGATGAGATGCCAATTCCACCAAGGATCTTTCTAAGTCACTTTGAACATCTAATTCAACCAGTTTTAGCGCCGTGGCTATCGCTCCTGCTACCTCTTCCGCCATCGCAGACCCATGTCCAACCACTACAGGAGCCTTGACTCCAAATAAAGGTCCTCCTATGGATCTGGCTAAATTTGTTTCCGTCCATAATTTTTCACCTAATTCTCCTGCCTCATCACCTGGTAGCATCTTGGATAATTGGGACTGAGTATACCGCCTTAGCACACTACCCATGCCTTCTGCGAATTTCAACAAAATATTACCTACAAAACCATCGCACACGATCACATCCGCCTTGCCGGTAAAAAAGTCCATGCCTTCAACGTTTCCTACAAAATTGACTGGACTAGACTGAAACAATTTATAACTATCCTGTACTTGTTTATTGCCTTTAGCAGGCTCAGACCCAACACTAAGTAAACCAACTCTTGGGTGATCAATCCCGAGAAATTTTTCAGAGAACACAGACCCTATCATAGCGAAGCTCAGTAATAAATTAGGTCTGCAATCTATATTACTTCCCATATCCATCAATACTGTGTTGGGTGCTAGTCCCAAAAAGGGTCCGCCTATACACGGCCTATCCAGACCAGGCAGCAATCCTAAAATCATTACTGAAGCTGCCATGGATGCCCCTGTAGACCCCATTGACACCGCTGCGTCTGCTGCTCCACTCTTAACCAATTTAGTTGTAACAACAATGGAAGAATTTGGTTTCCGTCTCAATCCTTCGACCGGGTGTTCATCATCAATAATCTTACCTTCCGATTGTACTATCGCTAGGCCAGACTGTTCACTGTCTCCAACATAAGTATTAATATCATTGATGTCACCCACCAGTAATATTTTTAGTTCTTTACTTCCTTTATATTGTTCTAGAGCGAGTTTCGCTCCAGCTACAGTTTCAACGGGCCCATAATCGCCACCCATACAATCCAGAGCTATGGTGATTCCAGCGTGGCGTGTATCGTTTGCTATTGACATATTTTGTATCTCCGAAATGAATCCCAATGTAACCTCTAAATACTAAGCCAAAATAAAAGGTTAAACTACAATTTAAAGCAATACTTTTTCAAGGTTTGGAACATCTAAACTACAAGTACCACCTACCAAAAGGTTATGTGTATCCAGATTTCGTACAGCCACATCAAATGTAAGTCGCAGAAATCCCTCCAGTTGTTTTTCACTCTTCAGAGTTGCCGAACTAGCAATGCGGTCACCTACCCCGGCTGCCCCACGGAATTTCGATTTCAAAATTCCTTTATTTGACCAAGCTGTTCCGAATTGTTTAATCATCATTTGATCAATTAAACTTAGCGTCATCATGCCGTGCGCAATGATTCTCCCAAAGGATGTTCCCTGTGCAAATTCAGGGTCTAAATGTATTCTGTTTGTGTCGCCCGAGGCATCTGCGTAGGCTTTTATTAATTCTTGTGTAACTACTATAGGGGAACCAGTAAGTTCTTCATAAGATATTCTTTTAGGCATGCTGAGGCACCATTACTACACTCTTCGACTCACAAATAACAGATCCATCTTTTATTTCAAATTGGCAGGATACCGACACCACTTCCATGTCCTTCATTATCCGTCTATTTTCTATTCGAGCATAACAAACAACTGTATCTCCAACGTTTGCTAACCCGACGTTTGTCATTTCCTGAGTACTATGAATAGCACCATCAGGTATCTCGAAAGTGTCTAGCATCATAGCAATAGATCGTCCAACAATCAGCATATTAGGGACGTCACCTGTAAAAGTGTTTATATCTGTACCAACACCTGTAGCATACTTCTCACAAAGAGGCTGTGTTATACAGATTTCCCCTATTTTCGAAAAACTTTTATCCATCATTATCCAAAAAAGTTAGCCTCTGCAAGTTCACTTAAATGTTGTCCTATAGCTAATGAAGATGTGGCGCCAGGCGAAGGGGCGTTAATCACATGCAGGGAGTTCGGTGTTTCGACTATTTTGAAGTCATCAAGTAAAAACCCTGTCCGGTCTACAGCCTGAGCACGCACACCGGCTCCTCCTGCCACTAGTGAATTTGACTCTATAGTTGGTATTAATCGTTGTAGATCTGACACGAATTTGTTTTTGTTGTAAGAACGATACAATTCGGACATACCCGTTTTCCAATTGTTTTTAAGCATCTTCCAGAATCCGGGAAACATTAGGGTCCGTGACATTTCCTTTATGTTCACGTCACTTTTTTTGTATCCTTCTTGCTGGAATGCTAATACAGCATTCGGTCCTGCTTCCACGTACCCATGTATATTACGAGTGTAATGTACTCCCAGGAAAGGAAATCTTGGATCAGGAACCGGATAAATAAGCCCTTTTACTAAATGTTCTGCATCAGAAGCTAACTTGTAATATTCTCCTCTAAACGGAATTATACGAACACCGATGTCTTCTCCCATCATTTCAGCCACTTTGTCTGAATACAATCCGGCGCAATTGATAATGTTCTTAGTGTGTATGGTCCCGTTATTGGTTTCCAAAACAATTTCTTCGTCTCTCGCATCAATTTGCTCTACCGATGTCCCCAATAAAACCGTCCCTCCTTTCTCTTGGAAAATATCTGCATACCTATTCGTGATTTTCACATAATCAACGATTCCTGTTTTAGGAGACCAGAGGGCCTTAATCCCAGAAACGTGAGGTTCAATTTCGTTTAGCCGTTCCGGTCCAATCATTTCTAATCCCGGCACTCCATTTGCTTGGCCTCTATCAAACAAGTCATTCAATCTACCTAGCTCTTCCTCGGAGGTTGCTACGATTGTCTTCCCGCACTCGACATATTCAATCTCGTTGTCATCACAGAATTCTTTGATTTTAGTTACTCCACTTACGCAAAATTCTGACTTCCAAGACCCTGGTTTGTAATAGATGCCAGAGTGAATGACACCACTATTATTACCCGTTTGATGTTTTGCCAAAGTACTTTCTTTCTCTACAACCAGCACATTTGTTGACGGCCTATTCTGCACGATATGCATGGCCGTAGAAAGACCAATAATACCTCCACCAACGATAACTATGTCATATTGCGTATTATTCATATTCCACCTCTAGCCTTTATGTTACCACGGAGGACGCTTTTTGCATTGAAGCAATGTTTAATTTGCCTATTAACGGCTACAGAATTTACAGTTATACTGAACAAAAATCAAGTGGAGCGATATTATGAACATAGCCATTTTGGACGACTATCAAAGCGTAGCAAGAAACTACGCTGAATGGAGTAAGTTAGAAGCTCAGCACGGCATAACATTTTTTTCAGACCACATATCTGATCATTCACAATTAATAACTAGGCTCCAGCCGTTTGACATCATTATGGGAATGCGCGAAAGAACACCTTTCCCCAAGGCGGTATTATCAAAGCTACCAAATCTCAAATTACTGATTACATCTGGTGCTCGCAACGCTTCATTTGACACTCAATCCGCCACAGCATTAGGGATATTGATCTGTGGCACTGGAGGAAGCGGGGAAGGACCAACGGAACTAACCTGGGGATTGATCATAAATTTACTTCGCAATATCCCTAGAGAAATATCTGATACTAAGCAGCACAAATGGGGGACTACCATGGGAGTAGGTCTTAAAGGAAAGACCATCGGCCTACTAGGGCTAGGACATATAGGTTCTTTGGTAGCGAGGGTTGCAAAAGCCTTTGACATGAATGTAATTGCTTGGAGCCAAAACATGACCGAGAGCCACGCATCAGAACATAGTGCGACCTTGGTGTCAAAAGAGGAACTATTCGCCCTTTCAGACATAGTTTCTATCCATGTTAGGCTGAGCGACAGGACTAGAGACCTTGTGACTTATAAAGAATTAAGCCTAATGAAATCCACATCGTATATTATAAATATTTCCCGAGGCCCTATCATTAATGAAAATGATCTTGTTCAAATTCTCCGAGACAAAGGCATAGCAGGGGCAGGATTAGATACGTTTGATGTTGAACCATTGCCCGACAATCATCCTTTATTAAACCTTGATAACGTCATCATCACCCCTCATATTGGATATGTGACTCAAGAGGCCTATAGTGCGTACTATAGTGGTGCACTGGAAGATATAGAAGCTTTTATTGAAGGAACACCAATAAACATGATCAATCCTGAAGTATATGAAACCGCTAACTTCAGAGGTAAAATCAAGTGATACTAGGTCTAGCATATTCCTTTTGACAGCACCCAGTTACCTATATAATATTCCCATCAGAAATCCATACTAGGAGAAAAAGAGTGAAAGCCGTAAGAATAAATGAATTTGGGGACACTAGCGTTTTAAAAATCGAAGAGATTCCTGATATATCAGCGAAACGGAATCAGGTCCTAGTCAAATTACAGTCCAGCGGTGTTAATTTTGCTGATGTACTTAGAAGAGAAGGCAGATATCCTGGACCGGATCTTCCATGCACTTTGGGATTAGAAGGAGCAGGTACTATCGTTGAATTGGGAGAAGGTGTGGACGGGTTTAAAGTGGGCCAACATGTACAAGTATTGGGGCCTCAATGCCACGCAGAGATGGTGTCAGTAAACAAGCATTTTGTATTTCCATACGATGAGAACAAACTAGATCCTAGCATCGCAGGAGGTATGCCCCTCACATTTCTTACCGCTTACCATCTATTACAAACCAGAGGACGAATGAAGTCTGGGCATACCATTCTGATCCATTCTGGCGCATCTGGTGTAGGTACCATTGCAGTTCAGATGGCCAAACACTGGGGTGCCAACGTTATAAGTACTGCATCCACAGAAGAAAAGATGGAGCTAGCCCGTTCCCTAGGAGCAGATCATGTGATTAACTACACTACACATGACTTCGAGCAAATCATCATGGAGATGACTGAAAATGAAGGACTAGATATAGTTTTAGATGCTGTAGGAGGGCCAACATTAGAGAAAAGCCTGAGATGTGTCAAAAGTTATGGTAAGCTTCTTAGCTACGGAAATGCTTCGGGGCAACAGGCAAACCTGCCTGCATCTGATTTTACTACTCTCAACAGGACCATTATTGGATTCAGTATGGGGAGATCGCCTTTTGGGACCCTAGATCATCAAGCAGCTATGACAGAGATCCTCACAGAAGTATACTCCGGCAATTTTAAGCTCATTATAGATCAAAATTTAGATTTGGAAGAGGTAGGTAAAGCACACAATCATTTAGCAGGACGACAAAGTAAAGGGAAAGTGATATTAAATATCTAACCGCCACCGACTGGTTTGACTAATTCGACAGAGTCTCCGTCTTTCAGTGTGACTAAAGAATAGTGTTCTTTTTTCACTACATCTCCATTATGACCAACTGCAACGAATTTAGTATCAAGTTTGTAATACTTTATAAGGTCCATAATATTGATGTTTTTATCAAATGACATCAATTTCCCGTTTACTGTTAAATTAATCATTTGACTTGCCCATTGCCTCATATAATTTATTTTTTATTTGTCTAGCACTATGTTCAGGATCAGATGATCCCAAAATCCCACGTATCACAGCTACCCCATTGCCACCAGCATCCAACACTTTAGACACATTCTTCTCTGTTATACCACCAATCCCTAGAATTGAACAATCCACCCGATTTTTAATCTCTTGAATTAAAGCAGGCCCTTCGGGAGACTTCCCTGGGTGTGACGCCGTTTCAAACATTGTACCTACTATAAGCGCATCAACACCTATCGCATATAGCTCCAATGCTCTGTTGAGATCGTGACATGAACCACTGCAAAACAATTCCGATTGAAAAAGCATCTTTTCCTTATCAGACAACGCATGTTTTTCTGGTAAATGGACTCCGTCCAAATATCCAGACAATGCTAAATCAATCCTTCCATTAATTATCGCTAACGCATCACCATCAACCAGATTCTTTACATCTTTGCATAAGTCTTCCAGATCTTTATCTGGCAAATCGTTCTCTCTGATTTGCACTAGGTTCACTCCACCTCTTACAGCTGCGTCGATTTTCTGAAGCAGATCAAACCTACTATCCACAACATGCCGGTCGGTAACCAGCATCAATAACGGTTCGCTTGTTTTCGACAAAATCACGTATTAGTTGGTATGTCTGCCGCTGGGCTGCTTGCAATAGCTGTAGTTCTGATGTCGATCCTACCTGCCAAATACGCTTCTCTCCCCGCTTCAACACCTTTTTTAAATGCAGAGGCCATAATTGCAGGATTATCTGCCTGAGCAATCGCGGTATTTACCAACACAGCATCAGCCCCTAATTCTAAAGCTTTAGCTGCATCGGAAGGGACAGCAAGTCCTGCATCAACAACTACAGGTACATTCGATTGTTCAATAATAATTTTAACTTCTTCTATGGTGTGAATACCTTGCCCAGAGCCTATCGCTGATCCGAGTGGCATGACCGTTACACATCCAATGTCTTCTAATCTTTTAGCCAAAACTGGATCCGCATGAATGTAGGGGAGAACATTGAATCCTTCAGCGATTAATTGTTTAGCGGCCTCGTAAGTTCCGACAGGATCTGGGAACAGATACCTAGCATCAGCTATAACTTCAAGTTTCACGAAATCAGTTTTCGTGATCTCTCTACCTAGTTTGGCGACATACAACGCTTCTTCCACACTAGAGCAACCTGCTGTGTTGGGTAATATATTGTATCTGTTCCAATTTATGTGATCCAAGATGGTTTTTTCACCAGGGTTATCTAAATCCAATCTTCGAATAGCTACAGTCACCATATTGGTACCAGACGCCTCCAGGGCGTCCACCATATCTGCATCAGTCCTGTATCTACCTGTACCTACTATCAGTCTGGAATCAAATTCCTTACCAGCTATCACTAATTTATCTGACATTACCAACTCCAGCGAGGCCTAAACAACATCCTCATAATGAAGGAATTTATCACGCTCCCAAGCCTTAAGTCAACGTAATTGAAAACGGTCACAATTCGTATTCTTTCACTTCTCTTGGGACAATCAAACCAGCGCCTGTGATAGCTTGCACGCCTTCTACAGACCAACCCGGCGCAATTTCCTCTAAAACTAGTCCCGCTTTTGTAGGTCGCATAACCGCTACATCTGTAACAATCAAAGTAACACATTCTTTTCCAGTTAAAGGATTGGTACATTCTTCGACAATTTTATGTCCTCCATCTCGGCTATTATGTTCCATTGCAACAATCACGGTACCAGCGCCAGCAGCCAAATCCATAGCGCCTCCAATATTCCCTACACCACGCTCAGGTAGCATCCAATTCGCCAAGTCTCCTTTAGAAGATACTTGATGCGCTCCAAGAACGGTCACATCTACGTGCCCCCCTCGTATCATGGCAAAACCTTCCACCGAGCTAAAAAAAGCCATACCCGGTACCCTTTTTAAGAATTGGCCCCCAGCATTAATCAAATCAATGTCACATTCTTCTTCGACTTCAGCGAGAGGACCACAATTCAACACTCCGCTCTCACTGTGATAAAACACTACGCTCCCATCTGGGACAAAACTAGACACTAAAGTGGGAATACCTATTCCTAAATTAACATATCCACCGTCAGGCAATTCTTTTGCTACTCGCATGGCAACAATTTCTCTGTCGAGTCTCAGTCCTTCCATATACAAACCCTCTTGAATTTTAAATCTTACTCGTAAGGCGAGAATTCTGCAGGCCGAACAACTATTCTATCCACAAATAGTCCCGGAGTTACAATAAGTTCGGGATCCAAGGCATCATCTTCAACAATCTCGTCAACTTCGACAATACTAATTCTTGCTGCCGGTGCCATTACAGCATTGAAATTCCTAGAAGTGCCTTTGTAAACGACATTGCCAAATCGGTCGGCTTTATACCCTCTAATGATACAATAATCGGCCACCAATCCAGATTCTCGTATGTGGTTTTTCCCTTCAAATGATTTTGAATCTTTTCCCTCTGCAATAAGAGTCCCAGCGCCAGTGGGGGTATAAAAATATTTGACACCAGACCCTCCTGCACGAAGACGCTCTGCCAGAGTGCCCTGGGGGACAAGTTCTAAATCAACCTCTCCCGCCCTATAAGCCAGTTCGAAAGAACTTGGGTTAGAAGCGGAAGGAGAAACAGGGTAAGACGCAATAGCTTTCCCAACCTGTCCATTATCAATCAGTATACTATGGTCAATTACAAGCTTACCAGGAGGGGTCCCGAAATTAACTACTCGCGCTATGCCTGCAGTATTACTAATTATAGTTAAGTTTTTCGCACCTTGATTTCTTAGAGACACAAGCAAATAATGAGCCATACCTCCCGGTCCGGCAAACCCGTCAATCATAACTACAGCGCCGTCCTGTATATCAACTACAGCTGAAGCACCGTCTTTACAAACCTTAGAACCAATCATATCTGCAGAGGAAGTTCCTACTTTGTCTACATCGTAATATTGGCAATTAGGACTTATAGGAACATTGATTCCAATTGCGTTCATTATGTCATCAGAGGTTGTTCCATTGGCTAGTTCTTCAACAACTAGTTTACCTCCATCGACACCGAAGACGCATCTCTCAGTAATAATTTTTGAGAGTCGCTCAAATCCACGAGACGGGTCAAGTTGGTATGTGAATTTCTGTAAACCGTTCAGTGGAACTAACCCGATGACCTGACTGCAATTAGTAACCAATGAATCTATTTCACTGGTATCAGGACCGTCAATATCCCAATTGCCTTGCAAGTCTACCTCTGTGGGCTGTATCAATATAGTGTCCACGTATCCGCCTGATATGATAGACGCTTTCTCTCCTATTCCTACAATAGAACTTCCAGGCATCAGCGTTACATATTGGCCATTACTATCGATATACTTAGTAGTCGCCGTTGAGGCCCTCCAGTCACCTACAAGACCCGATGAACTCAAAAAGATCGAGTCATGGGACCCATTCAGCACAAACGGCAACAAAGAAGGTAATCCTGTACCCAGTGATATGACTTTACCTTGATTAAAATATTCCGAACATTTTTTCAATAGATTTTGATTAGATTTGCCAATTTCCATTTCTGTCCTCACAAACCATACGTTGTAATCACGAACAAACCACACGATTGACATAGATTCCTGGGGTGATTATGCCTTCGGGATCAATTGATCCGGCCTCTACGTACGAGTCGGACTCGGCTATTGTTATCCGAGCTGCCATAGCCATCACAGGAGACCAATTCCTTTTTGTCCCTTCATAGATGGTATTACCTAAATGATCCGTCTGTAAGCCTTTAATTAAAGCCACATCAAGTCTAATGCCTTCATGCTGCTTGTTGTAGGCTGTGGGCCTCATAAATTCAACGCTACCCAACCCTGCTCCAATTACTCTCAACCGTTCTGCGATGAGGTTGCGATCAAGAACCTCAACTACAATTTTTTTTAAACTACCATAGTTCTCAAACTGGGGATTTTGGGGTGCATTGGTAGTAATCAAGGTATCCACTTTTCCTGACTTACACATTTCACTGATGATGTTTTCACCCAATGAATATTGCATAATAGGCAGGTCAAACACTAATGTAAGATGTTCTAGGTTAAGTTGGTTTAATCCATGCAGTAAAGTAGTTGGTTCACCATGGCCTTCAAAACCAGAAATACCGACCACATCACCATCTTTTAAACAGGCAAGGGCCTCCTCGGCTGACTGATACAACTTATCTATAGGCATTCATACCCCTAATCATGTTCTAATTTCTCTTACCGAACAAAATAAAAAAATATGCCCCTCACTTTCTGGAGGGGCATACTTAAGATTTACTAATAGGTTTAGTAATCCATTGGTGGCATTGCTGGTGGAGCTGCACTAGCAGGCTCTGGTATTTCTGTAATCATTGATTCTGTAGTTAAGACCATTGAAGCTACGCTCGCAGCATTCTGTAATGCATACCTAGTAACCTTACAAGGATCTACAATACCAGCTTCTAACATAGGACCATATTCACCTGCGTCAGCATCGTACCCGTAGTCGTCTGAGTGTTGTTGGACCTCATTGAGTACGACAGCACCTTCGCGTCCAGTGTTTTCAACGATCACTTTCATAGGTTGCTCTACACTACGTCGAATGATATCCACGCCGACTTGTTCATCTCGATCCAAATCTTTCAAGGCATCCAAGGCTCGTTGAGCCCTCACCATTGCGACTCCGCCGCCAGGAACAATTCCTTCTTCCACTGCGGACCTAGTAGCAGATAGAGCATCTTCTACTCTAGCTTTACGTTCTTTGAGCTCTATCTCTGTGGCAGCACCCACTTTAATCACGGCCACACCGCCTGTGAGTTTAGCCATGCGCTCTTGTAATTTCTCGCGATCAAATTCAGAAGTAGTATCTTCGATCTGAGCTTTTATCTGATTTATTCTCCCACCTATATCGCCTTCAGACCCATGTCCTTCAACGATAGTTGTCTCGTCTTTGGTAGATGACACTCTCCTTGCGGTACCAAAATCTTCAATTTCAGCGGTGTCAATTTTGCTACCGGTGTCTTCACTGATGACCTTACCTCCGGTCAAAATAGCGATGTCTTCCAACATTGCTTTCCTTCTATCGCCAAATCCAGGAGCCTTCACAGCCAATATATTTAATGTTCCCCTCAGTTTGTTTACAACCAGTGTTGCGAGTGCTTCTCCATCAACGTCTTCAGCTATTACGACAACGTTTTTCTTGCCAATCTGAATAAGTTTTTCTAGAGCAGGGACCAAATCTTGTACAGCTGATATTTTCTTATCAGTTATGATCAAAGTGGCATCTTCAATAACCGTTTCCATCCTGTCAGAATTAGTTACAAAATAAGGCGATATATATCCTCGATCTATTTGCATTCCTTCAACATACTCTATTTCATCGGATAGTGATTTACTTTCTTCTACAGTTATCACGCCATCCTTGCCAACTTTTTCCATTGATTCAGCGATAGTTTCTCCTATCGCATCCTCGTGAGCAGAAAGACTTGCAACTTGCGCGATAGTCTCTCGAGTTTCAACTGCAACAGCCATCCCTTGAAGTTCGGAAACTATAGCTCCAACAGCAATTTCTATACCCCGTTTGATAGCCATAGGGTTGCTACCGGCAGTTACATTTTTGAAGCCTTCTGCGATGATTGCCTGAGCAAGCACAATCGAAGTGGTTGTACCATCTCCAGCGGCATCATTGGTTTTAGTAGCTGCTTCCTTAATTAACTGAGCTCCCATGTTCTCGAAAGCATCAGGTAATTCTATCTCTTTTGCTATAGTGACACCGTCACTACACACCAACGGCGGTCCAAACTTTTTGTCTAATACTACGTTTCGGCCTTTAGGCCCTAATGTGACTTTGACTGAATCAGCCAAAGTATCGATACCTACCCTAAGGGTCTTTCTTGCTTCCTCAGAGTAAGCCAGCTTTTTTGCAGGCATCTTAGTCCTCCTTCCTAACTATTACTTATGATATTTTTGCGAGGATGTCACTCTCTCGCATGATCAGATATTCATCATCACCATCTTTGTATTCCGTTCCGGCAAACTTAGAATATATTACTTTGTCACCTACGGCTAATTCCATAGCTACCAGAGTACCATTATCTGCTACTCTGCCTTGTCCTACTGCTACAATCTCGCCTTCTTGAGGTTTCTCTTTCGCGGTATCAGGTAGATAAATACCACCTGTGGTTTGTTCTTCTTGGTCCCTAGGCTTGACTACCACTCTTTCACCTAATGGAGAAAATTTAATTGCCAATTCAGCCTCCTATAAACTTGCGCTCTATAGCGTGATTTCACGTAGAAACATATTAGACGTTCTACGCGAACAAAAATTATAAAAAAGGGGGTATTTATTGTCAAGCTACTAGTCCTGTTGACTCGCAATGATCAAATGCATTCCTAGTACAAAATTTATATGTTGACTCAAGAGCTACAATACATGTATGAATTTCGACCTGGAAATCAACGAGCACAGATGTATAGTCACACTCAAAGACACTTCAGGCACCAATCTTATAACTGAAGAATTTTGCGGTCTCTTAGAAGAATCTGTGAATAATCATAAATGGGATCCGAATATTCGGGTATGGGTAATTAAAAGCGCTACTGCTGGCATTTTTGCCACTCAGCGTCAGACTATCCTCGGGAATCATGATCTCACGCTTCATCAACTCCACGAAAAACTGGAGAAATTACAAGTTTCACGCATAATCAAACATATTCCGGTGCCGGTAGTCGTGATCATAGATGGAGAGGTTTCGGATCATGGATTAGAATTCATGCTCGCAGCGGATGTAAAAATCAGTTCAGACATTTCCTCATTCAGTATATCAGTAACAAATACTAACTTCCCTTGGGACAACGGCATTCCAGAGTTAATTAACAACGTGGGAAGAACAATCGCTGCGGACATGCTCTACACAGGAAGAACTTTAACCGCGTCTGAAGCCTTGAGGGTCGGATTACTAACCACAGTCACCACTAAACAAGAACTGGCAAACGCTTCGGAACATTTGTTGAGTCAATTAACCTCCATGTCTCCAAATTCCATGAAATTTATAAAAGAATCCATCACGGCCGGGATATCTTTGCCCCTTTCACACGGTTTGGGATTAGAAGGAGATTTAAGCGTATTACTCCAATCAACTGCAGACCGAATGGAAGGTTTGAGATCTTTCTTTAATAAACAAACACCTAATTTCTCAGGACAATAGCAATTGCTTAAACTAGACTTACATACTCATATTTGGGAAGCATTCAATTTTCAAGAACCTTCCGTTTCCATAGCAGAAAAAGTTGTCCACGAGATCAAAAAGAAAGGGATCGATGGTATCGCGATTACTGATCATCACAATTACGAATGGGCATTCCAATTTAGGGAACTGGTCGAAGAGTTATATCCTGGAGAGATTATCATAATACCAGGATGGGAAATCGAAGTCAGGCCTGTTTCCAGTCCTTTTGATGAATATCAAGTTACGGAATTATTTCTGTCGGACGATACAATTTTTAGAATATACTGCCACCCAGGGTACTATACGCCTAATATACTCATCGAAGATAATATACATGCCATAGAAATAGACAATTACATTCACAATTGGCATATCCGCAAGCCACAGGTCGAGCGCATCGCAGAAGAACATTCTCTTTTGACAGTATCAGTTAGTGACGCCCACAATTTAGAAAATATTGGCCTACGATACACAGAAATAGATTTACAAGATCTGTATACCCGGGCGAAAACATGATCGATTACACAACCATTAACGTCAGCAAGATCGGATTGACGTTGAACATCCAGCTAAATAGACCCACGATTGGCAACTCTTTCAACACCGTCATGAGAGATGAATTATTCACTGTATTTAAATATCTCCAATGGGATAAAGAAATTCGAAGCGTATTAATTACAGCTGAGGGTGATAATTTTTGCACAGGTGCAGATCTGACTGAATTCGGGACAGCCCCTTCATTAGTTAAAGCCAGAGAGATCCGCCAAGAACGAGATTTATGGGCGTTAATTCTTAATTCCCAAATCCCAATCATTACCGCCATTCAAGGGTATTGTATTGGGTCTGGCCTTGAACTTGCTTTATTAGGAGACATCAGAATCTGTTCTATAGATTCTATCTTTCAGATGCCTGAACCCAAACTGGGGTTAATTCCGGCAGCTGGAGGCACTCAGACTTTGACTCGCACCATGAAACTTGGATTCGCCAAAAATGTTCTTTTGACAGGATCACCAATAACAAGTGAAGATGCATTGAATTTTGGACTTGTTAGCAGAGTAGTCCAAACTAACCAAATACAAATGGAAGGGGAAAGTATAGCCAAAGATATTAACTCAAAGCCTCCAGAATACATGAATCTCATTAAATCGATAAGTTCAGCCTACCTGCATAATCATATTATAGACAGTTCTGATACACTTTCTTCAGGAACCGGGAGAGATTAAAACCTATGAACTTATCAGAATTTTTGTTGATTTCAAGTGCGATTGTACCCGATCGTCCTGCAATTATTTTCGAACATGAAGAGATCTCTTTCGATACCTTACAAAGGACGGTGAATAACTTAGCTTCTAATTTATCGTCACTTGGGATATCTCCTAACGACCGAATCGCCGTCATGGATGTCAATTGTCCTCAAATAGCTCAAATATTCTTCGCAGTCAGTCAATTAGACGCTGTGTATGTGCCAATCAATTTTAGGGCTAGATCAGAAGAATTGCATCAAATGCTAGAAGCATGTGAACCTTGCATACTGTTTATTGGCACCAGATACCTACCACTACTAGACAGCATAGAAAAACCCCATAACTTAACGGTGATAGTTACAGATTCTACTTACTTTTCCAGCCTGCTCAAAGGGGACGGGGATCAGTCCTTATTCCCCGAGCATGACACCGAAGACACGTCTGTAATAATGTTTACTGCAGGCACCACTGGTAACCCTAAAGGAGTGTTGCTGAGCCACGATAGTTTTTCATCGTACATGTTATCTAATGTTACGCCGGCAGACCCCGAAGAGCCCGAGAAAAACATACTTACTGTTCCTTTGTACCATATCGCGGGATTACAAGCATTAGTAGCAGGGATTTATGGCGGCCGGACCATAGTTTTAATGCGCCAATTTGAACCCTCAGAGTGGTTGAAATTAGTAGAAAATCATTCCGTAGATCGCGCAATGCTCGTACCAACCATGATCAAGCAATTAATGGAATTACCATCATTCTCGGAGTTTAATCTCGCTTCATTGAAAGTGGTCACTTATGGAGCTGCACCTATGCCAATTAACGTAATAAGCAAGGCCTTAGAGCAATTTCCAAACGTCCAGTTCATCAATGCATTTGGCCAAACAGAGACTGCATCTACAATCACTATGTTAAGTCCAGATGATCACATAATTGAAGGGACTCCTGAACAAAGATCAATCAAATTAAAAAGATTGACCAGTATCGGGAAACCTTTAGAAGATGTCGAAGTCATGATTGTTGACGAATTCGGGAGAGAAGTAGATTTAGGAACTACCGGAGAAATCGTAGCCAGAGGGGAGCGAATGATGAAAGGATACTGGCAACAAGAAGCGGCAACTGCCGCAGCTATAGTAGATGGTTGGATTTATACAGGAGACTTAGCTTATAAAGACGAAGATGGGTACATATTTTTAGCTGGCAGATCCAAAGATTTCATAAAACGGGGAGGAGAAATGATCTCCCCTGAAGAGATTGAACAACTACTAGTAACCCATCCTGACATTGAAGAAGCTGCGGTTATAGGTAAGATCGATGAAGAATGGGGAGAAATAGTACATGCCATCGTAGTAGTAACTCCACATTCCGATCTTCAACAGGAAGAAGTGGTCGAGTTCTGCAGCAATACTTTAGCAAGCTTTAAACGACCAGAATTAGTAACTTTCACCGCTGAATTACCCAGAAATTCCCTAGGGAAAGTACTTAAAACTGAACTACGTCAGTTATTCAGTTAGCCACCGACAGTCGCTATCCCAGGCCGCATTAGCATCACTTTGGTTGTTCCCAATTAAAACGGTCGTTTTATAGAATAATCGGTTTCAGCTGACGTAATAAATTCCAACAGGACTGCTGTGCCTTCTTCGGTTTTTCGCCTTGCTCTCTGAAAAGCTGCAACAATATCATTAGGATCTTCTATTCTTTCTCCGTATCCCCCCATTGCTATAGCCATATCAGCATAATTCCCACCAAGATCCCGGGTTCTGTATAACTGGTGAGAATCGGCCATTTGCGTAGTCTCTACAGCCATTGTGGAATTATTAAGAACCACCGTGATAATAGGGACGGAGCTACGTACAGCCGTTTCAAAATCCAAGCCAACCATGCCGAAAGCCGCATCACCCATAAAATTCACGCATACTTTTTCGGGAGCAGCTATTTTAGCACCAATAATCAATCCCAGGCCGGTGCCTAACCCGTGGGATTTACCCCATCCAATATAGGTTCTTGGACCATTCGATTTATAAAACGGTGTTATTTGATCTCTAGGGCTACCAGAATCATGGGTAACAATCGCTTCGGCTGGTGGAACAGCCTGCATAAACCCCGAAACCACTGCGTAAGGATTTATAGGGCGCATGCGGTCGTTTAATTTGCCCTGCCATTGGCTAACCCATCCATCATATTCACTTTTAATTTCTCTAGCATTCTGACTACCGAATTCCTCTCTGGCAGAGTTAGTTCCTTTAGCGCCAACCAGATCAATGCATGCATCAATCATTTGCCGTAATACCAATTTAGCATCCCCTACAATGGGATACTCAATCTCATAATCCTTATTGATGTCTCGAGGATCGTTGGAGGCGTGAATTATAGTCTTTCCATCTGGTATATTCATTGACATACCATGCTTTGTGAAGCTACATCCAATACCAAACATTACATCTGATCGACGAACAAAATGATAAACAGGTCCAGGCATGACCCCAGAACCGGTTCCTAGTGATAACGGATGTACTTCAGGGAAAGCACTTTTGCCTAAGAGTGTGGTCATAACTGGTACCCCTAACAATTCAGCCAGTTCCACGAGCTCATTAGTAGCTTCTGCATATAGCACACCTTGACCAGCATGGATCACCGGATATTTAGCTGAACATAAGGCCCTAGCAGCCGCTTGAATATCGGCAGGATTCCCCTGAGAAAGAGTAGGGCTCAAATTAGAGGGCCAGTGGAATGACTCTTCAGACACCTCTTGGGACGCTATATTGATAGGCAATTCTACAGTTACCGGCCCTCCTCTACCAGTTCGTAACGCTGAAAAGGCTCTTCTGAACACGTCATCTGTAGAGTCGGAGCTCGTAATCTGTTCAATTTGCTTATTAACGGTGTTGAAACTATCAATAGCATTGTAAAGAGGGAAAACGCGCTGCCGATCGGTCGGATGCCCCATAGGCAGCAGCAATAACGGGGTTGAATCTGAGTATGCCGTGGCTATACCGGAGTAAGCATTTTCTGCTCCTGGCCCATATTGCATAGCAAACACACCCAGGGGATTTCCATTTGTGATCCTGCTATATCCATCAGCAATACCAACACCGACTCGCTCTTGCCGACAAATGATTGGTTTGATGCCAGCCTTAGCAGCTGATTCTATGATTGGAGTTGTCGGGAAACAACTGAGTACTTCAATCCCTTCCCGTTTCAAAATTTCAGCGACAATATCTACAGTGTTCATACATGACTCCTACTCTACCATTTTGTTAGTTGAGCCCTGAGTATACCATCACAAAAACATTTATTCAGCCTTGATATTAAAGTGTTCTTCCCGTTTGATTAAGCATTAAATTACCGGTACAATCCTTGAGTCGCAAAAACACGCGAACATTCTGCTAGCATAGCAAACAGAGACGGAAGTTGAGCAAATTACCATTACAGGGGATAAAGGTGCTGGATCTTGGGCATTATATTGCAGGTCCTTATTGCGGTAAATTAATGGCAGATATGGGTGCAACGGTGATTAAAGTTGAACCCCCCGACGGTGAACCCGGTCGCCACTTAGCTCCCTTTGTGCATGACAAGCCTTCGATGGAATCTAGCCTCCCATTCTTTTATCTTAATAGTAACAAAAAAGGAATTACGATTAATTTAAAAACTCCCAACGGAGTATCGTTACTAAAAGATTTAGTGAAAGACACAGACATCATTATAGAAAATTTCTCTCCAGGGACTATGGACAAACTAGGGTTAGGATATGAAACCCTAAAAACAATCAATTCTTCGGTGATTCTAGTATCTATTTCGAATTTCGGACAAACAGGTCCTTATAGAGATTATCAAGCCACAGAAATTACTGAATACGCCCTTGGTGGATTAATGGCTATTTTTGGAGCATACGATCAACCCCCCATCAAACATGCTCTCAACCAAGCCCAAATAAAAGCCGGAACTAACGCAGCTAATGCAGCATTGATGGCGACCTACTGGAAGATATTGCATGAAACCGGCCAGCATATAGATGTTTCAATTCAAGAGTGCATAGCATACGGTTTAAGAGACACCACTTCTAATTACACGTATACTGGAGCTGTCCGCAGAAGACAACCAAACCACAGCGGCGACCTCACGCGCATAAGACAAGTTTCCGACGGATTCATATTACCAAATCCAAACGTCAACACTAGCAGAGGGCTGGACTGGGACACAGTTGCTAAATTTATAGGATCCGACGAATTGATCGATGATAGATTCAGTACTCCTACTGCTCGTCTTCAAAATGCTGAAGAACTTGGAGAAATTTTAGATAGGTCGTACGGACATCAGAAGAAATTTGAAACTTTCTATAAAGCTCACGAATTAAGATTTATTTATGGAATCATTTTGTCGGCAGAGGAAGTGTTGGAAAACCCTCAATATTTACATCGAGAATATTTTGTAGATGTGGAACACCCAATAGCTGGGCCTATAAAATTCCCGGGTGCCCCTTTTAAATTATCCAAAACACCCGCGCAATTCAATTCCACGGCACCGACTCTTGGACAACACAATCGAGAAATATTCAGAGACGTGTTGCAATTAACAGACGCGCAGATTACCAGTATGAGGAGTGCTCAAATATTATGACTTCTCTAGGACCTCTACATGGATTAAGAGTTTTAGAAATGGGTCAGTTGATCGCTATCCCTAGCGCTATGAAAATGCTAGCTGATATGGGAGCTCAAGTTATTCGAATGGAGTCAATTCACCGGTTAGAAAGTTATAGAAACGCATCACTATACGAAAATAATTCAGAAGGACCCTTCTGGAATAGAGGAGCGAATTTTTACGAGCAGAATCGTAACAAATTAGGGCTCACTTTGGATCTGAGTAGACCCGAAGGATTAGGGTTATTAAAAGAACTTATACAAGTTAGTGACATTTTTGCAGAAAATTTTACTCCCCGTGTTATGAAATCGTTTGGTATAGAGTACCAAGACTTGATAAAAATTAGGCCTGACCTAATCATGGTTTCATCGACGGGATATGGATTCGACGGGCCTTGGGCTAATTTCGGAGCAACAGGGCCGGCCACTGAATCCGCATCAGGAATGGCCCTGATGACAGGCTACCGAGATGATATGCCAATTATGCCTGAAATTCCCTACATTGATTACACTGCAGCAGAACATACAGTCTTTGCAATTATGTCTGCCCTGATTCACCGCATGTCAACTGGAGAAGGCCAATTTATCGATATATCCCAGACAGAAACGGCATCCGCAACAGTACCAGAAGCTTTACTAGATTTCATAGTAAATAAACGAATCGAGCCTCGTCATGGTAATGATGATCCAATAATGGCACCTCATGGCTGTTTCAGTTGTGAAGGTATAGATAAATGGATCACTATTGCTGTCAAAACTGATGAGGAATGGATAACTTTAAGCAAAATCTTGAACCTAAGCAATCATGTTGACGATTTAACCAAATACTCCACTGTTCTAGACAGATTAACTAACAAAGATGAATTACATGCACTTATCAACGCAATTACCCAATCTTGGAACAATCACGAGCTCACCCATATTCTTCAGCAGAACGGCATAGCCGCGGGATCCGTCATGGAGAGCCCTGATTTATTGTTCGACAAACACCTGAAGGAAAGATCATTTTATGAAATAGTAGAACACCACCCCAGCACAGGCATGCCTCCACTACCGTATGCTAGTAGACCATGGAAGTTTTCAGATACTCCTGCAGTTTCCCCCAAAGCTGCCCCCATCATGGGACAAGATAATGAACTAATTCTTAAAGATCTTCTGGGAAAAACTGATGAGGAATTCCAGCAACTTTTGGACACTCAAATAATCGGATTTGAACCTACACAAGGGACTCCGGTTAGAGCCCCCGACCCCGATGAACAACTACGACAAGGAAGAATGCAGCGTTACGATTCTGACTTTAAAGAGAAAATAAGAGACTTTTATAATTCTCCAAAGTGAACAAACCCGTACCGAGAGAGGTAATAATGAGCGAATGGTTTAATAAAATAACATTCCACGAACTTCTCCAAAAGACCGCCCTGCGATTTCCTAACCATCCCGCACTCATAGATGGTTCAAAACAATGGTCTTTCAAACAACTCTTGAACGAGGTAAACAGAACTGCCGCATCATTTCTTAAAATTGGCGTCAGAAAAGGTGACAAAGTTGCAATTTGGATGCCTAACAATGCAGAATGGGTTTTCTGTCTATTCGCGCTTAGCACCATTGGAGCTATCACAGTACCAGTCAATACCCGCTTTCGTAGGGCTGATATAGAATATATTTTGTCTCAATCAGACACTCGGTTCCTGATCACTGTAGATCACTTCGGTCCAATTAATTATTTAGAGATACTGATCGATGCATGCAGTGACTTAAACAAATTAAACATAGATAAAAAAATCAGATCCAGTACCTTCCCAGAACTAGATCAAATAATTACCCTAGGCGAACGTCACCTTCTTTCAAGCATGCCGTGGGAAGAATTTATTCTTAATGATAGCGAGGTCGAGAATTTTTCAACTGACCTGAACAGCTGCACCGCCTCCCCTGATGACACCGTACTAATAATGTATACCTCTGGAACCACAGGATTTCCCAAGGGTGTGATGCATAATCATAATATACTTAGAACTATAGAAGACGCCTCAAATCGGATGGGCTTTACCAACGAAGACGTCATACTTATGTACCTTCCCTTGTTCCACTGCTTCGGCCTCTACGAAGGCCCCTTAATGTCCATTACCTCAGGTTGTTCTATGGTACTAATGGATCGATTCGAAGCTGGTGCTGTGCTATCCAATATTGGTAAATACCAAATATCGGTAATGAATGGTTTTGATACTCACTTTTTTGACCTTTTGAATCATCCAGATTTATCTAATTCAGACCTTGCCTCACTTAGAACTATCTTGTTTGCTGCAGGAATGGAGGCTTCTGAACCCATTGCATTTGAAGCACAAACAAAACTATGCCCTACCGTTACCGCTTGGGGTATGACTGAAGTAGGAGTTGGGGCCACTCGTTCCTTTCTTGATAGTCCCATCAATGAACGATGCACCCGCTCTGGATTCCCTTTACCTGGATATGAATTCAAGGTTATTGATCCCGAAAGTGGCGATAATGTCCTTGCAGATGTTCCCGGAGAACTCTGTGTTAGAGGGTATGCGATCATGCAGGGTTACTATAAAAAACCAGAAGAAACCAGTCTTGTAATTGATTCCGACGGATGGTTCCATTCCGGGGATGTCGCGACAATTTCTGCCAACCAAAGTATTAGGTTTCTGGGGAGATACAAAGACCAGTTAAAAGTAGGCGGAGAAAATGTTGACCCTATCGAAGTTGAAGCATTTTTACAAACACACCCTGACATTGAGAAAATACAAGTGATAGGAGTCCCCGATCCCCGTCTTAATGAAGTTCCATGCGCATGTGTAGTCATCAGAAAAAATGCATCTATTAAGATCAGCGACATTGAAACTTATTGTAGGGGCCAACTCGCGAGCTTTAAAATCCCCAGACATCTAATTATAATGGAGGACTTCCCAATGACCTCCAGTGGCAAGGTCCAGAAGTTCGTCCTGCGTGAACAAGCTGCCCAACAGCTCGGTCTTACGACTTAAGCCAATCGGCAACTCTTTCCGCAATCATCATAGTAGTACAGTTAGTATTAGCTCTAATACAGTCTGGCATCACAGAGGCATCGACAATTTTCAAATTAGCAATCCCGTACACGTTGCAATATTGATCTACTACAGACATGTCATCATGATTAGGGCCCATTTTACAAGTACCTGATATGTGATGGGTAGTCTGAACATTTTGTTTAAGCCATAAATTTAAGGCATCATCTGTCAGAATTTCTTTTGCTGACGGGGTAATGACTTCTTCTACTATATGACTATACTTACCAGTTTCCAAAAAATCGAAGCACATTCTCACAGATTCTCTTAATCGACTCAAATCAGATTCATTATCTAGATAATTGTAATCCAAAATTGGTTGTACTTGCGGGTCAGTCGATTGAAGTCGCAATTGTCCTTTACCTTCAGCTAATTCAAGTATACAAGTGAACCTGATACCTTCCCCTTCCAGTGGGTCTCCGCCCATCGGAGAAGAAAATGATGACTGTATAATTTGCATGTCATTTCTTAAATCCGAATTAGTTGCTGTATATCGGAGTGCCACTTGAGTCCGCGGCGCTTTGGGGTCTAATGGGAAATCGTCTTTTACCTTGACCGGAATCCTAACATTCGGATGGTCTCTGAGATTTTCTCCAACGCCTGGAATATCTTTAATCATCCGAATTCCCATTTTTTCCAAATGAACTTTTGGTCCCATACCTGAGAGCATCATTAATTGAGGTGAACCAATCGCTCCGCAAGATGAGATTATCTGTCGTCCGAATATAGTAAATGTTTCACCAGCACTTTGTACTTCCACTCCTACTGCGACTTGATCTTCAACAATAATCCTGCAAATTTGTATATTCGCTTTAACCGTCAAGTTCAACCGGTGGCGGACTGGATTCAAATAAGTGAGTGATGTACTCATCCTGACCCCATCTGGATTATTCATTGGTATAGCTCCAACCCCGGTCGAGTCAGGATGGTTCATATCCGGATCATCTGGGTAACCACTTTCCACGCAAGCGTCATAAAAGGCTTGTTGGGCTGGCAACCAGTCTCCACGTTTATGTCGCCTCACAGGAATCGGACCATCAAATCCATGAAAATCATCTTTGATATCGGTGTCTGTTTCTAATTTTCTAAAATACGGCAATAACTTCACAAATTCCCATTCATCATTGCCCATAGCAGCCCATGCATCATAATCTTCAGGAACCCCTCGCAATAATACCTGCCCATTGATAGCGCTAGACCCTCCTACTACTCTTCCTCTAGGAATCGGAATTGGATCTAGCTGTTCTTTTGTAGCAATACCTTTCAATGACCAGTTATGGGGGGCATCAACAGCAGATGCCGTTTGATCATATCCATATTTTAGATCATCAGGGTAATATTCAAATTCAGGATAATCAGGACCCGCTTCAAGTAATAATACCGACTTACTCTTATCTTCGGATAGCCTCGAGGCTAAGACGCACCCTGCAGATCCTGCTCCCAAGATTATAAAATCATATTGCATAGCATGCTCCTTTTCGGGTTAAAGATTTTCTTTCTTACAGGCCAACCTTCACAGGTTATCGGTTAGCATAATCTGATTTAGCTTTATCGATGGCCTGTACACGGGTGCTCATTAATTTTTCTCTCCGCTCAAAAGCCCATTGATTGGATCCAGTAGTACTCAAAGCACTTCCTTGAAAGTATGGCATAACATGGCGAGCTAACAATTCATAGCTCTGGAGTAATTTCTGTCTTGGACACCAGTCCACAGTTTGGACCATCAATCCTCCAAACCCTCCACTCCTTTGGTCCAAACGTTTTATACCCTCAATACAATCATCTGGTGTGCCTACTATCCATGCACCATTTTCAGTCATGGCATCAACTATTTCTTCCAACGGCCCGTCCACAATCGCATCCCTGCCCATAGTCCTTTCGAAATATTCTCTTTGGTACCGCCCTGCCCCTATTCTGATATCTTCAATGGCTTGTTTTTTCGTTTCAGCCAAATGAATAGGTATAACCAATCGCCAATCTTTGCGGTCCATAGTATTCCCATACTCTGAGGCAGATTCTTCTGCTATATTCCACAAATCTTTTAGATCTGTAGGGGATTTAGAAGGATCTCTAGGGACTGTAATGGTCAACACAGAAGCACCATGTTTCCCTGCTAATTGTACTCCTGAAGGAGACTGGACAGATGCAACAGCCAAAGGAATCCCGTTCTCCTGGTAAGGTTTAAGTTGCAGAACAGCTTCATTTAATTCAAACCAATCCGATTTATACGTTATAGGATCATTCTCATTGAATAACCTGACTATCAATCCAAGTGCTTCATCCATTCGTTCACGTTGAGTGGTAGATTTGATACCCAACATATATGCATCACCCGGCAATGCCCCTGGACCAACTCCTAACATCACTCGCCCATGGGTCATGTGGTCTAACTGGACCATACGGTTAGCCACCATGAAAGGGTGATGGTAAGGCAAACTGACCACTCCGGTACCGAGTTTAATATGTTTAGTGCGGTCAGCAGCTACACCCATAAATATTTCTGGAGAAGAAATAATTTCCCATCCAGCACTATGATGCTCGCCAATCCAAGCTTCATCAAACCCTAAAAAGTCTAAGAATTGAATCAATTCTAAGTCTCTATCTATTGCGAGCGTAGGATTTTCACCTGCTCTATGAAAAGGACCCAGAAATATCCCGAATTTCATACGTTTAGGTAGAGCCATTGCATCCTCCTACAAATCTGTTCTTGATTAATCTCTAGAGTTTTCAAAATCCTTTATTTTGTCTTCATTCTCCAATGTCAGGCCAATATCATCTAATCCATTGATAAGACAGTATTTCCTAAACTGATCTATATCAAACCCAACAGTGATTTCTTCTTCTTCATCCCACACTCTTTGAGATTGTAGGTCGACGTGCAGTTTGAAATTTGGATTGTTTTCTGCCTTTTGTATAATTTGATCCACTACTTCTTCGGGTAGTTTCAATGGTAATAATCCATTCTGAAAACAATTGTTGTAGAAAATATCTGCAAAACTTGGAGCAATAACGCACCGAATACCATAATCATTCAGTGCCCACGGAGCATGTTCTCTAGAAGAGCCACAACCAAAATTGTTGCCTCCAACCAAGATTCCTCCTTGTCTGTATCCTTCTTGGTTCAATATGAATTCTTCGTTCTCAGTACCATCTTCGTTATACCTCCACCTGGCAAACAGAAATTCTCCGTATCCATCTCTTTCAATCCGTTTCAAGTAAACGGCCGGAATAATCTGGTCAGTGTCAATGTTCACACGATTCAATGGTATGACTGTACTGGAATATTGGTTAAAAGCTTTCATGATTTCTCCCTATCTTATTTTAATCAAGGTAATCCCATTGTCTGACGTCAACGAAATGTCCTGCTATCGCAGCAGCAGCGGCCATTGGAGGACTTACTAGATGTGTCCTTCCTCCTTTGCCCTGCCTTCCTTCGAAATTACGGTTGGAAGTAGACGCACAACGTTCACCAGGGGATAAGGTATCAGGGTTCATTCCTAAGCACATCGAGCATCCCGCAACTCTCCAATCTAGGCCTGCCTCAATGAATATCTTATCTAATCCTTCTTCTTCAGCCTGTTTCTTTATGAGAGCGGAACCCGGAACCACCATCGCATAGACATCGTCATGGACTTTTTTCCCTTTAACCACCCGGGCCGCGGCTCTAAGATCTTCTATCCTAGAATTAGTACATGCCCCTAAGAAAACCCTGTCCAGTTTTATCTCTGACATAGGAGTTTCTGGTTCAAGTCCCATATATTCTAAAGCTCTGGTCGCAGATTCTTGTTGCGCCGCATCTTCAAAAGATCCAGGATCAGGCACCTTGCCAGAAATAGAAGTAACCATTCCCGGATTAGTACCCCATGTCACAGCTGGTTCAAGTTTCGAAGCATCTATCACCACGACCTTGTCATATTGCGCTCCTGGGTCAGATCTTAACTGAAGCCATTCAGATGCCGCTTTCTCAAATTCTTCACCCTTCGGGGCGAATCTTCTATTCCTAACATATTCAATAGTCTTTTGGTCTGGAGCAATCATTCCAGCCCGTGCTCCGGCTTCAATACTCATATTACATACAGTCATCCTGCCATCCATACTTAAGGACTCAATAGCTTCTCCTGTATATTCAATAACGTACCCTGTGCCTCCATTAGTGCCTATCTCTCCGATTATGCCCAGTATTACATCTTTAGCTTCGACTCCAAAAGGCAGAGGACCCTCCACTCTCACCTCCATTGTGCCAGGCTTAAATTGTCTGAGAGTTTGAGTGGCTAGTACATGCTCAACTTCGGACGTCCCAATCCCTATCGCAAAACAGCCTAGAGCGCCGTGGGTTGAGGTGTGACTGTCACCACAAACGACTGTTTTCCCTGGCTGTGTATATCCGAGATCGGGTCCAATTACATGAACGATACCTTGGAATTCACTAAATCGATCATATAAATTTAATCCAAATTCTTTGCAGTTTTTTTCAAGAGCATCAAGTTGTTTTTTGGAAATTTCATCAGTTACTGGTTTAGACAATTCCCAAGTAGGGGTATTATGATCAACGGTGCATACAGTCAGATCGGGTCTGCGAACACCTCTGCCTGCCATTCTCAACCCGTCGAAAGCTTGAGGGGACGTCACTTCATGTACCAAGTGCAAATCTATATATAAAATCGACGGCTGCCCTTCATCTTCAAATACCACGTGTTTATTCCATATTTTGTCAAACATTGTTTGTGGAGCCATAATCAAGTACTTCCTCCTATATCTTGATTAAACAAATAGCGATACTTTGCTGTTGATGCATCGCCACGAGAGCCCAATTATAGCATCTCTTCAAATAGTTAACAGTGCCAGAAACGCGAATGGCATTTTGACATTCTCAAATCGATGTAAAACCAAGGATCGTGATACAATTCTCATGTTGACAAAACAACTTTTACATACAATAGACATCGATCAAGGAGCTACCCATGCCCATAACAGGAAATGAACTAAAATTACCCAAGAATGTTAAACCTTCCAATTATGCAGTAACCTTAGAGCCAAACTTCACTAATTTCACTTTCAATGGGCAAATCAACATTGATATATCTGTTACCAAGCCATCTGACACCATCGAACTTAACGCATCAGAACTCGAAATCCTCTCTGCCACATTAAATACCAGTGGTTCTTCTATCACAGCAGACGCTTCACTAAATGAAGCCACAGAAGTATTGTCCCTGTCATTCCCTGAAACGATCAACAACGGCCTGTATACTCTCAACATAACCTTCACCGGTACTCTAAACGATAAATTAAGAGGTTTCTACAGAAGCCAATACAATAATCCTGAAGGAGAAACTTCCTATTTAGCTACCACTCAATTCGAAGCAACTGATGCCAGAAAAGCGTTCCCTTGCTGGGACGAACCAGATGCAAAAGCTACATTCGATATCACGTTGCTTATACCTGAAAATTTAACCGCGATCTCCAATATGCCAGAGATCGATAGCACTCGCACTGAAACAGGCAAGAAACGAGTATCATTTGCAAAAACCCCCATTATGTCAACATATCTTGTAGCTTTCGTCATTGGTGACATCGAATCGATAGAAAGTAATGCTGACAACAATACTAATATGCGCATTTGGACTACCCGCGGAAAAACTGACCAAGCCGAATTTGCACTCAATACAGCAACCAGATTACTATCTTATTTCAACGACTACTTTGGCATCCCTTTCCCCTTGCCAAAATTGGATCATATAGCCATACCAGATTTTGCAGCCGGTGCAATGGAAAATTGGGGTGCAATTACGTACAGAGAAACAGCATTATTAGTAGACCCCCACAATTCTTCGGCTGGTACCCGACAACGAGTAGCTGAAGTCATAGCTCACGAAATGGCCCACATGTGGTTTGGAGACCTCGTAACCATGGAATGGTGGGATGATTTATGGCTAAATGAAAGCTTTGCTTCTTGGATGGGTAATAAAGCCGTTGACTGGCTCTTCCCTGACTGGGCCATGTGGACCCAATTTGTAAACATGGATACAAATAGAGCCTTCAGTCTTGACGGATTAGAGAATTCTCATCCAATCGAGCAAACAGTAGAGAATCCTGCGGAAGTGAGCCAATTATTTGACGCGATTAGCTACAGTAAAGGTGGCTCGGTTTTAAGGATGCTAGAACAATTCTTAGGAGCATCAGTGTTTCAAGAAGGCTTAACCCTCTATTTGACCAACAATAGTTACGGTAACGCCAGGACGGAGCATTTATGGCAAGCGCTTGAATCATCATCAGGGAAGCCTGTTACACGAATTATGGACACTTGGACTTCTCAAACAGGATACCCCGTATTAAGGGTCCAAGTGGACGATAAAAACATACTGTCTCTACATCAACAACGATTCAAATATAGTCATATATTGCAGACTTCTGATGATGACCGAGAACACGCTTTATGGGAAATCCCTATATCAATCCTAGATGCTCAAAACAATGTATGCCATTCCAGTGTAATGGAAAATGAATCAAAAGAAATACATATAGAAAACATCAGTCAGTACCCATGGCTAAAACTTAACCCCGAAGTTAGTGGCTTTTATAGAGTCTTATACAGCCCGGAAGATTGGACCAAGTTAAAAAATCCAATCGCGAAGGGTCACCTATCACCCTCAGACCGACTAGAAGTACAAAATGATGCTTATGCGTTGTCTCGATCAGGACACCTCCCTGTTGACGTGTTCCTTGATATAGCGTCTATATACAAGAATGAAACGGACGCCTCAGTATGGAGCGATCTAGCCACAAATCTTAAAGAAATAGAACTACTGATATCAGAAAAACCCTACCTTGGACAGTATCGTGAGTTCGGGAAGAACCTGTTTTCATCAGTGGCATCAGAAGTTGGTTGGACTCCAAAAACTAATGATAGCCACCTGACAGCCCTACTCCGAAGTGTTGTTTTGAGCCAATCGGGAGGTTACGGCGACCCAGAAGCCATTGGTAAAGCTCGTGAATTTTTCAATCAATACATTAGTAACCCTGAAACCGTTCCTGCTGACTTGAGAGGTATAGTGTTCAGTTTGGTAGCTCAAAACGGGGACTCAACAGTTTACAAACAAATGTGGGACTTAGAACGGGAAACCACTCTCCAAGAGGAAAAGATTCGTCTCTTAATTGCAATGGCGCGTTTTAGTTCGCCCGACATACTGACGGACCTCCTGAATCAATCTATAGGAGACAATGTCCGCTCGCAAGACACCATTTCAGTCATCGGTTCTGTAGCAAACAATCCATATGGCAAGCGTTTAGCCTGGAACTTCCTCAAAGATAACTGGAGTACACTTGATGAACGATATGGAGGCGGAGGTTTTGGATTGATGCGGTTAGTATCAATTACTAGTGGATTCGCGTCTGATACTGATTACAAAGACGTTGAAAGTTTCTTTAAATCTAACGCCGCCCCAGCAGCAGAAAGATCCGTAAGGCAGTCGCTTGAGAGAATCAAGTTGAACACCCATTGGATCAACGCAAATGACAAAATACTTGAGAAATGGCTATCCTAAACCTCAGAGTATTACAATAGCAAATATGACAAAGACAATACAACCAAACATAACAGAATTACTTCACTCTAGGATCCTGGTAGTCGATGGAGCCATGGGGACCTCTTTGCAAACTCTTGATCTTACTCCGGAGGATTTTGGCGGATTACAATACGAAGGTTGTAATGAACACCTTAATCTAACTAAACCCCAAGTCATATCAGAAATCCATAAACAATATCTACAATCAGGTGCAGACATCATAGAAACAAACACGTTCGGAGCGACTTCGGTAGTGCTAGCCGAATATGACTTGCACCATCTGGATTTTGAAATAAATTTAGCAGCAGCCCGAATAGCTAAAGAAGCAGCCTCTCAATATTCAACGGATGATAAGCCCAGATTCGTAGCCGGATCTATGGGGCCTACAACCAAAACCATTAGTCTGACCGGAGGAATCACTTATGACGAACTTGCTAGCAGTTTTAAGAACCAAGCCTATGGTCTACTCCAAGGAGGAGTGGACTTCTTACTCTTAGAAACAAGCCAAGACACAATAAATATCAAAGCCGGCGTAGACGGAATAAAGGAGGCTTTTGCAGATCTGGGCTTCCAGGTTCCGATCGCGATACAAGGAACTATTGAACCAATGGGGACATTATTGGCAGGACAAGATATTGAAGCCCTCTACACGTCTCTTGAACATCTGAATCTATTATGGATTGGTATCAATTGCGCAACAGGACCTTCATTCATGTCAGATCATATAAGACAGCTTGCCACATTCTCCAAATTCCCGATCTCTTGTATCCCAAATGCTGGGCTTCCCGATGAGGATGGTAACTACAACGAAACTCCAGATATGTTTTCTTCAGCAATTGAAGGGTTCATCGATAACGGGTGGTTAAATGTCGTCGGAGGATGTTGCGGGACTGGTCCAGATCATATTCAAAAACTAGCGTCCGTAGTCTCTAACAAACACCCTAGAAAAGCCGTTACCGAGGTTCAAACCAGAGTATCTGGAATCGAAGCATTGCTAATTGACGACGACTCCAAACCAATCATCATTGGCGAACGAACTAATGTCTTGGGAAGTCGAAGATTCAAAAGACTGATTGCCCAAGGGTTGCTAGAAGAAGCGTCAGAAATAGGAAGAAGACAAATTCGAAACGGCGCTCACATTCTTGATGTTTGCCTGCAGGACCCCGACAGAGACGAATTATCAGACATCAAACATTATCTGGAACTGCTTACAAAGAAAACAAAAGCCCCAATTATGATAGATTCGACCGACAGTAAAGTAATTACTGAAGCCCTGAAGATGTTACAGGGCAAGTCAATAATAAATTCAATCAATTTAGAAGATGGAGAGTCTAGATTTGAAGAAATAGTGCCATTAATTCACCAGTATGGTGCTTCAGTTGTAGTAGGATGCATTGATGACGACAAATCCCAAGCCCAAGCCATATCTGCAACCAGGAAACTGGAAGTCGCCAAAAGATCTTACAACCTATTAACCACTAAGTATGGCATGCTAGAAACAGATATTATATTTGACCCACTAGTTTTTCCAGCTGCTACAGGAGACTCGAATTACCAGGGTTCCGCAGCTGAAACTATAAAAGGCGTCCAGAAAATAAAAGAAAGTTATCCAAATTGCAAAACGATTCTAGGTATTTCCAATGTGTCTTTCGGGCTTCCCCCTGCAGGACGAGAAGTTTTTAATTCTGTATTCATGTATCACTGTATACAGGCCGGCTTAGATATGGCTATTGTAAATTCTGAGACTATCGTAAGATATAATGCTATACCCCAGTCGGAACGCACCCTAGCAGAAAATATTATTTGGGACATCGGAGAGGACCCAGTATCTGATTTTACAAACCATTTCCGGGACGTAAAACCCAAATCCACTACTGAATCCAGATCCCAAATGAGTTGGGACGAACGTCTTTCACTAGCAATTATTGAAGGTACTAAAGAAGGGATTACGGACGATCTAGATCTAGGATTAGAATCACAAGCCCCTT
This sequence comes from uncultured Dehalococcoidia bacterium, assembly GCA_964343075.1. Classification (GTDB taxonomy): domain Bacteria; phylum Chloroflexota; class Dehalococcoidia; order Lucifugimonadales; family UBA3495; genus UBA2588. The sequence continues at coordinate 17,385 of CAYFGT010000003.1, read as the reverse complement.
TGGAAATCATTAATGGTCCTCTTATGAAAGGTATGGAAGAAGTCGGTCGCCAATTCAACGCAAATGAGTTAATAGTGGCAGAGGTACTGCAATCTGCTGAAGCAATGAAACATTCTGTTTCATACCTAGAACAATTTATGGAAAAATCAGAGATTATAAACAAAGGGACTGTTCTATTGGCAACAGTAAAAGGCGACGTACACGATATCGGTAAAAACCTGGTAGATATCATACTTTCTAATAATGGATTTAAGGTAATCAACCTCGGCATCAAAGTATCTCCTCCTGAACTTATAGAAGCCTATCGAGAACATAAACCTGATTTCATAGGATTATCTGGATTATTAGTTAAATCTGCCCAAATGATGGTAGCGACTGCCCAAGACTTAACATTGTCTGAAATAAAATGTCCCATCCTCGTGGGAGGAGCGGCGTTGTCAAACCGATTCACAAGATTACGTATTAGCCCAGAATACTCTGGACCAGTAATCTATTGTAAAGACGCTATGGAAGGTTTAAGTTATTCAAACAAACTAGTTGACCCTATTTTATTTAATGATCTTCAAAATCAAATCATTGAAGAAACAAAACTCATGATTGAAGAGAATAACTCAGCTCAAGCATCAGCACGTCCCGCTGCAGATCCCGTAAAACCAGCTCAAGTGTCACATGACTTTGACATACCGAGCCCCCCTGATCTCTTGAGCCACCAATTATTAGACTATTCTCTGGATGAGATCTGGCCATACATTAATCCGCAAATGCTATTTGTACGCCATCTAGGTTACAGAGGTAGATGGGAGGCCGCAATAACAAACAGAGATCCTAATGCTATGTCTTTGCTGGAATCTGTAGACCGTGTTAAGAGCGAAATATTGGCAAAACATTTATTAACAGCTAATGCATTGTTTAAATTTTTTCCTTGCAATTCCCAAGGAAACCAAATATTAATCAAGAATTCTTCGGGAAATGAAACAATAAAAAGACTCGAATTCGGCAGGCAATCCGACAGGGATGGCCTTTGTTTATCTGACTATATACGACCTGAGTCTGATGGCCATACAGACTACATAGGAATGTTTGTCACATCAGTTGGTCCTAATGTGATTGAAGTGTCGGAATCCTGGAAATCTGAAGGTCGCTTATTAGATTCGCATATTCTCCAAGTCTTAGCGCTGGAAACAGCCGAAGGTTTTGCAGAACTCTTGCATCAACAAATGAGAGCGATGTGGGGGTTCGCTGATCCTAAAGATCACTCCTTTACTGATCTACATCGTGCAAATTATCACGGGAAGCGATATTCGTTTGGATATCCCGCCTGTCCAAGACTTGAAGATCAGCGGATATTGTTTGATTTACTAGAAGTCGAATCTCATCTAAATGTTCAGCTTACGGAGGAATACATGATGGATCCAGAAGCCTCGGTCAGTGCAATTGTAATGCACCATCCCGACGCCAAGTACTTTAATCTTTCGCCAGAGGACATAGAAAAGCTTGGGTAAATTATAGGCCTAGTACCTCTGCTAGCTTTTCTTTATGGAATCTCGGGTCTCCCAAAAAATGGAACAACGTGCGCGAAGCCGTTGTATGCAACGTCAAACCGTACTCATTTAAACTTCCTATCCCTGCATGAACTTCATGTCCGTATGTGCAACAATCTAGATATGCCTGACTGGCGACAGCCTTCGCTAGATGACAACTATCTTCGTAATCTTTACCAGAATCTATTTTCCAAAGTGCTTCATTCGTCGTCCATCGAGCCCCATCTAAACTATTCACCAGATTGATAATGTGATCCTGCACTCTCTGAAATCTTCCTATTGGAGTTCCAAACTGAACCCGAGTCCTACTGTACTCCACTGAAAGTTCATACACAAACTGGCAAGCACCAACTTGATACGCACTCAACAGAGTAGAACTTACAAGCAAAGCTTTTTCAAAAGCCTCCCACGAAGAATTTTGGATCAAAGCGTCCTTATTGACTGCCACAGCTTCAAGTTTCACTTCGGCCATATGCCATGCAAACCCTTGCAATTCCCTAGTTACTACCCCTTTAGCAGTAGCGTCAACAATATAAAATCCCAAAGTTCCATCATCAGACTTAGCAGGTACTATGAAATGGGTAGCCGATACTCCGTCTAACACAAATACTTTTTCTCCTGTAATTGCCACCCCATCTTTAGTTTTATCGACAGTAGAAGTAACATGCTTAGGATTCCAGCCATAATCAGAATCAGAAATAGCAGGTATTAAAACCATCGAGCCATCCGCGATTCCCTTAAGATAAGTTTCCTTTTGTTTTCCAGACCCCATTAGAAGTATCATATTCACTGCTAGCGCAAAGCATGACAGATGAGGACCTGGAACTGGCCCCCTACCTAATTCTTCAAAAACAATCCCGGCATTGGTGAAAGAACCTCCTTCGCCACCAAACTCTGTAGGAATTAACGTAGCTAACAATCCTGTTGACACAAGCTTTTCCCAAGATTCAGTTTTGCATGGAAGCCGATTTTCATCGATCTCGAGGAGCAATTCTTTTGGAAACTCTTGCTCCACAAATTCACGCGTTGCCGCTTTTATCATTTCCTGTTCTTCTGTAAGTGCTAAATCCATAGTGTTATTTTAGTGCTCCCGCTTTTTCTTTATTCTCTCTTCCAATACCAATTCTTCTGGCCATTATCACTTTCTGTATATCAGTCGTGCCTCCAGGATGAAGTGCAATAATAGCGGCTCTCTGATGAGCCTCTATATGACCTTCTTCTACAGCCAATTCTTGATCATTAGTAAGAGCGTGAGGCCCAAGAATCTCTAGTATGTTAGTAGCTATCCGGAGACCTGAAGTCTTTCGGAAATAAGAGGCTTGAGGTCCTTCGTATGTAAAACTAGCACCCGTATGTCTCATCCAATAGTTTCTCAGTTGAAACAGTCTTCCAATTTCTGCATCAACATAAATGTCTATAAGTTTGTCTTGAACAAACTTATCTTGACTTAAACGTTCGCCAGCAACAACTGAGTCCTTACAGTGGTCAAATATACGATCGACTATCCAGTTCCTAGCGATCCGACCGCCTGTTCCGTGTTCCAGTTCCAAGTGGGTTGTAGCAACCTGCCAACCATTATTTTCACCACCAATTAAATTCTTTGCAGGCACTCTCACATTATCGAAAAACACAATGTTTTTAACTCCCGAACCTGCACCTGATTCACCCGCTGATGACAATAAACTCATGGGCGTGATGCTAATCCCTTCCGCATCTCCGGGGACCATGAACCAACCCAAATTCTTATGTCTTTCTCCCTCTGGATCAGTACATGTTATTGTCCACATGTACTCTGCTCCGAATGCGCTCCCAACCCAGACTTTTTGGCCATTTAATATGTAATCATCACCATCTCGAATTGCAGTGGTTTTGACGTTAGCTAGGTCAGATCCAGCTTCGGGTTCGGACAATAGTTGCCAAGTTCGTATTTCTCCTTTAAATATCTTCGGCAAGAACTCTTGTTTTTGCTCTTCGCTTCCCCAAACGAGAATAGAATTCCCGCCTAAACGCCCGCCCGAATCATAATATGGAGGTAACGACAGGCCGATTTTATCTATTTCTTCTTCAATTACTATGGAATGTTCGACGTCCAATCCTCCTCCTCCATATTCTTGCGGAGCTGTAGGCCAAAGCCATCCTTTTTCACCGAGCTTGTATCCTAATTCTCTGCGCTTCAAATACTGATCGAGTGTTAGATCAGTTGAATCTGCTGGGTGTTCAATGCCCGAAGGCACATTTTCTTGCAGCCACACTTTCACTTCTTCTCTGAATTTTTCTTGTTCAGCGCTATAAGTTATTTCGAATTCCATCTCAACTCCTGTTTGTTATCTAGATCTTAATGCTCGGCCAGGGGATTTCCCGGTGTGTTCATAATTATCAATAACTATCTGTCCATTAACTAATACATATTCGATCCCTGACGGATATATTTTTGGATCTTCAAATGTCGCCTGAGTACCTATTTCTGACTCATCAAAAATCACTATATCCGCTTTCATCCCGTTTGACAACGAACCACGATCGTTCAGTCCTAGTCTTTTAGCTGGGCCATATGACATCTTATATATGGCGGCAGGCAAACTCAATAAGTTCTCTTCCCTAACAAATGTTCCTAGTACATAAGGGAAAGTTCCATATGTTCTAGGGTTAGGTTGTCCTCCTTGCATAACACCATCAGAACCTACCATTTGGGAATCATGTACCAAGATTTTGCGGATATTGTCCATGTTCCCTGTCCTAGCAACAAATCCAACGTTTAATCGTTCTTGAACAAGTAACTCGCAAACTGCATCCACTACACTCATGTTTTTAAATTCCGCTAGGTCAGTGATCGACTTCCCGATCCATTGCTGGTTTTCTTTGGACCCGATATGGCTAAAAATATAATTGTCCAGTGTTTGTCCTCCCCATTGCGGATTTATCCCTTCTCCAATTGCTTCGCGTTGTGAGGCATCATTAATTCGTTTGTATAATTCGTTCATCCCGCCTGCGTGCACCCAGTATGGTAATAATGAATGCAATATGGTACTTGCAGCAGGATACGGGTATTGATCAAAAGTAACTTCAACATCATCTGCTAACGCTGCATTCACAAGCTCGATCATCTGGTCTCCAAGCCCATTAACAGGACTGTGAAAATGTGAGATGTGCACAGGAACATTGGATTCTTTACCTACTTGAATGGCTTCACGGAACGGATCTAATAGTCGGTCGCCTAAAGTATAACGAGAGTGAGTCATGTAAAATCCTCCATATTCCCCCGCTGCTTTAGCAAGATGGATCAGTTCATTCGTATCACTATAAGCGCCAGGAGTGTACGTGAGACCGGTTGACACTCCAAAAGCTCCATCAGCCATACCTTGCTTAACCAAATCACTCATCTTTTTAAGTTCATCATCTGTCGGCAAACGTGCCTCCCATCCCATTACTTCGACTCGCACAGAAATATGCGGCACAAAATAGGCCACATTGCATGAAGAAGTGTTTTCGAATAACTGCAAAAACTCGTTAACAGTAGACCAGCCAAAAGAATCGGGGACATCTCCATTCAAAGCAATCAAGTACTTTACCAAATCTGCTCTATTGGCATCCGAACATGGGGCATAAGATAACCCATCCATTCCAATTGCTTCAGTGGTAACTCCTTGGCGCACCTTGGGTTCATGTTTTGGGTTTTTCAGCAAGCTCAGTTCTGAATGGGAATGCATATCTATAAAACCAGGGCAAATCACTTTCCCTCTTGCGTCAATAGATCGACCGCATTCTAGATTTTCTATGTATGGAGGCAATATCTCTATTGTGTCTCCTATAACTCCAATGGAACCAATGAATCCTGGCTTTCCTTTCCCATCGACTATTAAACCGTCTCTAATAACTAAATCGTACATCTCACCAATCCTTATTTAACCGATAATATTTTTGAATTTTATCAGGCCTGAATGTTGTGCTATTTCAGTATTGACATCATATTTGATTCGTATATAATTCATTGTTACTAATTATGCCAAAGATAACATTTAAAGGCATCTTCAATACAGATTTCAAAAGGACGATATCATGTCGTCCTGTTTTCTTGCGTCTTATCCCGTAATCACATCTTCAAGGAGTTGTAACTCATGGCTATATCTTTGTCTAACACTAATAACGTCGCTGATTCTTATAATAAAGAAAGTTACGCTAAGATTCCACAAGTATTAAAAGTACCACACCTGATCCAAAGCCAACTAGATACTTACGATTGGTTTCAAACCGATGGCCTTCAGGATGTTTTCCAAGAAGTTTCTCCTATCAAGGACTATACGGAGAAAAAATACGAACTATATTTTGGCGAGCATTCATTCAAAGAACCCAAATTTTCTCTCCAAGAATGTAAGTCCAGGGAAATTAGTTATACCCACCCACTCTATGTGAACACAAGACTTGTATTCTTTGAAACTGGCGAAATTAAAGAGCAAGAAATATTTATGGGCGATATTCCCAAGATGACACCCAACGGAACCTTTATTATAAACGGAGCCGAAAGGGTGGTGGTTAGCCAACTTGTCAGATCTCCTGGGGCATATTTCGTCCATGAAAAAAATATTGCCTCAGATCGGAATCTTTGCTTCGCAAAAGTGATACCTGCTCGAGGAGCTTGGCTAGAGTTTGAAACCAGCCCCAAAGACATAATCTCTGTCAAGGTAGACAGGAAAAGAAAAGTTTCCGTGTCCATCTTTCTGAAAGCGCTAGGAATCCCTGAAGACGAAGATATTCTGGCCAAATTTCGCGACGTAGACACAGATTCAAACCACCCATATATTATTTCAACATTAGACAGAGATCCTGTATTCGACGAGAAAGATGTAAATTTTCGGGAAGACGATCTACGAAAAATGTGGGAATGGCTTCCTCTCTCAAATAAAGACCTAGAAGGGCTAGAATTCGATATAGATAAAGCACGCAAAATCGCATTTGCTCAAATTGAATTCTACAGGAGACTTAGACCCGGAGAACCTCCAAGCTTGGACAACGCTCAATCTTTAATAAGAAATCTCTTCCTGGACAACCGCAGATATGATCTAGGCAGAGTAGGAAGATTCAAATTGGATCGGAGATTGGGCACTGAAACAGAAAGTGCAACCCGGATCCTGACACTAGACGATGTGTTGACAGTCATAAAAAAGGTGATCCTAATAAACCGAGGAGAAGACACCGTTGATGATGTGGACCATCTAGGGAATCGGCGTGTCAGAGCCGTGGGAGAACTGATCCAAAACCAAATTAGGATTGGACTTCTGCGAATGGAAAGAATGGTCAAAGAAAAAATGACTCTGGTTGATCCAGAAATTGCAGCACCTCAAGGATTAATCAACATCCGTCCAGTAGTTGCTGCGGTCAGAGAATTTTTCGGAGGGTCACAACTTTCACAATTTATGGATCAAACGAATCCTCTCGCTGAACTAACTCACAAGAGGAGGCTATCCGCATTAGGACCAGGGGGCCTATCTAGGGAACGTGCAGGCTTTGATGTCAGAGATGTACATTTCTCCCATTACGGACGTATATGCCCTATAGAAACCCCTGAAGGGCCAAATATTGGCCTTCTAAGTTCAATGGCATCATACGCTCGTACAAATTCCTACGGTTTCATCGAATCTCCATATCGTAAGGTATTACGGGAAATTCCTGCATCTTCCCCTAATTTAGCAGGGAGGATAGCTAGGGAGGCAATAACAGATCCTTCTGGAAGAACTATTGTAGCAGCCGGTAAAGTAATCGGCAGTACTAGGGTTCCTGCTATCAACCGACTGCCAGAAGGCACTATGGTATCCGTAGATCCTTACGTCGGCGATGGTGAAGAAAATGTAGTGTACCTTTCTGCTGATCAAGAAGAGAAGTATAAAATTGCTCAAGCAAATTCCAATTTAGATGCGCTCAACCAATTTGTGAACGACAAAGTAGAAATCAGATTAGGTGAGAACTATTTAGAAGATTCTCCTGAAAACGTGGAGTTAATTGATGTTTCCCCAATGCAAATAATGAGTGTTTCGGCTGCTTTGATACCATTCTTAGAGCATGATGATGCTAACAGGGCACTTATGGGATCTAACATGCAAAGGCAGGCAGTCCCTCTACTTAGGCCGCAATCACCCGTAGTAGGGACAGGCGTCGAAGGCCGAGTTGCCAAAGACAGTGGTCAAGTTGTACTTGCTTTAGTGGATGGTACCGTTCAATCTGTTGACGGAACTAACATCACTATCCAAGACGACAATGGCGAACACCATGATCACGAATTACTTAAATTCCAAAGAACCAATCAAGGAACGTGCTTTAACCAACGCCCAATCGTTCAGAAAGGGGACAGAGTAAAAGCAGGGGATGCTCTAGCTGACAGCTCGTCAACAGAAAATGGCGAACTAGCATTAGGTCAAAACGTTCTGGTAGCATTTATGTCCTGGGAAGGTTACAACTATGAAGACGCTATCATCCTTAGTGAAAGATTAGTTAAGGATGACTTTTTCACCTCTGTCCACATCGAAAAACATGAAATGGAATCACGTGAGACCAAGCTAGGCCCCGAAGAAATTACTCGAGACATACCGAATGTGGCTGAGGCAAGCCTAAGAGATTTGGACGAACGAGGCATAATACGGATTGGCGCTGATGTGTCACCTGGGGACATATTAGTCGGCAAAGTGACTCCAAAAGGAGAAACAGAACTAACTGCAGAAGAAAAATTGCTCCGAGCCATATTTGGTGAGAAATCCCGTGACGTCAAAGATACTTCATTAAGAGTACCCCACGGAGAAAGAGGTAAAGTGATTGACGTCAAAATAGTCGGCAAAGAAAACAAAGGAGAATTGTCTCCAGGAGTAAACGAGGCTGTTCGTATCTGGATAGCTCAAACCCGAAAAATATCGGTGGGAGATAAAATGGCAGGTCGCCACGGTAACAAAGGCGTTGTGTCCCGAATCCTACCTGTAGAAGACATGCCATACCTCGAAGACGGCACTCCTGTAGACGTCATTTTGAATCCTATCGGAGTTCCTTCGCGAATGAACTTGGGACAAGTACTTGAAACTCACTTAGGATGGGCTGCGCAAAACCTCAACTTCCATGCTGTCACACCTGTTTTTGACGGCGCTGATGACTCATCCATACAAGATGCACTAGCTCTTCAGTGGTTTCACACAGAATCTACTAAAAACCAAGGTATGGAGCAATCGAACTCACAGGACCGTCTCATCGAATGGCTTAATGATAAAGGGTTCGAAGGAGAGCGCCTAGCTACAGAAGCTCAGCCTGGAGAGCTTGCTAAAACCTGCTTGCAAATTTGGCTGTCCGATAATACCGAACTAAACACAAAAGATATGGATACTGACAGCCTTCACGAAGCCGCATTGGAGGTTCACCGCAAAGAAAAGATCGCACCTCCTACTTTAGGGAAATTCCAACTATATGATGGAAGAACAGGGGAACCGTTTGACCAATTAATTACGGTTGGATACAAGTACCTACTAAAGTTAATTCACTTAGTAGAAGACAAAATTCACGCCCGTTCTACTGGACCATACTCCATGATTACCCAGCAACCTTTAGGAGGTAAAGCTCAATTCGGAGGACAGCGTTTTGGAGAAATGGAAGTATGGGCTCTGGAAGCATATAGCGCTGCACATAACCTTCAAGAAGTGCTAACCGTTAAATCCGACGACGTAGCAGGAAGAGTCAAAACCTACGAAGCTATTGTCAAAGGTGAGCCTATAGGACAGCCAGGCGTCCCAGAATCTTTCAATGTATTGCTGAAAGAACTGCAGAGCCTTGGTCTATCCATTGAATTACTCTCAGAAAGGCTTGTTGACTCTGTTGTGACAGATGAACAATCTACAGAATTAGAAGACTTGCTTGACGCCACTGAAAATGTGGATGTATCTGATATAGAAGAAAATTCTGAGTCAGAGAATCTCTCAACTTCAGAATTGGAAACAGAAATTGAAATAAATGTCGATGAAGAAAATTCAGACGATTCTGAATCTTCTTCCGTGGAGGAACTATAAATGGTTGGATTATCTGATGTCCGGGAATCAACAAACGGTGGCCCAGCGTTCAATGCTATAAAGATTTCAATAGCATCGCCAGAACAAATATTGAACTGGTCCCACGGCGAGGTTACTAAACCCGAAACAATCAATTACCGAACCCTAAGACCAGAGAAAGACGGTCTATTCTGCGAACGGCTATTCGGCCCTACCAAAGACTGGGAATGTTTCTGTGGTAAATACAAAAGGATTCGATACAGAGGGGTAATCTGTGACCGGTGCGGGGTTGAAGTTACTAGAGCCAAAGTTCGTAGAGAGAGGATGGCCCACATCCAATTAGCAGCCCCAGTGGCGCACATTTGGTTCAGCAAGACTACACCAAGTAGACTCGGTTTGTTATTAGACCTGTCACCCAGAAATTTAGAACGAGTATTATATTTCGCACAACATATCATCATATCTGTTGACGAAGATTACAAACAGCAATTGATTGAAGAAAGCGAAGCAGAACACGAAAGAAATCAACGGTTACTTACAGAAAGCTTCGAAGAGCAAATTTCCGTGCTAGAAGCAGCTTTAAACGACACAGATGAAGGATCTGACGAACACAAAACCGTTACTTCACAAATAGAATCTGTGAAAAATCAATACGAAGAACAAATAGCCATCTATGACTCCAATCATCAGAAACTCTTAGATGACTTCTCTGACCTACTACCTTTAAGGCTCCTTACCGAATCCAAATATAGAGAACTAAAAGACAGTTATGGTGACGTATTTGAAGCAGGAATGGGAGCAGAGGCAATCCAGGAAATTCTTAGGCACATTGATTTAAATATTCTCAAAGAAGAATTATCTATAGAAATGAAGTCCACCTCGGGTCAAAAACGAAAGAAAGCTATAAAACGGCTCAGGGTTGTAGAAGCCTTCAGGGGCAGTGGCAATAGTGTCGCCGACATGATTATGAGCGTACTGCCAGTGTTGCCACCTGAATTACGTCCTATGGTACAACTAGACGGAGGGCGATTTGCAACCAGCGACCTCAATGATCTCTATCGTAGAGTCATTAACCGGAATAACAGGCTAAAAAGGCTAATAGAACTAGGTGCCCCAGATATAATTATCCGGAACGAAAAACGAATGCTTCAAGAATCAGTCGATGCGCTAATTGACAACGGACGACGAGGCAGACCTATTCAAGGTAGTCACAATCATAAACTGAAGTCATTATCTGATCTTTTGCGTGGTAAACAAGGACGATTCAGGCAAAATCTACTGGGTAAAAGAGTCGACTATTCAGGTCGATCTGTAATTGTTGTTGGGCCAGAGCTTAGAATGGACCAATGTGGGTTACCAAAGAAAATGGCTTTAGAATTATTTAAACCGTTTGTAATGCACAAGCTAGTACTTTTAGGAGTCTCTCCTAACATTAAAAGTGCAAAACGTATGGTTGAGAGAGCACGACCAGAAGTCTGGGATATACTGGAAGATGTAATCAAAGACAGACCAGTAATGCTGAATAGAGCCCCCACCCTTCACAGGCTTGGAATTCAGGCTTTCATGCCCATATTAATTGAAGGAAATGCTATCCAACTGCACCCACTTGTATGTACCGCATTCAACGCTGACTTCGACGGCGACCAAATGGCCGCTCACGTTCCTTTATCAAGGTTAGCTGTCCAAGAAGCAAAAGCTTCTATGCTTAGCACAAACAACATGCTATCCCCCGCTTCAGGTGATCCTCAAGTTGCACCTACTCTTGATATGGTGATGGGATGCTATTACCTAACCCAAATAGAGGAAGGTGCCCATGGAACAGGTACAGTATTTTATGACTCCAATGAAGCGCGAATAGCTCATGCGTCAGACATCATCGATTTAAGAGCCAAAATTCAACTGTTGAGTTCCCCCAAGACGGGTCTAGAAGCTAACGAAGAAACTACTCTAGGTCGAATTTTGTTTAACGAAATACTACCCGATTCTATTCCCTTCAGAAATATAATCATGGACAGAGGAGCGATTAGGGATTTAACTGCTGATCTATATCTAAATTTAACAAATGATGAAACGTCGCAGGCACTAGATGCAGTAAAACGGATTGGATTCCAATATGCGACAATATCTGGAACCACAATAGCAATTAACGACATACAAGTACCAGAAGCAAAACACGATATTCTGAACACTGCAACTGAGAAAGTTGATGAATATGAAGAACAGTATTTATCAGGATTGATGTCGGAAGAAGAACGTTATGTTTTAGCGGTAGACGCTTGGACTAAAGCTTCAGATGAGACCGAGGTGCTGGTTCAAGAAGAATTGTACAAATTCGGAGGAATTGCTGACATGGCAATTTCTGGAGCAAAAGGTAACATCGCCCAAATCAAACAAATGGCAGGCATGCGAGGATTGATGAGTAATCCGAAAGGAAGAATCATTGACCTTCCCATCAAGTCAAGCTTCAGAGAAGGACTAACTGCTCTAGAATATTTCATATCTACTCACGGTGCCCGCAAAGGATTAGCAGACACCGCTTTAAGAACTGCGGACAGTGGTTACCTAACGCGCCGCTTAGTAGACATATCACAGGAAATCATAGTACTTGAAGAAGACTGTGACACATTAAATGCTTACTGGTTAACTCCTCGAGAAAATGATGTCACAGGAGTAACATTAGGAGAGCGTACTATTGGTAGAATAGCGGCCTCTCCTGTCGCAGACCCTGTTAGCGGAGAAATTCTGGTTGATAGAAACGAATCGATCACTCCAGAGTTAGCTGATGCTATCGTATCTAAAGGGATCCAAGCTGTTCCTGTCCGAAGCGCCATTCACTGCGAGGCAGAAAGAGGTGTCTGCCAAATGTGTTACGGCATCCTTCCTGCAACAGGCCGTATGGCGGATTTGGGGCAAGCTGTAGGTATAATTGCTGCACAAAGCATTGGGGAACCAGGAACCCAATTAACCATGCGTACTTTCCATACCGGAGGTATCGCTTCTGCACAAGACATTACAAGTGGTCTGCCAAGGGTAGAAGAACTTTTTGAAGCCAGAATACCTAAAGGCGCTGCATATTTAGCAGAAATCGAGGGGACTGTTCACATAGAAGAGGATGACACCAATAAAATAATTCGGATTGTTAGCACTCAAGAGTTCTCCGAAGATTATGAGATCCCTTCAGGATATCAATTATTGGTAGCAAATGGAGAAAATGTTGAAGCAGGAACAATCCTAGGTTATGAGGACTCAGAAGATCATTCAAATGAAATAGTAGCAACAACAGGAGGATCTGTAGCAATTAACGATGATACTTTATCTATCACATGGGAAGATGAAGAAGAACGGGAGCTAGTTATCCCCATGTCGTCCTACCTCTTGGTTGCTGACGGTGACCTAGTCGCAGCAGGAGCCCCAATTACTCCTGGCCCTCTTAATCCACATGACATATTGAGGATTCAAGGGACCGAGGCGCTGCAGGCTTATTTGATCGATGAAGTACAAGCGGTCTACAGATCTCAAGGTGTAACAATCCACGACAAACATATCGAAGTAATCGTTAGTCAAATGTTGCGGAGGGTTAATGTGGACAGTTCCGGAGATACTGAATATATACCTGGACAAATAGTAGATAGTAGAGAATTCGGTGAAGTCAATTCTCAAATGGAACTCGAAGGGAAAGAACCAGCTACATCTAATCCTATTCTTCTTGGCATTACTAGAGCTTCGCTTCTAACAGACAGCTTCCTTGCTGCTGCATCATTCCAAGAAACAACCAGAGTACTAACACAAGCTGCAATTAGTGGTTCGCACGATCAACTTCAAGGACTGAAAGAAAATGTCATCATTGGTAGATTAATACCCGCCAAGCTAGATACACCAGAGATGCGAGAGCTACTAGAAGCGGAAGAAATCGAACAGATTTTAGAACCTTCAGAGTTTCACGCTGCAAAATGGTTGGATGAAGATGACCCGGAATTAGTAGATGACACGACTTCAATTGCAGAGGCAGTAGTTGAAGACGAAGCGAACGAGGGTTCATCTGATTCATCTGAGCTCTCTGATGAAATGTTATCTATCGTAGAGGAATCTGTCTTTGACACCGAAGACACCGCCTCAAGCGAGACAGAAGAAGGTATCTCGTCAATTTTCGACGAAGATGATTCTCTCGTCGAACAAGATGACTCTGATTCAGACATAGAGAGTTTCTAGTCATCACTTAATAAACCACTGGTCCGGAGCACCGGACCAGTGCAAGTAGGACAATAGTGGACACTTCAGTATCGTTAATCAGCGACCTAATGGAATTAAATAGTCCTGTGATCATTGCATCTGGCACGTTTGGATACGACGGATACGGCAGGGGGTACGAGAGCTTTGCAGCTTTATCATCAATTGGCGCTGTGATACCTAAAACGTTCACTTACTTACCTCGAGAAGGAAATCCCGAACCACGATGGTATCCGACCTCTTTCCGTCAAGGAACTGAAGATGGAGAAACTATATTTCTGAATTCTGTAGGACTCACTAATCCAGGGATCCACCAAGGAATAAATTATCTTAATGACTTGAGACCCCAAATACCTACCAAATTATTCGCGAGTATTTCCGGCGACACCGTAGAACAATTCGCAGAAATGGCTCATGAAATCTCTAAGACCCAATGTGATGCCCTAGAACTAAATTTAAGTTGCCCTAACACCGAAACAGGGAGCATGTTTAGCCACGATTCGAATTTGGTAGAAGAGGTAGTTTCTGCAGTGGCAACCGAATATCACCTTCCTATAATAGTGAAATTATCCCCTAATGTGCCGGACATAGTACAAATAGCCAAGTCCGCAATCAATTCTGGAGCTAAAGCATTAACAATTTGTAACACAATGCCTGCCATGAAACTGAACATCCATACAAAGCAACCAGTTTTAGGGAATGTCCTTGGAGGACTCTCAGGCATAAGTCTTAAACCCATAGCAATTGCCTTAGTCCATCAAATCAAATCGTCATTAGATGTCCCTGTGATAGGAGTAGGAGGCGTGTTCACAGCAGAAGACATTATAGAATATTTGATGGTAGGCGCATCTGCTATACAAGTTGGAAGTGCTAATCTAATAAGCCCATTAGCCCCTATTAAATTACAAGACGATCTGGTAAATTTTATGACACAAAATGACTATAGCAGTTTAAGAGACGTTAAACCTTTTTCTGCCCCAAATTAGGAACAATATGATAACAAACAACAAAGTAGGTCTAGTAACTGGATCAGGCTCTGGAATAGGGGCGGCAACCGCGATACTTCTTGCCCAAAAAGGGGTTAATGTAGCTATTAATTATTCCAATAACCGAGTAGGCGCTGATGACACATCCAACATCTGCCAAAGCCATGATGTAGAAACTTTGACCCTTCAAGCAGATGTGACCGAGCAAACCCAATGCGACGCCATGGTTAAAGAAATCATAAGCAAATGGGGCCGACTTGATTATCTAGTTAACAATGCGGGGATTTCCGTATTTTCTGGAGGCAAGGACTTAGAAACATTAACCGATGATGACTTTATTAATCTGTATCATGTTAACTTGATAGGATCATTTCATATGGTTAAAGCAGCCAATAAACACATGAAAGCAAACGGCCAAGGTTCTATAGTCAATGTATCATCCATATCTAGTGTTACTGGATCTGGGAGTTCCATCGCCTATGCTGCTTCAAAAGGTGCCCTGAATACGATGACCAAATCCTTAGCTCGTATGCTAGCACCTGAAATTCGCGTCAATGCCGTACTTCCTGGAGTCGCAGACACGTCTTGGTGGACAAAAGGAATAGGAGAAAATAATCATCAAACCTTGATGAATGCTTTTAAAGAAAAAGTACCATTACAAGAGGTTTGTAGCGCAGAGTCAGTAGCAGAAACAATAACATGGCTACTCGAAGGAGCCAGACATGTTACAGGAGAAACATTGCTGATAGACTCCGGCACCCATTTAATAACCTTCCAGCCTTAACAAACTAAAAGAAGAGAGCAGCCCCTATGGAATATAATACACTATTGCCAGGTGACGACCAAGGACACAACGCGGTAATTGAATACAAATTCGCTAACGGGATTAAAATTCATGCAATTGGTGTCCCTCAGTCATGGGACACACCGCTAGGCCCTACATGGAGTTACATTATTGAACATGATGAACTCACGGTGATTGATCCAGGTTGTTACGGCACAATCACATCCTTAAAAGATGGACTAGAGTATCTGGGACATTCTTTAGAATCGGTTGGGAGTGTAATTATAAGTCACGGACATATGGATCACGATGGTAACACCAAAGAACTCCTAACTCGATCAGGCGCGCGACTATATGCCCACGAAGTGTATTCAATACTGAAAGATGTAGACCGATGGGAGATAGAACATAAATGGAGAGGTAGACATTCAAATTTTCCCGACATGCAGGACCCGGACGTCATTAACAGAGTGGCTGTTAATGAGAAAGAGACTAAAAACCTTAACGTAACCAATCCTGTTACTGATGGCTCTATGCTAGGGAATTTTGAATTCTTTTACACGCCAGGTCATTCCCCTGATGAATTGTGCATAAAACTAGATAACGTATTATTCTCAGGTGACCACATACTACCCAAAATCACTCCTCATCCAAGCATGAGCTTGAGCTACGAACCATTTAAAAACATCCTACCTCAATCATATCAGAGAGGAAATGAATATTACGGACTAATTGCATACATCAAATCATTAAAAAAAGCCTCAGACATTTCTTCGATAGATTTGGTTCTTGCCGCTCACAGGACATACCGTTATGGGGAATTCAATCTCATCAACTTGGCTAGAATTCCAGAAATTATAGATCATCATAAAGAGCGATGCGCAGAAATACTTAATTTAATAAACGCAGGGACACAAGACCTATCTGAATTAACACACAAGACTTTCGCTGACAGGGTATTAGAAGGGAATCAGTTTTACTCTGCTTTTACAGAGAACATCAGCCACCTCGAAGTGTTGAGAGATGCCGGAGATATAGTATTCGAGGGCGGAGGGTTCCTAGACGTAGTTCCAACAGG
Organism: uncultured Dehalococcoidia bacterium; assembly: GCA_964343075.1. Lineage (GTDB taxonomy): Bacteria > Chloroflexota > Dehalococcoidia > Lucifugimonadales > UBA3495 > UBA2588. The sequence continues at coordinate 757 of CAYFGT010000003.1, read as the reverse complement.
GACTACCAACTTTGACCAGTTAATTGATAACTGTTAAAAAAATCAATTGCTTAGTGTATCTAATCTTCGTCCAAATTAAACCACGATTTGGATTGCCCTGATGTCCCTCTTAGATCCATTACTCTAGACCTTATGAACCAAGAGGCCCTAGAAAATAGTACGGAAATGGCGACACCTATTCCAAATCCAACCGGGATTGAAAAAAAAGCCGATCCTACCCAGAACACCCATATTCTGTCCCATTCAATCGCCATGCCATAAATCTGATCCATATTGGGAGCAGCAATTATTGCAAATCGTTCATAAATTGTATTACAGACCATATAGGTTAGTATTGCCGCCACAATTAGGCCTACAGCGATATGAACGTATTTCTCTTTAAAATTCACGTTAAAACCTTAATTCTTATATGAACCTAGTTTATCAAGCAGTATATCAGATATCCATATATGAACACCATTGTCATTAAAAATCATAATAGTCCTATGTAATTGCCGTACACAAAAACATTGGTCCCATGGTTACAAATAGGCTAATCTAGCTATAACCAAAGGACATTTCTTGTATTATGTCAATTCCTTTTCTTGTTCTATATGTAGATACCAGCAAATTGGCTCTTGACAGCTGTATTTCAGCATAATAACCTACCATTCATATCTCATTGGAGGAAGACTATGATAGTTTCCCGTGTATTAGGCGTGAGAGCGCTTATAAGTGTGGCCATACTGTCAGTATTGGCCTTCGGTATCCTCGCCTG
>CAYFGT010000002.1:53441-158195 GCA_964343075.1 uncultured Dehalococcoidia bacterium | reverse complement strand
GGTGGCGAGGAAAGCCGATAGAAGATAGTAGGCCTACTATCTTAGAAATTATAATGTCATATCTGAGGAAGCGATAAATACAATTCAGTCTCCTAGACTGCGCATTCTCCTTCTCCTCTCTCAACTTTATACAAATTGGTTCTTTCCCAATCCATTATTAAGTCAGAATTACCGGCAGCCGTTTCTCCTTGTTCCTGTGCTGCTTTCGCTAATTCTTCAAACTTACCAGTTCCTACTCTATCAACAAACTTATTGAATAACTCTCCCGACTGTTTGTTATCTTTGTAATACGATACCATTTGCTTCAACACATTCGGAGCTAATTTCGCGGGGATTTTCACTTTAGGTATTCTGGCTCCTATTCTAGATTCCTCTACGCTAGGTCCACCGTAGTTACCACCCAAGAATACTTCATAAGCTGGAACTTGCTGACCATCTGGTCCCTTAATAGCAGCACCATGGAAACCGATATTAGCAATATGATGCAGTCCACATCCGTTAGGACATCCACTCATTTTGATGCGGATTTTTTGAACATCTTCATCTTCGATCAAACTGTCCCAAGTGTCTAATTCTTCTTTAATAGCTTTATTCAACCCCATAGAGGATGTGATCCCCAGTTTGCAACTATCCGTACCGGGGCAAGATACTACATTCAATATAGTGTGAGCACCATATTCTGCTAACCCTATGTCCTTCAAAGCTTTCCAAACATGAGGTAGTGCTAAATCAGATACCCACCTCAAAACCATGTTTTGTTCTTGCATTGCTCTTGCCTGACCACCTGTGTATTTTCGAATGATCTCAGCTAAAGCTTTGAATTGAGCTGTGTCTAAATCTCCTCTAGTAGGTTTTATATACACCAAGTTGTACCCCTCTTGCTTTTGAGTTGATACATTATACTTATGCCATTTTTGATATTCCGCAGAATTTGCAACTTCTGCACTTATATCTTCGACATCGGTGTTTCCAGCATTTTCATCTAGACTACTGTCCAGGCCTACGTAAGGTTTAAAATCTATTTCTCCTATCAGCGCCAACTGTTCATCTACCAATACTTTAAATTCATCAAGGCCTATACGATCTATCAAAACTTTCAATCTAGCCATCATTCTATTTTTGCGTAGGCTTGTAGCTTGATTAAACACAGTCCATATGGCGAGGGCTAGTCTCAGGTAATCTTTCTCAGGCAGAAAGTCAAAGAGAGGTTTCGCTAGTCTTGGCATTATCGAAGTTCCACCGCCTACAAAAACTTTGAATCCTCTTTCTTCTTTGCCATCTACGACACGAATTTGAGATACATATGTCAAATCTTGAATCGCAGCTGCAACACGGTCCTGTTTATCGGTTCCTGTAAAAGCAGTTTTGAATTTTCTCGGGAAACTCTGAGTAATAGGATGGCGTACACCAAAACGCACATATGCGGCTAAATAGGGAGTAGGGTCAAATATTTCATCATGGGCGACTCCCGCTATAGCATCACCAACCACATTCCGAACAGTATTACCACACGCTTCTCTGGAAGATAGTCCAACTGTACCAAGCAATCTCATCACATCAGGGCAATCTGGAAGAGGTATATGATGGAATTGTATATTCTCCCTAGTAGTAATGTGCCCTTTATGCAAAGGAGCATATTTTTCACTAATAGTAGCCATCACATCCATTGCTTCAGCAGTAATGATTCCTCCTGGTAATTTGATCCGTATCATTTGTACGTCTGGTTGCCGTTGTCCGTAGATTCCTTGCTTCAATCTGAAAGGAGTGAATTCAAGGTTATCTTGCTCTCCATCTGAATATTTTTTTGATTCAGCTTCAAATCTAACAACTTCTTCTTCTGAAAACGGTATGATTCCCTTAGCCTTTTTTGATAATTCTAAACTTTCGCTATGAATAGCATTTTGATCAGTCTCTGGGTGTATATTTGCCATTATTTCCTCTCCAAGTTTGTTCCAAATAAAAACACCCTCCTGTTAGAGGAGGGTGTTTGCAAATTTTCGCGCGTCAAACTGCCCCCCTATTTCGGGACGCAACACATACATACGCAAGTCATTTGTACTAATTTCATAGCGTTAGTCTAATAATCTTCCATAAAATTGTCAAATGAAATACACAGTTTATAGACGTATAGCCAAATACACATATAATGACTCCTAATCAATTGACAGCCCCAAATGAACAATCCTAAAATTGAACTCGCATTCCAAATAATAAAACGAGTTACATTATGTCTACTAAATCTCAAATCGAACAAGATATCATCACAGCGATGAAAGCCAAAGAGCAAACCAAGTTGAATGCTTTGCGATTCCTAAAAAACGCTATCCAACTCGTGGAAAAAAATGATCTAGCAGAGCTAGATGAAGACGGGGTACAAAAAGTAGTGGCCAAACAGGTTAAAGACCGTAAAGAGAGCATAAAGATGTTCGAACAAGGAGGAAGAGACGATTTGGTCCAAAAGGAAACTGAAGAACTGAACATCATTGAACAATATCTTCCACCTCAAATGTCACATGCTGACATTGAATCTATAGTAAACGACGCAATAACAAGCTTAGGAGCTACATCAATGCAAGACAAAGGCAAAGTTATGGGTTACTGCATGAAGCAGCTTCAAGGCAACGCAGACGGCACTGTGGTCAACGAAATCGTAACCAAATTACTATCTGATTAATGGTGATTACGTGCTATTTGGGATAATTGTATTTCCTGGAACATGGAGTGACACAGATTGCTTCTATGCTATCCAGGATGTGTTGGGGTTCAGAGCTGAATATGTTTGGCACGAAGAGACGGATTTAAGCAGATTTGACTGCTTGATACTGCCTGGCGGGTTTTCATACGGCGATTATCTACGCACAGGTTCTATAGCAAAATTATCCCCGATAATTGCTTCATTAGATTCCTTCATAAATTCAGGCAAACTTGTTATAGGAATCTGTAATGGTTTCCAAATCCTGTGTGAGTGCGGATTTTTACCAGGAGTACTCCTAAAGAATGACTGCCTCGAATATCGCTGTGTACCAACAAACCTCAAAGTAGCGTCTAATGATCATGCCTTCAGTAACTTATGCAACATAGATGAGATATTAGACATACCAATATCTCACGGAGAGGGTAACTATTACGCTGACCAAGAAACTATCAGTAATTTAGAAGCTAATAATCAAATAGCATTTAGATATTCCAGCCCAGATGGGGACACTAGTGCTGAATATAATCCAAATGGATCAATCAATAATATAGCGGGGATTTTAAATGCCTCTAAAAACGTCCTAGGCATGATGCCTCATCCAGAAAGATGTTGCGAAAGTATATTAGGCAGCGAGGACGGTGCTATGATTTTCAAATCCATTTCCGAATGGATAAACAAAAACATATAGACCAATTAGTGAATTTATGGATATTGATAAAAAAACACTCGCAGAAATAGCACTCAGCGAAAAAGAATACGAAAAGATAATTGAATTATTGGGTCGGTCTCCCAATCATGTAGAACTTGGTCTATTCGGAGCAATGTGGAGCGAACACTGCGGGTACAAACACTCTAAACACCTTATCAAAACATTACCAAGTAAATCTTCCAGAGTGCTTTCTGAATCAGGGCAAGAAAATGCAGGGGCTATAGATATCGGGGACGGGTATGCAGTGGTATTCAAAGTAGAATCTCATAATCATCCTTCGGCAGTTGAACCGTTCCAAGGTGCAGCAACCGGAGTGGGAGGAATTGTGCGGGACATATTAGCTATGGGAGCCCGTCCAATAGCTATATTGAACTCGTTGCGATTCGGAACGCTAGGAGAATCCAAAACTGATCATATATTTGGAGGAGTGGTAGAGGGTATATCTTGGTATGGAAATTGCCTAGGTATTCCAAATGTAGGAGGAGAAATATATTTCGATACGTGTTATCAAGATAATCCTTTGGTAAACGCTTTATGCGTAGGATTAGTGGAATCAGATAATATAGCTAGTTCTTCTGCTAAAAGCATAGGTAATTCGGTCTTGCTTGTAGGAGCAGACACAGGTAGAGACGGTATACATGGCGCATCAGGTCTAGCTTCGAGAAATCTTGACGCCGAACAAGAAATGAGACCAACTGTTCAGGTAGGTAATCCATTTCTAGAAAAGTTACTTATAGAAGGATGCTTAGAAGCCCTTGCCACAGGACACGTAGAAGGCATCCAAGATCTCGGAGCAGCAGGGCTTACAAGTTCAACAGTGGAAGCTGCTAGTAAAGCTGGATTAGGTATTTTCATTAATACCTCCATGGTACCTACACGAGAAGATGCTATGTCTCCATACGAAATCATGCTATCGGAATCACAAGAACGCATGATACTCTTTGTACGTCCAGAATATGTGGAAGAAATCTCCAATATATTTACAAAATGGGGCATCTATGCCACGCAAATAGGTGAGGTCATCAAAGAGCCTCATATAGAAGTTAATGATGGAACCAAAAGTGTTGCAAAGGTTCCAATTCAGTTTCTTACCGAGGCACCTTCATATTCCGCCGACACTTCATCTATTGATCTTAAATCTCTAAATAATATTCTCCATCAACCTGACCCTTCGTTATCTGCACAAAATTCTCTTCTATCATTACTCGAGAACAATAACATTGGAAGTAGACAATCAGTATTTCAAAAATATGATAGTCAGGTACAAACTAACACGATCATAGGCCCGCAACATAGCGCCGCAGTATTAAGAATCAAAGATACTACTAGGATGATAAGCCTTAGCATCGATTGCAACAGTCGCTACTGTTATTTAGATTCATATATAGGTGCCCAAATAGCCGTTGCAGAAGCATGTCGGAATGTATCTTGCACAGGCGCAACGCCCATTGCATTAACTGACTGTCTTAATTTTGCAAATCCAGAAAGACCTGAAATATATTTTCAACTCGAACAGTCTATACAAGGGATGGGGTTAGCAGCTCGAACATTTGATACCCCAATCGTAAGTGGAAACGCTAGTTTATATAATCAGTCAGACCTATCTGAAATTTACCCAACACCCATTATAGGCTGTTTAGGAGTAATGCCAAATTCTGTCACCCCTATTAAATCTGGCTTCACTGAAGTAGATGCGGATGTATTCATACTAGGAACAAATACACTCACACTAGAGAGGAACAGTTTATCTGGATCTGAATACTATAGTTCCTTGTACCAATCCGTCACGGGAAGTCCTAAAATCAACTTAGAACTCGAGTTACAAGTACAAAGCTTATGCAGAGATTTGATTGCTAAACATGTCATATTATCTGCTCATGACTGTTCAGAAGGCGGCTTGGCGGTAGCATTGGCTGAGTGCAGCTGTATCGGGAGCATAGGGTTCATTTCTAACAATTTCAATCTTAACGACTGGGAAGCTGACTTGTTTGGGGAATCTCAATCAAGAATAATAATCTCATGCAGGAAATCTGACAGCCAAGCAATAATTGAACAAGCCCAAATGGTTAATGTCCCGATAATCCACTTAGGAACTACGACAGATTATAAATTCAAATTAGGCGAAGTAATAAATACTGATGTTTCCACATTAACATCGGCATGGTCATCAGCTTTACCTGGAAAATAACCTCATCACTCTGCCAGCTAGTCCAGAGCCAGAATCTTCATCTTCATTAGATGCGAACGGCGCATTATCTTCCATAGATTGTCCCCAATAACTTTCCAAAGCATAGCAGACCACTGGATGTTCACGGTTTAAGCTGAGTGTCCTTTTCCTTTTTGGCTTATCTGAGCCTTCTTCTTGCACGGAACCCCAACCCTTTGTGAACACTTTCTCATCTGATAACCCTTTAATAAGCTTATTCACATAAGTTTTAGAAAATGTCTTTTCCCAAAGAATCTTAATCTCTTCGTTATTAGCGTCAAGCGCACCTTTAATATTAGAAGAGATCTCATCCCCTAAAGTGTTTGGAGTTATGCTAGTACTTTCCTTCACATCATATAAATAATCAGACATAACTATAATCTGATTTATACGTGATTCATCATTGTCATCTCTGGTACTACTAGCCTTTTCCAATGAAGATAGTAATTCTGACATAGCCCCACTGTATGCTGCAAGTTTCTCAGAATTATCAGTACTTGTTTTTAACTCATTGTACTCTTCGTTATTAGCATTAATAGCATTATCAATATTTTCCGAGATGTCCGTTTCTTCAGAAGTTATTTCTTCCGGTACTGGCTCGTCAGCTAATATTACCCAGTCAGCCATACCTACTGTCACCATCTGTATCTTCCCTTGCTCTGTAGCTGCCTGGACCAATTTCTTGAATCCTGTAAAACCTAATCTTCTTTCATCTAATCCGGGATATTGTCGTATTAGTCTTTGTTTTACAGAAGTAAGTAGAGGAATTCTTCCACTTTCTCTTTCCCTAATTACTATATTTTCTATCGATTGCAAAATATCGGGAACATCTTGTCGTGAGTAATTATTGCGAGCACGAGGAGTATTATAAGTATTACCAGCATTATTTGAATCTTGATCCACATCAATGTCATAGAAAATGAGTCCATCTACTAAAGCAGATAACCTACGAGAAGTAGTCCAAGAAACTCCTATGATAATCACTTTCTTTCCCATTGTTCTTAAAGCATTGATTACATGTATGAAATCAGAGTCTCCAGATACTATTACGAAAGTGTCTATATTGGGGTAAGAATGGGCACATTCTATACAATCGGCGGTCATTTTCACATCTACACTGTTTTTGACCGTTATTGTACGATTACTATTATTGGAATTTCCTAGTTGAAGTCTTGTTGGCACATAAACGGGCTCTATGCCTGACGCATACAATGCGGGCGGATCATTTACAAATTGACTAGCTCCTTTCAATTCAGGAGAACGAGTTACCCAATCTGCGTATGCTTTTGCCACTACCACACGTCCGTGATTAGAGACTTCTTCTTTCAAAGCAGACACGTTTGGGACACGATTACCACCGGCCAAGCTAATTTTAAAATTTTCCCAGTCTATAAATAGTGCTACGTCTCCGAGCACAAAATCATTATTCATTAATATCCTTATTATCTTAATTTGAGTAATATATCAAAGTTTTTAAGTTTGATATCTTACTTTAATACATATATTATCATGTAACAGATACTATCAAGGTATAATGTGTATGCTTAAACTAATAAAGTTAAAAGTCCATCGATAATAAAAGGTGTAATTATGACAAGTAAATTGCGATTGCAAGATAAGGTTGCAATCATAACTGGAGCAGGTTCCAGTGGACCGGGAATCGGTAATGGAAAGGCGACCGCATTATTGTTTGCTCAACAGGGAGCAAAAATTCTAATTGTAGATTCCCAACTAGACAGAGCAGAGGAAACCCTTAAATTGATACAGGCAGAGAACGGCGTGGCTTCCGTATTCCAAGCAGATGTTACAAATGCATCAGACTGTGAATCAATGGTCGAAGCAGCTATGTCACGGTATGGGAGGCTGGATATACTAGACAACAATGTTGGTATTTCCAGACGAGGTACTGTATTGGAAATTTCAGAAACTGACTGGGATCAAGTCATGTCAGTAAATGTTAAAAGCATAGTGCTAGCTAGTAAATTTGCAATCCCCGCTATGAAAGAAAACGGGCAGGGATCTATTATAAATATCTCTTCGATAGCAGGCCTTCGAGCCCACAGCAGTACTCCTTATACAGCTTCGAAATCAGCAGTTATTGGACTAACCTTTTCAATGGCAGCAGACCATGGCCGAGATGGGATTAGAGTAAACTGCATTGCACCTGGACTTCCTTATACACCTATGGTAGCTCCCAGGATGAATGACGACCTACGAGAGATCAGGAAAAACGCAGCGCCATTGGGGACGGAAGGGACTGGTTGGGATGTTGCATACGCAGCTCTATTTTTCGCAAGCGATGAATCAAGATGGGTGACAGGAGTTACAATGCCAGTCGATGCAGGTCTCGCAGCGACAAGTCCAGTAACCTATAGTACTTTGGACCAACAAAAGTACTAGGATATTGAAACAATCTTAACCGAAAATATTAGATCTTTTCCTGCCAGAAAATGATTGCCATCTAGCTTGGTAGATGTCTCTCCTAGTTCCTTAACAACAAACTGAATAGCACTTCCATCTGGCTGGCTCGCAGATATCTGCATCCCAATTTCCAAAGCAAAGTCAGGAGGAAATTGATCATTAGGAACATCAATTATTTTGGCAGGATCATACACCCCATAAGCGTCCTGTGGAGAGATAGTTATCTCTTTCTCTTCGTCGATCGCCATACCGACTACACCTTGATCGAAACCAGCTATCATTTGTCCAGAGCCTACAGTAAATTCTAAAGGTTCTCTGCCTTCAGAAGAATCAAAAACACTACCATCTAGTAGCTTACCGGTATAATGAACCTTAACGGTATCGCCTTGCTTAGTCACTTCCGCCATAACAATCTCCCAATTTATGTGTTTCTTGAATATATATGCAAGAGCTTGTAGATACCATACTTATACTAGCTTCTAATATTGATTATTTAACTAACAAATCCAATCGCATTCCAATAAGGCAAAACAATAAAATACGCGATCAGTATCACAGACAACATCATCACACACGCGAACCTAAACACTTCCATATTCGTTAAGCCACTACGCTCGAATATAATTAATCCAGAGCCTGTACCGGCACAATAAAATATTACAGAATCCCCTATTACTACAGTCAAAAATCCTATAACGAGTGGATCAAATCCTAGGATACTAGCGAATCCCATTGTAAGAGGAATCATTATCACTAAGTAAGCCGATATATTATTGAATGCGATCCTAGCTAATCCTATTAATACCATTACTAATATCAACAACATATTGGGATTCTCTGTGATGTTTAATCCAAGACTTAAAATACTTGTCGCCATCCATTGAGCTCCACCACTATTCAAAAAAGCTAATCCTAGGGATAAAGCAGCAGCTGTTATAAAGAAGTTACTCCATGCTATTCCTCTTTGAAGTTCTTCCCATTTTAGTATTCCAATTTTGGGAGACATCAATAAAACAAAAGCAAGAACTGCAGGAACAGACGCGTGGAACCCATGGATAAAGTCTGTGAACCACAGGACTACAGTGATACTAATTATGATTATTACCTTGATTTCTTCAGGTTTAAGGGGTCCAAATTTTGATTGTTTCAACTGTTGAGTAGGTAACTCTCGCACGCCTGTTATGTACCAGAAATATAGGATGGTTCCTCCTGCAAATAGATTCAAATAAAATGGTACACTCATGATGACAAACCATTCTATCCAAGAAAAATCACCGAGCAATCCGGAGGCTACCACAGGCGTTATGCCACCCGCTAGTAATGCTGTTGACGCACATCGGTTTAAAGCTAACATAGCCATCATTAGCATTTTATGGAATGGGTGGGTCTTAGCAACATTCCAGCTATCCAATACTTCTTCGTACATATTGACAATAATGGCCCCTCTGGTAGTAGCTGATGGTAATACAAACGTAAGCAGGACAAAAGACAGCAACATTTGAAAATACATAAGTACAGGATTTCCAACTGATATATTTATTATGTAACTTGCTACTCTTTCAGCAAGACCTGAAACTCGAACAGCAAATCCCATAGCCAAGATTCCAATCAAAAAATAGCATATGGGTTTGCTAAATCCCACCAATGCTTCTGAAAATGAATCCACCCCACCAGCAAACGTTAACAATAGGAGCCCAATAAAACTTGTTGTCACAGCAGGAATCCAGTCAGTAATCCAAAAAGCAACCGCAATCATCATCACGATCACACAAACTTTGGTCTGAAAATCTATGTCCGCAAATATAGATACCAAAACGGCCGCTACACCGACTAAAGAAACCCCTAGTATGCCTGACATTTTACTAATCGACATGATTTAACCTCTACTGATTACTAGCAAATCTGTTGGGATTCATGAAATCCCAGTTATATTCGGAATACCCTCTACTAATTAAGTCAGTAATTATTTTACCTGTCAATAAACTAAGATGAATACCTTTATGACCATGTCCAGTAGCGAGATACACATTGTCAATCGAGTCAACCGGTCCGACAATCGGTAGGTTATCTGGCGACATTGGCCTGAATCCATACATAGTTTCAACAATTTGTGCATCTTCTAGGCTTGGCATCACTGACATTACCCATTCCATAATACTTTGAGTCGCCTGATGATTTGGAGATTCTTCAAAATTATTAAATTCAGACGTGCTACCCGCACTAATTAAATCATCTCCTCTATTTATCAGATGCCACGACTCGACACCTCCTATGTGAAATCCTAGAGGCTGGCCAGAGTATTTCATTCTTATGGATTGTCCTTTCAAGGGGCTAAGGTTAGCGTTAATGCCTATATCGGATAGCAAAGAATTGGAACCCAAGCCTCCCGACACTACAATATTGTCAGCATACAAAACCTCTGAGCTACATTGCACTCCCGTTACTTTGCCTGATTGATATATTAACCCAACAACCTTCCGTTGATTAATTTCTGCTCCTAATTTTTCCGCTGCAACAGCTAATGCCAAGGTAAACTTATAGCTATCAATTTGAGTTTCTTCAGGAATATACCCGGCAGCTAATATATTTTCGGAAAGCCTCTTATCTAATTTCCTAGTTTCGTCTCCTGTTAATAAATCAAATGGATAACGATTTCTAAATTTTGAAAAATCTGCACGGTTTTTAAGAATAGCTGCATCAGATTCAGATAAAGCAAGTCTTAAACCCGGTCTAGTCACTGCAAGGGTATTAATCTGGCTTAGATCATTGATCTTGGGAATGTCTACGTCAAACAATTCACTGCTATCGAATAGAGCATCATTTATATTAGGATTTGAATCGTAATCATATGTATTGGACAAAAAACCTGTTGCATGCGCTGATGCACCACTTCCTATCGCGTTCTCGTCGAGCAAACAAACTGAGATACCTTTTTCACTTAGATAATAGGATACTGAGCCACCAATAGCTCCTGCCCCGATCACTATAACTTCAAAGTGTTTCTCCATCGGAATTCTCTATGCAGGTAAATTAATCTTTTACGCCAATTCTATTCTTGAAATCAGAAATAATCTGATCTCTCGTGCGGTTCTGCCATTTGACACGTTGACCAATTGGGACATTTGTAACTTCGGGGATAATTTTTAAGGCGACAAACACAGGCCCTTCAAGGTTTAGTATTTCTTCAATGCTAGATGCAAAATCTTCGATATTATCAAAGGCATATGTGTTAGGGTACCCTGCTCCTTTAGCAATCATATCGTAGGAAATGTTTTCAGCATTTGGAACTGGCTGTCCTCCAGTTGTCCCATAAACTTCGTTATCTAACATAAAATGATAAAAATTCTTAGGCATCTTATCTGCGATAGTGGGCAACGCACCCAATCCCATAAGAACATCACCTTCCGAATCAAATTGTATTACTCTCTCATTTGGCCTAGACAACGCCAGACCTAGGGCAAAAGAAGAATGACCTCCCATTGCTGGATCTCCTAATGCAATATCTAAGTCAGGTTGCTCACTGACCTCTTGCCAATGTCTGCCACCTCTACCAGAGAGAACAATACTGTTGCCTCTGTATTTATTAAATATCTTGAACATTTCTAATGTGTCTATCATGGGGTTCTCCTCAATTTAAAAGTTTAGTTGAATCCGTGGAATTCATCTCCAATCAATACCGCCACTGGATTTCTCAATTTTGCCGCATCTTCGAATGCCCAAGCTATTCTTTCTGCATCATCATTACTTTCGACCAAATAATATTTGACATTAAACGCATTTAAGAATGGTTCGGTGTATGTCGCTGCAGTGTCTGCATTTCTACCGTGTCTCGTGTATCCCCTATAGCCAATCATCAATACAACAGGGATATTCATGCCCATACACCAACCTCTTAGTGAATCTCCCGATTCTAATAATCCAGTATTCTGGATTAATATCACTGGTTTTGCTCCTCCTGTAGATAATCCAGCCGCAGTTGAAAATGCATGACCTTCTCTACTCACCGGAACCAAAGTCAACGAAGGTTCCTGCTCCATCAATAAATACAGAAAGTTAGTCTCACTGTCTGGCAACCATACAATATGAGTCACTCCTTGATTCTTAAATTCATTGATTATCAATTCCGGACTCAATTCTGCTTTTTGTGTACTCATAATTACTTTATCCTTAATTAATTTTAACTAGCTGCATTAGGTTTTCTGCCCTTCCTGGCAAGGAAATCACTAAACCCTTCTTCAACTGATAATCCTTTAAATCGTCCTTTTCTAGCATCAATTTCAGCTTGGAATTGGTCTCTTAAAGGCTCCCCTATATGTTCTGTAACCATTTGCTTAATATTAGCCACTCCTTGGGCTCGATTGGATGCTATTCCATTTGCTATAGCTATAGTTTTATCAATCAATTCGTTCGAATCAAATAAATGATTTATGAGGCCCAAATGATAAGCCTCGTCAGCAAATACTTCACGACCACTATATAGTAGTTCTTTGGCTTTGTTTATACCCACTAACATGGGTAACGTCCAAGTAGCGTTCATTTGGCCATAATTCACCGCCAGGAAACGAAAACTTGATTTTTCGCACCCTACCAAAAAATCCAGCGATGTCGCCATCACGGTACCGCCCCCATAACATAAACCATTGATAGCTCCGATGATAGGCTTAGAAGAAGTCGCCATATGCCATGTGTATTGAGCTCTTTTGTCTTGACCAGCATCTCGTTGCTCAGGCGTCAATTCTCTGTTTTCATGAATGTCTGCTCCTGCAGAAAATGCTCTTTCTCCTGCCCCTGTAACAACAATAGCTCCTATACTCTCATCAATTTCCATGTCAGTGACTGCTTGGTCAACTTCCGAAACCAATTGAAGGTTTAACGCGTTAAGCACATCTGGTCTATTTAATGTGATAATTCCAACTCTATCCTGTTGATCTACTAAAATATGGTCGTATGCCATTTCGCCTCCTCATGCCATTTGATTTGATAATCACTTGTACAAATAAATCACATCTTAGTTTCAATGTAAACCTCAACTTCCATTAGACTGCTGTATAATTGGATCAGTATCAGTACTTTCTTTATAACAACAGAAGTAAACAAATTCATAACGAGTGCGTTTCCATGGAACATTTAGGACTAACATTTCTAGAAGATAACCTCCCTTTTGAAAACTTGTCTTCCGAAAGCATTACTCTAGGTAAACATTCGATGCTTAATGCTTCTGCAGCAGGATTAGCGGGTGCTTCTCAACAGCAAGCTATCTCTATATCTAATCTAGTTCAGGAAATGGGCAGCATAGGTAAATGCACATTAATCGGAATGGGAGTCCGCACCTCTCCCATTTATGCAGCATTTGGTAACAGCGCTATCATAAGTATCCTTGACTACACAGAAGAAATTCCTAATTCTCATCATTCGTTGTCTGCTGTGGTCTTCCCAATAGTCACCGCTTTAGGAGAAGCCAATGGGTATACAGGCAAAGAAGTGCTGCGAGCATACCTATTGGGATTGGAATATACCAGCAATCTTCTTGAGCATACAGCAACTAATTTTTACACCTGTATCAGTTTAGGCGGATTCCTTGCCGCTAGCCTGTTATTAAAGCTTACAGATTCTCATTTCCTTCAAGGCATTTGCATGTTAGTTGCGGGCCTAGATACTGACACAAACACTGATCATACTGACATAGATTCCTTCTGTAATGCCAAAACCGCGATGACTACTATAACGACTGCTCTTACACTATCCAAAAATTTCAATATCGACGATTTCACAACAAACAAACTAGAAGCATATCTAAGCAAATTAGGCATCGACGGACCGACTCATAACACCATATTGAGTAACCTTGGCAGAAATTCATCTTTAGCTAATAAAGGCTTAGCTTTAAAGCTCTATCCTTGTCCTTCGAGCTCTCACGAATGTATTGAATGCATATTACAACTGCTGCAAGTGTATGACTTCAATTATCAAGATATAAACTCCGTTGAAATCAAAGTTCCTAGTCGGACTATCAAAGAATTAAATTGCGACACACCTAAGACTGAATTTGAACTCCGAAAAAGTTTACCATTCATTGCAGCCTCAACTCTAATTTATGGGCAACCTTTGATCGAGCAATTCAGTCCTGATAATTTCCACGACAATGCAATCAAGGATTGCATGAACAAAATCACGGTCTCAGAAAACACAGGCTTGAGTTCCGTAACTCCTAGGTCTACACAAGTATCTATAACCCTAATCAGCGGACAAAACCTCAAAACCACTGTAGAATTTGCTCAAGGTACTGCTGAAGTTCCGCTGGATATCACTGAGCTAGAAGCTAAATTCCTGTACTGCTCACGGTATATATTACCTCCAGATCACATTGAAGGGGCAATATACCAGATTGGAAACCTAGAAAATATTCACGATATCACTGGACTTGTATCCATACTAGGAGGATAACATCAAATGAAAGCTATCACTATTCATCAAACAGGCGGACCAGACGTCATGCAATTGGAAGACATTCCTACACCTAAACTTAAAAATGGGGAAATACTCGTTGAAATTAAATCTATCGGAGTTAACTACACTGATGTGGCTAGCAGACGTGGGACTAACATCCCAGACCAGTTCCCTTGGATCCCAGGTAGAGAGGCAGCAGGCATAGTAGTAGAAGTGGGTAAAAATGTATCAGATATCCAAGTAGGTGATCGGGTGGCATATGCAATGGCAACAGGCTCATATGCTGAATACGCGGCTGTACCAGCATGGCTCACAGTACCGATTCCTGATGACATGTCTTTTGAAACTGCTTCTGCTATTCTATTGCAAGCGATGACCGCTCATTTCTTAGCCAACGATATCACTAACCTCCAAAAAGGGGACACAGCGCTTGTCCATGCTGGGGCTGGTGGAGTTGGGCTATTGTTAATACAAATGCTTAAAATGCTCGAAGTCTACGTGTACACTACCATATCAACGGAAGCAAAAGCTAAATTGGCGAAAGAAGCAGGCGCTGATTGCCTGATCCAATACACTACAGACGATTTTGAAAAAATTATTCTTGACCAGACTAACGAAAAAGGAATAGAGATAGTATATGATGCCGTGGGAGATACTACTTTCCAAAAAGGGCTTAACATTCTAAAACCTCGAGGATATATGGTCCTTTACGGCACAGCTAGTGCTCCAGTCCCACCTTTTGACACCAATTTACTCCGCGGAAAATCAATTTTCCTTACCAGACCGATGCTGGGAGACTACACCGCTTCCCGTGAAGAATTACTGAACCGAGCAAGTACGGTCCTTACTTGGGTACAAGAAGAGAGTTTGAAGATCAGAATTGGCCTCAAATTATCTTTAGCAGAAGCTGCTGAAGCTCACCGCCAATTAGAAGGCAGGCAAACCACGGGTAAAGTTATACTGACTGTCTAATACTTAAAAAAAGCTCGTGGGTATCCTGTTACAATATATTCACTTGGTAAGCACTTAAATTTCAAAGGCAACAGAAAGCATGTATTATCCAAAATTAGAAGATATCGAATCTTATAAAAATAAAGGGAACCTTGTTCCTGTTTACAGAACCATCAATGCAGATTTAGAAACCCCTGTTTCCGCTTACCTGAAAGTTGCTGAAGGAGATTATTCATTCCTTCTAGAGAGCGTATCAGGAGGAGAACAATTAAGCAGATATAGTTTTATAGGCACTAAGCCATACAAAGTCATCAAAACTGGTAAGAGCCAACCTCAAGGCGCTGTAGACCCATTAATCCTCATTCAAAAAGAGCTTAATCAGTTCCAAGGGGTCTCTGTTGATGGACTACCTGGTTTCAACGGAGGAGGCGTAGGTTTTTTATCCTACGACAATGTCCATTACTTTGAGCCTAGAGTGCCCATGCTCGACAAAGATGATATCAATCTACCCGATTCTGTAGTTATGTTTACTGATACTTTATTAATATTCGACCATTTAAGACATGACATTAAAATCGTTAGCCACGTCAATCTTGATGACGATATCGACCAGTCCTATTCCCATGCAGTGGAGCAAATAGAATATGTTGTCAATAAACTTAACGTACCTTTACCGTCCCAATCTTACTCATCAAGCTTTCAAACACCCGTTCCAAACGCTGACGTAAAATCTAATTTCAGCAAACAAGAATTCTACGACGCTGTCAACAAATGTATAGACTACATCAACCAAGGCGACGCTATACAAATAGTATTATCGCAGCGATTTGAACGCAAAACTGAAGCCCACCCATTCGATATCTATAGATCATTACGTGCTCTGAATCCATCCCCTTACATGTATCATCTTCATTTATCCGATTTCCATATTGTTGGTGCATCCATTGAGACGCTAGTCAAAGTTGAAAACGGGCTCATAGATTATCATCCCATAGCAGGTACGCGTCCCAGAGGAGCCACAGAAGAAGAAGACAATCAATTAGCAGAGGAACTAAGAACCAGTGAAAAACAAACCTCAGAACATATAATGTTAGTTGACTTGGGACGGAATGATGTCGGAAAGGTAAGTGAGATTGGTACTGTGCAGGTGACTGATCTCATGAGTATAGAAAAATACTCCCATGTTATGCACTTGGTTTCTCATATCAAAGGAGTACTTAAAAATAATCTAAACCCGTTTGATGCTCTGAGATCATGCTTCCCAGCTGGCACCCTTTCAGGAGCACCTAAAATAAGAGCAATGGAAATCATATCAGAACTCGAACAGCAAAAACGAGGACCCTATGCAGGAGCGGTCGGATATTTCTCATACTCTGGAAACATTGACACTTGTATCACTCTTAGGACGAGTGTAATTAAAGACGGGGTAGCTTACATACAAGCTGGGGGAGGTATCGTAGCCGATAGTACAGACGAAGATGAATATCTAGAGACGTATTACAAATCAGGTGCCTTATTAAAAGCAATAGACAATGCAGAATCTCAATTCCCTTCAAATCGGAGGTGACCATGCTCAAATCATTCTTTCACACTGGATTTATAGTGAAAAATCTAGAAACTAGTATCGAATTCTACACTTCAGTCTTCGGACTTAAGCTTGCTGGTAGGGCGGAACGTACTGGTCTGTTTGCGGAAACATTAGTTGGATATAAGGATGTGCACTTACAAAATGCTTTCCTAGACCTCGGAGATGGACACCAATTAGAATTGATACAATACCTGACACCTCTAGGATCTAAGGCTAAATTCGAGAAAAACGATGTAGGAGCTGCACATCTAGCTTTCCTTGTAGAAGATATAGATACATTTTATGCAAAAGCTATTCAGAATGGTTTGACCGCTGTTAATCCACCAGCGCCTCTTTACGACGCGGATGAGAAATTATTAAGAAAAGCGTTATATGCACAAGACCCAGATGGCAACTGGATCGAACTAGTAGAATTGTTTTAAATATATATGAGGATATGGATATTTTGCACAAACTGTGAGCGTGCGTTTCACATAAGCCTTGATGGCCTCATAATCAACCTGAATACTTTCCAAAAAGTAAGTGACCTCGTCCTAGAACTAGAATCGCAGCTTGGGATTACTGAATACGATAACTCATTTTATAAATGTTGTTATTATGAAGATTGTGACAGCCGACCTGATAGTTGGGTGTTTTGGGAAGACTACCGCTCAAACGCCGGTGAGGGATTAAACTGGCCAAGTACACCTGAACTCAACATTTTCTATCAATCCTAATTGTATGTCACTGAACCTATTAAGTACGATTGGTGAGTAGAGGCGTAAATAATAAAATGATTGCCAATAATGTAAATCCCAAACCTTGATTTATAATCATCGTATTGCCCGCACCAAACATTTCGGCCAATCTACTAGTAGTAAATCCTCCTAATGCTGCAGCACCGACGCATTGTGCTACAACTCCCAATGTCATCGAACGGTCTTTTTCTTCAACGTTTAGCATAACAACTGGTGTTGACATAGCACTTAACAACGCATTCCCAAATCCAGCCATAAATAAGAATGCATAGCATACTAAATAAATATTAGCCCAGCCGAATACAATAAACCCAATCATTTGAATAACAAATCCACCAACTAACACCCGACCTTTTAATTCTATATTCCCTATAAACGACATCGATAATCCACCAAACAAGCATCCAGTCCCAAACGCTGAGACCAATATCCCTGCCCAAAAAGCATTGACCTGTAAATCATCTACTGCTACTACAGGAAGAAGTGCCTCGCAACTGAATACAAACCAATTGAAAACCATACTTGCCAATAACGCACCAAACACAATTTTATTTGAAAAAGCAGAGACAAAACCGTTCACTAACGTAGGACCGATTTGTTTAAATGACACAACAATTTTTTCCTGCTTATACCCATATAACGTTAAAATACTAAATGACGTGCTGGCCAATATTAACAATAATGAAAAAGCACCCACAGGGCCTAAGAATTGTATAGTGAGTCCTGCTAAAAATGGACCAACGCCTTTACCTAATGCATGATTAATTATATCTAGAAACATAGCATTTGAGAGACGGTTGGATCGTGACACATCATGTATTGCTGTCCTTTTGGCAGGAAAGTCCAGTACGTAAAAGACGCCAAGTCCGAACGCGCCTACCTTTAAATGCCAAGGCAAAATTAATTCATATAAAGCCAAAATGGCAAAAATTGCCAATATGGTCACTGTTCCGCCCTGAGTAATCAACATCAATATTTTTCTGTTGAATGCCATAGATAAATAGCCAGCAATAGAAGCAAATATCAACATTGGAGACCATTTAAGGGCAAGCAATATAGCAACTTGAGATGCAGATCCTGTCAATTCCCACATCACTAGCCCCATCACCACAGGATCCATCCATCTAGTTATGTGATATATGCCTCCAGCAAACCATAAAACTCTAAAATCTTTAGTGCTCATCAGAATTACTACATTCTGAAAGCCTTCTACTATACTTTTTCTCAAATTGTTATGCACCTTTGATTCAAATCAAACGGCTACCGCTTGATAACATAATATTTTTCGTTTTCATTTGTCCGATACTCTCCCCACGTAACATCTTTATCAGCCATAAACTCATCAACAATTCTTGTGACGTTAGCCCATTTAGCTTCATTATATTCATCAAACAAAATGATTCCACCAGATGATACTTTGTCAAACAATCGAGTTAATACAGTTTTATAACTCATACTTAAGTCTGCATCGATATGTAAGAATGAAATTGGCCGGTCAAAATCGCGCAAAGTATCATCAAAAAAACCTTTAACAAAAATAATATCATTTACTTTGTCAGCTGACATTCGGCTATTCATCAAGAATTGTTTTACGTCTTGTAATTGTGATTTATAGTGGCCTTTCTTTGCCTGTGGGTTATGAATAGAATCGTCCTCGGACACCTCCGGAAAGCCTTCAAAACTATCAAAAGCATAGATTTGTCGATCTCTGTATGCTACAGATAATGTAGTAATAACGAGTAAGGATCGGCCGTGACCTACTCCACATTCAACGATGACACCATCATTTTCAGGCATTAATTGCAATAAATGGTCAAACATACGTATTCTGTCGATCACCTTTGTACTCATCGGTATCGGATTCTTTCTTGAATCGAGTCTAAACATTTTATTACGTATGATGCGAAGTATTTTAATCATCGTAATAGTTTGCAGTAATCAAAAGGTTTAATCAATAGAAATTCAGGTTATTATCCACGCGTCCACTACAAAAGGGTTATCGAATTGATATAATATTACAAATTCATTCAGGGTTAACATATGTTAGTAATGATAGATAACTACGATTCATTCACCTACAACCTCCACCAATATTTTGGTGAATTGGGAGTAGATGTTGTAACTTTGCGTAACGATCAAACAACCATTGAAGAGATCGAAAATCTCCAGCCAGAGGGGTTAATAATCTCCCCTGGCCCGTGTAGTCCTACCGAAGCTGGTATTTCAAATGCAACTATCCAATATTTCGCACCTAAGTTACCAGTCTTAGGAGTATGTTTAGGACATCAATGTTTAGGTGAATCATTTGGAGGGACTATTATCAAAGCAGATGAAATACGCCATGGAAAAACTTCAATGATAAATCATAACAATGAAGGAGTTTTCCAAGGTCTACCTAATCCATTTGAAGCAATTCGATACCATTCTCTAATTGTTGATGAAGTCACATTACCTGACTGTTTAGAAATAACCGCGTGGACAGATCAAGGATTAATAATGGGGTTAAGGCACAAAGAATACCAGAGTGAAGGGATCCAATTCCATCCTGAGTCCATCATGACTCCAAACGGTAAAGATATACTAACTAATTACCTTTCTTATTTAAAATCATAATAAGCATTATTTGTTTGATAACCGTATACCTGTGTTATCATCCCGTCTTACAGTTTCCTAGTTATAAAGTAGGTGGACATTAATTTGCGATTACCTAGATTACAAACCTTAGATTCTTGGCGCCAGTTTCCCAATTATAGGTACCTATGGACTGGAAATTTGTTTTCTAATGGAGCACAATGGCTTCAACTGTTCACAGCTGGCTGGCTCGTGTATGAGCTTAGCAAAGACATTGGCACTACGGGTCTCTTTGTAGCCTCTCTCGGAGCTATAAATCTATTACCTAGCGTTTTAATAGGTCCTATTGGTGGAGTCTTAGGAGATAAATTCAATCGAAAGTATTTAATTATGATTCTCCAGACATTCATGGCTTGTGTTGCTCTTTCATTTGCATACCTAAACACAACAGGACTAGTAGCAGTATGGCATGTGTACGTTTACGTAATCATCTCTGGGTGTTGTTTATGCATATGTCAACCATTAAGAAATGCTCTCGTTGCTAATACTGTCCCGAGAGAAATGATAGGAAATGCCATGGCAGTAAACGTGTTTACAATAACTGGAACACGAATGATAGGACCTTTTTTTGGTGGAATTTTAATAGCAAATTTAGGTTTCCATTGGAATTTTGGTATTGAAGCATGCCTTTATTTAGGTACCGTGATAGCACTAATACGGCTGAAGCTACCTTATCGAGAGACTACAAAAAAATCAAGCAACACAGGAGTGATACAAAGCCTAAAAGAAGGTATTCTCTATATTTGGAAAGAAGATCGAACCCTGCTGAATTTGATAACACTATCTGTGATTCCTGAATTGCTCTTACATCCGGTATGGTTGCTAATTCCATTATTTGTAGCTCAGGTACTTGGAGAAGGACCTCAAATCGCGGGATTCCTGTGGGCTGTAACTGGACTTGGCGGATTAACCTCCACTATTTTATTTTCTTCATTTGGATACATCATTAAGAAAGGATACATAGTACTAGGTGCTGTGATATTGGGATCAATAGCCGTGATCTTTTATGCTAATTCTACTTGGGCTCCATTAGCATTTTTCCTAATAGCCGTGATGTCCTTTGGGCAATCCGCCTTTAGAACCACTAACAGTGTATTAATCCAGTCATTAGCGCCAGACGAATACCGCTTAAGAATAAGCACTTTATTATTCCATATTAAAGGATTCATCATAATCCCTTGCGTCCTGGCAGGACTACTAATAGATCTAACCTCAGTTCGTACAGGCATTACTTGCCTAGGATTGATTGGATTACTTCTTGGCATATACTTCACCATAACATTCCACAGAGTACGTAAGTTACTCTAATTGATGTCTTCCTTGATTGACGCTCTTAGGCGAAACAAATACTACAAATGGCTCGTATTTTTTAGTATAGCCATAGGGACATTTATATCAGTAGTAGATCATGGAAGCGTATTGGTGGCATTACCAGTTATGCAGACTCATTTTGGTAGTGAACTGCCAGCAGTACAATGGGTAGTAACTGGATATTTGTTGACTATTAGTGCCCTTCTACTACCTATGGGTAGATTAGGAGATTATTTAGGCAAAAACCGAATATATATTCTCGGATTATTAATTTTTGCCTTTGCTTCACTCCTCGCTTCGATATCGTCCGAATTGATCATGGTAATTTTGTCCAAAATATTGCAAGGCTCTGGATCGGCAATGATCCAAGGCAATGCTATAGCGATGATAGTGTCAACTTTTCCTGCATCAGAACGTGGTAAAGCGCTTGGAAGTCATCTGAGTGTTGTCGGAACAGGACTCATAACCGGGCCTGCATTAGGTGGATTATTAGTAGACCTTTTTGGATGGAAATCTGTTTTCATAATAAATATTCCTGTCTCATTAATTGCGGTGCTTACTGCAATAATAATCATGGGACTAAGGAGCAATGATAATATAGACCTTAAAGACAATCCTTTCGACTGGAAAGGATCAATAATTTCAACAATTTTCTTAGTCGGCATACTATTACTATTTAACAGAGTAACAGAATACGGTTGGGGTTCGGTTCCTATTTTAGGCGGAGCAGTGTTTCTTATTGGGCTCCTGTTGTTATTTATTTATGTCGAAACAAAGGTTGCTTCACCAATGCTTGATGTGAAGTTATTTACAAATCCCATTATAGGATTAGGATTCCTATCAAGTTGGATTTCATTTTTTGGAACTGGTGGGGTTAGATTTATTATGCCTTTTTACATGCAAAAAATTCTAAATTTGGAACCTTTAATTGTAGGATTATCAATGATACCTCCTGCAATATGTATGGCTGTGTTATCGCCCCTTAGTGGATACTTATCAGACAAATTTGGATGGAAATCCTTTACGATAATGGGGCTTAGTTTATCAATAGTGGCATGCTTGTCGTTATCTATATGGGTATCAGATGCGTCACCACTTATATTTTTAATCCCTATGTTAATGCTGCAAACTGCAGGCAATGGGATTTTCAATTCTCCAAATAACAGCTCAATTTTGAATGAAGTAGACAAAACTAAATTCGGGGTCATGTCTGCTATGACTCAACTTGTTAGAAATTCAGCCAATGTAATCAGCATGTCAGTTACAACAAGCATCATAGTACTAAGTTTTCAGATGAATAACCTCGGATCCAATCTGGATAATATCACTCCCGAAATGTCGGGAGCATTCATGACTGGACTTCATGCAACCTTTTTTACTCTGTTCGTAGTTTTGTCAATCGGACTAATAGCAACCATATTCCGAAAGTAATAAACTATTTGATATGAGGAATTACTTCAGAAGCAAATAATTTCATGCCTTCTTTTACTTTTTCATGTGATAGTCCACCAAACGCAAAATTACAGCCAAAATACTGTATCCCGTTTTCTTTCAATTTAAGTATTTTTTCAATGCATTGATCAGGCGTACCTACAATTACTCTATTTTCAATCAGGTCTTCAAATTTCGAAGACTCAATATCATTTTGTAAACGCCACTGTTGCATATCTTGATTAACTTCACTTTCGGTCAATAATGATCGTCGCCATCTGATCATATCAAAAGTCCATTGCAAAGGAATCTCTGTATCGATTCTGACCTGGTCTTCAGAATGTCCTACATAAACATACCTAAAAAATGGGATCTCTGAAATATCGACTTTCATATTGGTGGCGGATGCAACTTCAATATAATTATTGCACATACTCAAAGCATCCCCTGTATCAGCCACGGGGCCACTCAATATAGGATACCCGGAATCTATAGCATATTTAAGTGTTTCTGGCGTACGAGTTGCCGCTATATATACTGCAGGGTGCGGAGCTTGCAACGGCCTAGGAACCAAATTGGTTTTAGGTATAGTGTGGAATTCTCCTTCATACTCAAAATCCTCTTGCGTCCAAAGATTTTTCACAATTTGTATGGTTTCTCTGAATCGTCGTTGACTTTGCTCCCAATCAACATTGTATCCATAGTATTCATATCCTTCAGTACCTCTTCCGAATCCAATTTTTAATCTGCCATTACTTAAAACGTCCAATGTGGCAGTGTCCTCGGCAAGTCTTATAGGGTTGTGTAACGTCGGTAATATCACAGCTGTACCAAGTTTTATAGTTGTCGTCATTGCTGCTATATGGGAAAGAACCATAAGAGAAGATGATCCTAACCCATATCTCGAGAAATGATGTTCAGCAAACCATGCACTATCAAACCCCAAAGTTTCTGCTAGTACTACTTCGTCGCAGGCGTTAGCCATTAATGCTTGAGGATCTAAATTGTTTGACGGCCAGGGAATGTGCGATAAAGTGGCTAATCTCATATATTAATCTCACAGAATCGTTAGTGTTTAGCTAGCCTTATTCCTATAACCCGACATCACATCGTAAGAGTTTTTAGGTGTACTTATCTCTGAACTATCGTAGATGTAACCATATCCGCGCACGGTTACAATCGGGTTCTGATCACCACTCAATTTCCGTATTTTCTTCCGTAAATTACTGATATGCCATTTAACCAGATCAAACGTATCGTATTCTCTGCCCCACACATTAGCTAATAAAAACTCAAGAGATAATGCCTGAGAGTTCCTCTTCACTAGTAAAGATAATAAGTTGTATTCGGTGCGAGTCAAATCTATTTTAGAATTTTTGATTTTAACTTCTCGTTTCACAAAATCCATTAACAATAGATCATCTTCGTATTTACTCATAGGTTTAACATTCTTACCAAGCCGTAACAGGCACGCATCAACCCTACCCAATAATTCTTTCTCATAAACTGGTTTCAGCAGAAAATCTGTCACTCCTGCATTAAATGCTTCAATCTTGGCGTCCACATCGTTGGTATCAGACAGACCTATAATTGGAGCGTCTGATCGTTCTCGAATTCTTCTTGTTAATTCTAGGCCATCCATATACTGGAGTTTCAAATTTGTTATAACCAGCTCCGGCTCACTTATTAAAAACTCTCTTAAAGCAGATATTCCATCTTCAGATTTAAGAACAGAGTAACCAGATATGGTAAGCACAGGGTCGAGTTTCTCTAGAGATTGTTGATCATCGCACAACAATATATGCATAAATTAGCCGCCTCAAATAATAAATAGATAATTTCATTCAGTGATTATCCTGCTGTCTTATCGATCTGCCTTCACTCTTAAAAGCCATTAAATTCGACTCAGACATTAACCTTCCGCATTCTAAATGAGAATCATTCCCATTGTCAAACATGAAACTCTAGGATCAAAGTGCGGTTAAAAATTAGCCTACCCTAACATAGCCAGTTAGTCAATACTAACCTTGTTTCATTTGGCCAAATATCACATTCCATTTGCGTGACTCTCTGGGCAATATCAACTATTAAATTATTAGCTCCAATCAACAAGAATTAATCACTTCATATAGACATAATACTGCAAACAATATCAGTTTTCCATACCAAATTTTTATGTTTTAGAGACGTCAAAATAACTAAATCCGTAATCTTGTTTTGCATCGAACGAAGATACCGTATTCCAGGAAATGAAAGTCGTCAATCAATCAGTAATTACAACAATATAACCTAGCATATGACCATTAACTTGATGTAATTCGTAAATTAGATGCATCTTAAAAAAGCATACTATATAATTGAGATTATCTTAGTATCCGATTTTTGTAGAGTTCCGCCTAATATGTACTTACATGGTTATCTACCAGTTAGTGATCCTAGTAATAAAATAACAACGATATCTATCGTATTTATCGTCACTCTTTTGTGCCAATTGCTAACTCCTTTAATCGATCATCACGCATTTGAACTATATCCCAATCATCCTCATCTGCCTCACACTGCAGATCACACACATAATTACGAATTAATGCATATCCATCCACAGACGGGTTCAATCAACATACTCTCAAGTGACCCTTTAGACTCCCAACCCTCAATTGAATTTATCCCAAATAGCGGGGTCACCACAGGGTTTATAGGTTTAACTCTGATTTGGAAATGGATCAAACTTTCTTATCAAAGCGATATAAATAATCCGTTACTAGATTACTATTACAATCCTTGGGATATTCTCTTAGAAGTACCAGCATTGGTAAAACAAAGGCCTCCAGTAGCTCCTTAATCAGTAGTTTTATACAAAACATAAACTTAAAGGAGTATTATGAAATATATTAAATTTTTATTCGTATTGTCGTGTGCCGCTATATTATTTTCTTGGATACCTTCAAATGATATATATGCCCATGGAGGTAGAGACGTAAACGACTTCAACTTCGTCATAGGATTTGAAATTGAGCCAGCTTACGAAGGCATCATCAATGCCATAGAACTTAAGATTACAGGGAAACCACCGAAAGAAGAGACACATAGTGACGGCCACCATGACCACGACCATCACTCACACGGTCATACTGATATGGATGTCAAAGCGCATGGAGCGATTTTCGCAAGCGAAGTATTGTCATCTGGAGACGATTTTTCCACCACCATTTCAAAAGATATCAACAATGTTGAGATTCCGTATCACGATCACATGAATCACGATATCACTGGCACCATTCAGGTATCCAATGAGGGGGATGCGGGAGAGGTTAAAATAATGATTCATGAAACCTCTCTGATGCCACCAAACATTCATATACAACCTGGAACCACCATCATCTGGGTTAATCACAGCCAAGAATTACACGCCATAACCAGTGGTGTAATGACTTCTAATAACATTGAAAAACAGCCAATATCCGGATTATCTGAAACCCTCAAAACTGAATTGATACATGTTAGTAGCCAGTCTTCTATAATCCTGAATTTAAGCGAAGATGCTGATAACCCCGGAAGATATACTTCGCCATTCATACCAACTAGTCCAGGAGTATATGAAATTAGGGTATATGGAACCATCCATGGCACTCAAATAGATGAAACTTTTGTATCCATGGGAGGCGGAGGTGATTTCGATGACATTATCCCACCTACTGCCATCCAATTCCCTCAAAAATTGACTTCGGACAGGGAAATCACAGGTGCAATCACAGAAGCAACCAAAACGTCTCAATTAGCATTAATGCGTTCTGACACGATAAATACCTGGGTGTTAATTAGCTTTATTATTGGTGCCGTTGGTATCGTAATCAGCTGCTTAAGCTTAGCTTTGCAGTTTAGAAAAAAATAACCCCTAAATGAGATTGAGTTATCTGTCCTGCACTACTGAGCCAGATAACTCAATTTAATATACAATTTAACTAGGACTATTATTAAGGCTGTAAATATGATTTTTCTTCTACATGGTCAATATTGGTATTGGGACGAAATTTTTTATGGGATCCTATTCATAGGACTAATCGCATCCATAGTTCTTGCAATTCTAGGCGTGAAGGGCAAACGAGTGAAATGAAACTCATTCCGGTCAAATTCTGGATAGGCTTCATAACCCTATGCAGCCTTTTTGCAATTTATATTACCTTTAATTCATCCAGTATAGTGTATAGCCACGCTAATTTGATTGATGCAGACCCTAAGCAAAACAGTGTATTAGACACCAGTCCCCAAGTAATAATCCTCAAATTCACAGAAACATTGTCTCAAAATCTAAGCTCTATCAAAGTATATGATACTCAAGGCAAACAAGTAGATAATAGAGATAGCAAACTAAACCCAAGCGATCCAACATCTCTAAGTGTAACCTTGCCAGAAAGCTCTAATGGTACTTACACAGTTATATGGAAAAATGTATCCACAATCGATGGGCACAAAGTACGAGGGAGCTATTTTTACTCAGTAGGCGAACCATTATCTACTTCCTCATTTTCTACAGAAGAATCAGTATTTTTGTACGATATGGAGCCAGTCGTAAAATCGATAATCTTAATTGGAATTTTATTGTTATTTGGGACTGCATTTTTCAACCTGGTGATTCTCAAACCGATCTCACTAAATATGTCAGATCATACAAAGAATAGCGTTTGGGAAATAACTTTGGTTCCAAGAAATATGCTCTTATTAATAGGGTTTGTTGTGACTTTAACCGGATCTTCTATCCAATTGATCCTTCATGTCTCATCATTATATGAAGTCTCCACTTTCAATTTCTTTCTAAATTCTTTGATAAACGTATTTTTCGACACTACTTGGGGTAAACTGGCCTGGGCTAAACTCTTCATCCTATTAACCTTGCCAGTAAGCTATGCGATCTACCGCTACCAACAAGCGAACAAAAAAAACCAGGA
Organism: uncultured Dehalococcoidia bacterium; assembly: GCA_964343075.1. Taxonomy (GTDB): domain Bacteria; phylum Chloroflexota; class Dehalococcoidia; order Lucifugimonadales; family UBA3495; genus UBA2588. The sequence continues at coordinate 130,122 of CAYFGT010000002.1, read as the reverse complement.
ATCCGTAGGTTTACAATACTTGGTCATAGCCACTGGTGTTGTTTTTTTTGTAGCTCATAGTTTATCTGGACACAATGCATCTATTAGCAGCCTATATTTCCAAGGGGTCATAATAAATATACTGCACGTAATATTCAGTAGTATTTGGACCGGTAGTATTATAACGTTAACGGTTTATTCTTATTGCTTAAGAAAAAAGCTCTCCTCCGCTAATTTGTCTGATTTTATTAAACTATCATTTTTTAAATTCAGAAACATCGGGATTTTATCAATCGCACTGCTGAGCATAACAGGCCTATATGTGGGATGGATGCAAGTGAATAAACCGGAAGCTTTATTTACTCTCTACGGTATATCTCTTTTGACCAAAATAACCTTAATCAGCCTCGCTATTATCATCGCAGGCATCAATACCTATGTCATTATCAAGTTCCTCAAAAATCCGACATCTATGACCCGAATAGCCATATACCTAATTACTGTCGAATCCATTTTAATCCTATTCATTATCATTTCAGTAGGGTTTTTAAAGTCCTTAGAACCTGCGAAAAGCTCACAGACCATCCTGTCAGACCAAATTCAATTCGAGCAATATGAGCAAGGAGTAAATCTGGACATGGCTATTATCCCCGGTTCACTGGGATTAAATTCCATAAGCCTTAATCTTCAAGATCTTACGGGAAACCCCATCCAAAACGCAGCGAATGTAATCATAAAATCAACATACCTAAATGAAGACGTAGGCAATACAACTCTCTACGCATACTTAACAGACCAAGGGATATACGAAACTGACCCATTAATGCTTAACCTCGAGGGAATTTGGCAATTTGAAATCCTTATACAAAAATCTTCTGGACTTGATTCTAGATTTGCTTTTAGAGAAAGCATAGGTGGCAGCAATCCTTCATTTGGCGAAATAGATATTTTTGTTGGGAGAATCTTGTTCGGTTTAACAATCTTAGTCGTAGGCATTTCTCTCTTAATCTTAAGTATTGCTAGCGGAGGCTGGCAGAATAAATATGGACGCCTATATTTGACGATCGGAATTACTGGAGTCTTAATAGGCTTAGGAATTTCTATTTATTCGCGCACGATTGAATTAAACAATCAAGTGACCAATCCAATGATTCCAGATTCTATTTCTGTGCAAATAGGGAAAAACATCTACAGGGAAAATTGTGTTGCATGCCACGGACTAACAGGTAAGGGAGACGGTCCATTATACGAAACACTCAGACCAGTACCAGAAAAAGATGCTAATAATTTATTAGTCCACGTGCCATTGCACACTGATCACGAACTATTTTCTATAATCAAATACGGTAAAGAGGGTACTAGTATGTATCCTCACGAATCAATACTAGCCGATGAAGAAATATGGCACCTCGTGAATTACATAAAAACTCTTGAGTAACTCAAGATACTATACTACGATCCATAAACCAGAATTCATTTGCGCATATGGTAGTAAGAATATTGTAATAATATGCCTAACAGTATAAAAGAAACAGCCCAAAGCAACGCTAACTGCTCAGACATGGATGCCATTGTCTTAGTCAACACATAAGCCCGTGCAACGTAAGTCTTATTTATATTGTTACGATTGTTAGCTCTAACATCTTCGATATCGGCAACTGCACTACTGTAAATCCTTTCTGGATTTACTTTGTCGAATTCCGAATATATCTCTCCAGTTTGACTTACAAACGGGAGACCTGTAGCGCCAACCATTGATGTTAAAGCGGCCACTACCACGATCCAGAAACAAACTCTGTTTAATTTTAATAATATCCTATTCATACAATTAACCTACAATGAGTTTCGCACATTTATCCAAGTGAGGTAAAACAATGGACTCATCGGCACATGGAGTCGCAAATATCACTCGGGTGGCCCCCATACTTATTGCTTTTTCAACCGCGTTGCCATCCGGAGGGACTCCAAACAACGTAATATCTAGATCCGAATCTTTCCGATCTGTACTAGACCATTTATATCTCAAATTATCTATCTTAGCCTCCAAATTATCACCGTTAACGCTGCTAGATGTTCGACCCCAAATAGGCATCCAGCCGTCACAAAACTCGGTTACTCTTTCAAATGTTGAGCGGCCATCTCCTCCCATCAATATAGGAGGGTGTGGATGTTGATAAGGCTTTGGAAACGACCATATTGGATCAAAATCTATGAACTCACCGTGATACTCCGCGGCATCATTCGCCCAGATTTCTTTCATCGCAAGAATCGTATCTCTCAATCGCCCAAAACGAGTTTTAAATTTCGTCCCGTGATTATTCATCTCTTCTGCATTCCATCCGCCGCCAATTCCTAACACGAACCTTCCTTTTGACAATTGATCAATACTTGCAATTTCTTTGGCAAGAGTTATAGGGTCTCTTTCAATCACCAAACAAATTCCTGTGCCTAGTTTAATTTTGGTTGTCGCCCTGGCTGCAAAAGACAAAGCCACAAAAGGATCATAGGTATTCCAATACTCTTTCGGAAGGTCTGGACCTCCAGGCCAAGCACTGTCCCTAGAGGCTGGTATATGAGTATGTTCCGGAAACCAAATCGAATCGAACCCACGTAATTCTGCTTCTTGCGCCAAAACATCCGGCTGAATTGCGTAACTTGTGGGGAACATTATTAAACCAAATTCCATATTACTGGCACCTAACTACTGATTGTCACGATAGTATCATAAAATGACCTTGTATCCATATGATTTGTGTTAAAATTAAAGTCTGGAAAAATCAAAATAAACATTTAGAAATTAAAGAATATATGAAAGAACAAGACGTATTATCACAGATAGAACATCCCATAGACGTAATGCTACTTATCCACAAAGCCTTCTCTGCAGACGCAGCAGATGTAGAACAATACATAGGTGATTTTGGCGAAGAACACAGTATGCAATCTTTCACTTTATCTTTCAACGAATGGGCAGTAGCTATGATGTACCATGCCGATATGGAAGATGCGCATATGACTGTCGATATGGAAATTGACTACGCTAGGGATAACGAAAGTGAACACGCTGATATCCATACCGCATTGGAAGGGGTAGAAGGACTCATCAATCTCAATGATAACAAAGACCTAGAATACAGAGTAAAAGAAGCTATTTTGTCATTGTCTGACGCGCTTCACGTAGAAGTGATTAATAAACTACAAGATGTGATGGATGTATTGGACGAAGAAATTGGTCAGCAGGCCCTGATACCTAGAACTAAACGCCACTTGTTTGAAAAAGTAGTCAATGCAAGAGTTACCCAAGATGATCATTTTGAAAATGAAGAGGCTTTTATTTTGCCCATAATACGTGAACATTGGAGTGAAAAAGAGCAGCTAAACCTAGTTAAAATATTGTTACTAGACAATGAGTCAGATAACCCGAGATGGTTTATTGAATGGATGACACCATACTTGAGTCAGAATGAAAAAGCTTTGTTAGATGACCTTGAACAAAAAGTATCTAATCTTTAAAATTCTCCGTATAGTGAAGCATACAGTTCTTTAAACGCTTCCTTATTAGTATCAGTGGTTTTAGCCAAAAAAGCTTCATAAATAGCGCTGTCATTCAATAATGTATCTATTGAATATAATGATCCGATCACATCTGCAAAATTATCTGAACCAATCATCTCATAAATTTGCGTCAAGAGCCATTCTCCCAAGTAATAATTACATAAAAACATATTTGACTCAGAATGAATTGCATATCCATCCTGTTCCAATAAATCTACTAATCTTTTAATCGTCTTGACTCCCAGTGAATTGCATCCTTGGATACCTTTCTCCAAACTCGTGGCTCCCGAAGAAAAAGCAAATCTTTCAGCAAACGTCTCTCTGCCTAATTTATCTCTCACATAAGTAGACAAAAAGTCCGCTATTCCTTCTCTGAACCAAAGTGGCGCATTATTAGAATGCCAATAATAGTGAGCTACTTCATGTACAACCGTGGTATTTTCGTCTTTACCTTTTGCCAGTGTAGGCAGCATCACCATATGATCTCCAAAGTTGATACCTATCCAATTTATACGGTCCGGAACCTGATCTTTATTAGCAAAAAGCATAATTATTTCTTTCTTAGGAAATGGAATATCCATGAAAGATTCCATTTCTACCACTGCTTCATGAACCTGATCTACCACATCCAAATTTTTCTTTGAATATCCAGATTGAATAAAGCTAATACTCCTTGTACCACCTATCGGCAGATCTACATTCCTAGTAGAAATTTCATGATTATCCACAAAGTACTGAAGGTCTTGTGAGTTTAGAAGTGCACTGTTAGTTCCAAGCACTTGAAGCAGTATACTTTCATCATCATCAACACCATCTTGGAACCAATTAGAGCTTATAATATCAGTGTAAATCTCTGGAAAATTAATGTTAAGTCTATATAACGTTCTTAAAGCTAATTCGTCATGTGGTTCATACGATTGTTGTATGAATGGCATTTGAATAATTTGTTTTACTAAACTTGTCAGACCAATTTCCCATAACTCATGCAAGTAATACAGCAGTATGTATTCACGATCTTCCTTTGAATCAGACATCCAATTGCTAGATATCAAATCGTGGTATGCCTCAGGACCCAATTTGTATTCTAATATGCTCAAATTAGTAACAAATGCGTTTTCTTCATACGTCACAATACCATCTGTCATCCATTCAAAATTGATTGAATGATCTACTACCTCATCACTATAAGCAATTGACTTACTAGACTTCAATTCCTCTAATGGGTAATTACCTTGAGGTATGTTTTTAGGTAGCTTAAAGCGTTCATCATTTAACAAGTTATAAACGCTTCGATCAATTTCAAAGAGTTCGTTCTGTGTGCATATTCTCCATTCATCCTCACTAGATTCACATTTATCCGTATAGACTGGATCTAAAGCACTTAGATTGGCCATTAAAGCCCAATAAAAATATTCATGAATCTGACATCCATATCCACATGTCGGGTCGTAATATGAATACCACGCATCATCTGGATATATGTCAGGTGTTTCCTTAAATCTTCCCCCTCTCGCTAAATCCATTGAATAAGACAATACTGATTGCGTATCATATCCATCCCCAAAATATTCAGGGTACGCTAGATACCAACCATAGGAAACAACATGCCATACTTCTTCTAAATTACCATCCCAAGTTCCATCATAGATTATTCCATTCAAAGCCCATTTATCTCCTCGATAATACATGCTAGCGGCAAATCCAATATCACCTGCGCAATAGGTGCGCACACTTTCAAAGGTTTTTTCTCTTAAGGTTTCTGTCCACACAGGCATAACATAATTTCGTTCTATTAGTTGGGTGAGGACATTCATATCATCTGGCACACCATCCATATCATTATCTATGTACTCAGCTAGTATCTTAGATGTATGCAAAATATATTCATCTGGAATTGAACTGTGGGATATAACATACACACCGAACACATCCACAAATCTATTTAGTTCCAAATTCAAGCATTCATGTTCAGGGTGGTTATCAACAATAACAAAATTCAGAGCTCCTTTAGAAGCATTTTCGTCCAGAATATATGACTGCGAAGATTCCGATGCATTCTTGCTCCCGTCAGAAATATGAGACTGTGATGATTCCTGTATATTCACGTTGCCTTCAGAAACATATGGCTGTGATAATTCCAGTACATTCGTGCTTCCGTCAGAAATATGAGACTGTAATGATTCCTGTACATGTGTCGCTACGGGAATACGTTCACTAGTAACTTGCTCATTTTCTACGCCTGCTTCCGTTCCTATCAAACAAGAAACACTCAATAACATCAATAACAGATAACAAAATCTAACTTTAATTTTAAAAAAGAAATCCATTGTAATTTTGATATATCCTGCGAATAATTTCTATCCATTATAAGGATTTTAATCTCTGACAATCATCTTTATTCAAACCGTGATCAGTAAAAAGCTTTACAAAAATATTTAATGAGTGATAATCATCTATAACAATCCAAAATAATCAGAGGTTTACCGTGATACGAGCATTAGGAGACAAATCCCCCAAAATTCATCCAACCGCATTTGTAAGTGAATCTGCATACGTAGTAGGAGATGTCGAGATCGGCCCAGGATCTTCCATATGGCACGGAGTCGTCATTCGTGCTAACAAACACAAAGTGACCATAGGAGCAAACGTAAACATCCAAGACGGCAGTGTGATTCATAGTGATTCAGACTGTATCTTCGGTGACAACACAACACTAGGCCATTTGGTAATGTGCCACGCCAAGTATGTTGGTAGCAATACTTTATTAGGCAACGGTGCTATTGTTAACAATGAGGCAAGTATTGGTTCAAATTCCATAATCGCCTCCGGAGCAGTAGTACTAGGCAATGTAGTCATTCCAGACGATTCATTTGTAGTGGGTGCACCAGCCAAAGTCGTCAAGCAAACTGACAGTAAACACCATGAAATGATTAGGCGAACAGCCGAGAATTACTATGAAAATGGACAAATTTTCTTGCAAAATAACCTGCAAGACCCAGACCAACACAAATTTGTATAATATCAGAAAAAATACTAGTAGCAGAACACCCGTTTGGTTAAATCTGCTACAATAAAAACATAACAATAATTATTTAGGAACGTGAGCATGGGTAACCTACCATTCGGAAAACAGGGAATGTTATTAGTCACTCTACTACTCGGCCTTATAGGGTTAGGAGTAATCGGTCTACTTAGTTTCAATATTTTCCCCTGGGATACGATCTATTCTTCTTGGCCTTGGAATTTATTCTCTTCCAAATAGTGTATAAATTAAAACTTGTGTCAGATATTTAATCGAGACAGAATCTTATATGGAACCAACTTCAATACAATAGAGATAATCCTCCAGTACGACGGGACATAAAACTCAAACTTATTAGAATCAATTCCATTGACTATAGATCTGGCAGCCGCCTTTGATGACGTAAATAGCATGCCTTCTTTAAGATGTGCAGTCATCTTAGTCCTAATCAACCCAGGCTTTACAAGACTAAGTTTAATACCTGACTCTTTGGCTTCTCTTCGGAGTCCATCCATATAAAAGCTAACCATTTGTTTTGATAATCCATATTCCAAATTACTAGGACGAGATCTGTCTCCTGCTATAGATGAAATTACTGCAATGTGTCCTCGTTTCAAGTGAACAAATCGGTTGAGTAAGTGCCTAATGATTAATATAGTACTTACACCATTCACATCGATAAATGCCTCTAAAGCTTGTACTTCTTTAGCTTCTTGGGAGTCAGATTTTAAAAGAACACCATGGGCTACTAAAACTAAATCTATTGTTTTATCTTGGCTGAAACATTTATCCAAGAATTCCTCCATTGAGTTCCTGTCTGTAACATCCAATGCAACAGACGATACAGTATTGCACCCTTCTTTAATCAAAACAGTCTCTTGTTCTTTAAGTTCTGACAAATCCCTAGATGCCAATGTTAAGTCATGATTTTGCTGTGCCCAGATCAAAGCACATTCTCTGGCAATGTCTGAGTTTGCACCAATAATCACTATATTTTTACGCATTACTTACTCGCCTCCAGTAACTGGAAGAATATCTGGGATCTATCAGTGGCTCAAATTCGTCTTTATCAGGAAAATTCAAATCAAAATACTTACTATGCATTCTAGAATCTTTACCTGGATAGATCCTTCCTCCAGACCCAAACACAATACTATCCATTTCGTCTAGGAGCTTAAATAATTTAGACGTTATCCTGAAAAAATCCAGGGACAAAGTTATGCCTTCCATAGGAAACGACATCATTCCTACTGATTTTTGAGACCCAAAGGATTTAATCACATTAAGAAAAGACAAACTTCCTGATTTTGATGCTATCTCTAGTATTTGTTGACAAGCTATATCTGCATTCTTATACGGAATAACGCATTGATACTGAATAAAACCTCTGGGGAAAAATACTCTATTCCATGAACCAAATTTATCTAATGGAAATAAAAACTCGTCAAAATATTTCTCTGAACACTCATCAGAATTTAATTTTGAATACACGAAGTTTATCAATTTAACACTAAACCGATTGACCATACCTGGAGCTCTGACAAAATAAGGTAACCGTAGCTGATTAAACCTGGTTTTAGATATCAATCTCGAATTCGATTCTATATGGTTAGCTACTTGTAATATGCCCGAACCTAGCTTTTTCGATATGTTAAGCCAACCAACAGAATACGAGTACTGTCTATCATAATCTAAACTCATATCAATAAACTCTGATACCGAATTGAACGGAATATTGCGTGTACTTATCCACGGTGAAGGTATTTTTACCAGTTGGATAGTTACTTCCAAAATTAATCCAGTAAGGCCCAATCCACCTATTGTAGCTCGGAACAGTTCTGAATTCGTATCCATGCTACATTCCACGATTCCCGCATAAGTGGAATGTAGCATCATTGATCTTATATGGTTACCAAAAGAACCCATAACGTGATGATTTTTACCATGAACATCATTAGCTACAGCTCCACCTATAGTGACTTCTTTAGTTCCTGGTACTACAGGGAGCATCCAATTCCAGGGGATAATTTGATCTAAAACCTCTTTTACTGTAACACCCGCCCCGCATTTTAATAGGCCTTGATTTCTATCAAATTCGATCGTAGATAATTTCACTGTATCGAACAACATCCCATTATTGTTGAGGCACACATCACCATAAGACCGACCATTACCGTAAGGTATTATCGTAGACTCACCGTCTACCACACATAACCCAGTCAGTTTTGTCAAATCATTAATAACGCCAATATGCTGACTTTTCGGATATCTACCCCAAGAAAGATAACGGTGGTCTCTCATTCTACATTACCATTGAACATACAAACAAAGAATACACGAAATCATCCAGCATGCGAAAGTAACTAACAATTGTTTATCTTTAAATATCAGAATAGTAGGATCTCGGTTGATATTGGCCTCACGATTCAAAAATATGAATCTCAATATACCACCTATCACGAACGGGATAGAAACCAACATCCTTTGATCTATCAACATCTCTTGGCCCAATATAACCCACAAGCAATATATAACTATCACGAGACCGGCAGTAATATTTACAGAAGCATCCAGATAAATTGTGTATGATTGGTCATTTATATTCGAACTGTTAGCAAATTTGTGCTTTAGTTTTATTAGGCTCACAAATAACGCTGTAAAAAATGTAACCAGTATCAACCATGATGACAATTCAATCGCGATAACACTGGCTCCAGCATAAACCCTCAACACAAATCCTAATGCAATTACTATTGCACCCCATGGGATAATTTGCTTCAAATAAATCGCATAAACCAAATTAAGAACATAATAAACGCTTATGATTCCAGCCAGCATTGGAGATACTAACGATAAAGATATCGCCAAGCCTCCGATTAATAACACTATTGATACTAGGATGGTGGGAGTAACTCCAATCATACCTGCTGCCAAGGGTCTTTTCTTATTTTCTTCGTCTAATAAATCAGTTCTCAGATCAAGAACATCATTCAGGCAATACACCGCACTTGAAACCAAACAAAAAACCAGAAAAGCTCCTAAAGCGAGATACACATCTGACATATATCCTAGTCTAAGCCCAAACACTAGTGGGACAAGAACTAATCCGTTCTTTATCCATTGCCATGGTCTCAATGTTATTAAAATAGATTTAAAATGTATAAATATAATCGATCCTTAACACATCATCTTAAAATATGGAGCCGATGAAGGGAGTTGAACCCTTGACCTACGGTTTACGAAACCGCCGCTCTACCACTGAGCTACACCGGCATTGTAAAATCCCAGACATTAATTTTAGCATAGCTAATAGATGTATATAGTTGACATTAAGGCTTTACAGTGTAGAATATATACTGTCTTGAAAGATGGAATACGGATCACTGGCACGATATAATGATATTCAGATTTTCAAATAGGGATAAAATTTAAAGCGAATTGGTGAACAGGAACACTATTGACATTTATAACTAAACTGGCACTTGAAAAAAGAACAGTATCTCTATTAATAATAATACTAGTAGCTGCACTAGGAATATATTCCTACCTAACTCTTGAGCAAGAATTATTTCCCGACATTGAATTCCCCAACATAACGATAATCACTTTTTACCCAGATTCCAATCCAGAAACGATAGACCGTGACATAACAGTGCCACTGGAAGATGCAATCAAATCTATCGAAGGGATAAGAACAGTCCAGTCAACCTCATCTGAGTCAAATTCTGTAATTTTAGCGACTTTCGAATTCGGCGAAGACATGAAAGAAGCCGAAAGGACCATAGAAAGCAGCATTTCTAGTGTGAAGCTTCCTGAATTCAGTACTACACCACAAGTGAACCGGATCAACAACAACCAGTTTCCTGTCATGCGACTCACAATTTCAGGCAATAGAGACATACCTTCATTACAAAATATAGTAGATGAAATTATCATCCCTGAAATAGAATCTGTTAAAGGTGTGTTTAGGGTAGATGTATCTGGTCAGACTGATGAAAGGTTAGAAATAAGAATTGATGACCAAAAACTTGAAGATACAGGGCTAACTCGATCGGACATAACTTTCGCCGTCCAAAACAGTAATGTGGACACGTCTGCGGGTAGTTTAACGGATCAAGGATTGCAATACCCGATCAAAACTTCAAACAAACTAACTTCTTTGCAGCAATTGAGAGACTTAATCATTGGGCATGAAAAACATTTGGATCCATCGACTCAAACTAGGCGTTTATACACAGACCGACCCGTTTATCTCAAAGATGTAGCAGATGTACTAATCGACACAGACGACGCGACAACTATATCCAGAACTAATGGAAAACCAAGTTTAACTCTGTTTATACTTAAAAAGCCTGACGCAAACACCGTCGATGTAACAGATGGTATTTCGGAAATTACTCAAGCTATACCAAATCTGCCTAAAGATATCAGTATTTTGGTACTCCAGAACGATGGTCCCGAAGTAGAAAAGTCACTGGCACAGTTATTTGGGGAAGGTTCCATTGGATTTTTGTTCGCCATCTCTGTAGTTTTCGTATTTCTACTAAACTTCCGTCCCAGTCTATTAAAAGGTTCTCAAATAGCGATAAGACCAACCTTCATAATCGCTTGCTCCATCCCGTTGAGCGTGTTAACAGGAGTAATATTCGTCAATTTATATGGAATATCCCTAAATTTCATGAGTTTGGCTGGACTCGCGATTGCCGTAGGGCGAGTTGTTGACGACAGTATAGTAGTGCTAGAAAACATATACCGACACATTCAAATGGGAGAATCAAAATACGAAGCGGCAATGGAAGCCACTAAAGAAGTGGGAGCCGCAATCGTATCTTCTACGTTGACTACCGTGGCAGTGTTCGTGCCTCTCACATTCATCGAAGGTTTGGTCGGACAATTTTTCACTCCATTCGCAATATCAGTAAGCTTTGCATTATTAGCGTCAACAGCAGTTGCCTTAACAGTCGTTCCAGTATTAAGCATTTTCGTACTTAACCCAGACAAGATTAGAGCTTCTGGAGACCTTTCACCCAATAGCTCCACCTACGCTCAAGCGGTTTATCTACCCATTTTACGTTGGGCGATAAACCACAAATTTATAGTAATAGCATCTGCTATCATCATTTCATTATCAAGTCTAGGATTACTGAGATTCATACCCGCCACATTATTCCCTCCCACAGAATCAGAATACATCACTCTTGATCTAGAACTTCCTACAAGTAGCTCAATCGGGCAAACTTTCCAAGAAGTACTTAAGACTGAAGCTATACTTTCACAATTAGAACAAGAAGGAATTGTGAAAACATATCAAGTAACAATAGGAGCCTCATCTAATTTGCAAGGAATAGACGCTGCGAGCGCTGGCTATAATTTGGCCGGATTTTTCCTAACAGTTGACAAAACTCGCCAATCAGAAACAGTAGACTTTTTAAATGCTAATCTTAAATTAAACGACTCAACAGAAATAAATATAGAAGGTATTGGGAGTGGCCCTCCAGCGGAAGACTTACAAGTTACATTGACTGGGACCAATTTTACAGAAATCAACCAAGCAGCTAATACACTAGTCGCAAGCATAGGAAACATAGAAGGAGTGAGGAATGTAACAAGCGATGTCAAAGATTCTAAACCACAAATAGTAATTAAACCAAACCTAGAAGAAATAACCATTCAGCAAACATCCGTAAGTTCTATAGCATCACAAACTAATCAAATGCTAGTAGGGCGGAAAATCTCCGAAATTGATATCAATGATACGACGTTAGATGTATTGATAATCTCGGATATACAAGATACCAACAACATAAACACTATCAAAGAATTGAACATTGAAACCCCAGTTGGTCAAACAAAATTAGGCAGTTTGGCAGATATAATCATTGAGGACGGTCCTACATCGATCACTAGATACGATAATGAACGCTCTATAAGTATTAGCGGCAACATAACAGCAAAAGATACACAAGGCATTGGTCGGCAAGTAGACTCTATTATAGAATCTGCAGAGCTCCCTCCCAGTGTAACCGTTAAAACAGGAGGAATATTTGAGCAGATCAGTGAAGGCTTCCAAGACTTATACTTCGCAATGTTTGTAGGAGTAATCTTAGTATATCTGGTCATGGTAATTTGTTTGGGATCCCTTAGAAATCCTTTTATAATAATTCTAAGCCTACCTCTAGCCATTGTAGGTGCACTTGTAGCCTTAACAATTACTGATCGTAGTTTGAGCCTATCTGCATTAATGGGTTTTCTATTGTTGATTGGTGTAGTAGTAACCAATGCACTAGTACTTCTAACTTTTGTAGAACAACTCAAGGATCAAGGATTAAATGCTTACGATGCAATCCTTGAAGCCGGAAGAATCAGACTTAGACCGATTTTAATGACCGCCTTTACTACGACTTTCGCATTACTCCCACTAGCACTAAATTCCTCAGCCGGAGATGGAGGCATAATTGGAGCTGAATTGGCCACAGTAGTAATCGGAGGACTAGTAAGTAACACATTCCTAACGCTGCTAGTCATACCAGCAATCTACTTACTATTCCAAAATAGCGGATCAGGAATGTTAACAAGATTAAAAAATGTTACAACCAAGGTTTTCTCAAGATAAAGGAGCTATAAAATCAGAAATGAAATCAAGAATAGAAAACACACATAGAAATAAGTCACCTATGAAGTATCTTACCTACTCAGCCTTGTTTGTAATCCTAGCTTTTGCTTATGGGTGTTCCCAAGACCCGAATGTAGCCGAGCCTGTTGATGAGTTAGACAACGCTGTTCCTGAAATAAAAATACAAGGTAGCTTATATTTCTCTAATAGGCACGTCCTTTCATTTGATACTACCGGAGAAATAGGACAAATCAACGTGTCAGTTGGTGATAATGTATCCATAGGTCAAGAACTTATGAAGCTTGATCCGACTACACAAATGACCTTAGAACAAGCTGAAAAACAAGCTAGAGTCAATTTGGACGCCGCGATAGAAAAATTAAACTTATACGAAGCCACACAGCAAAATAAAATCGCAGCAAAAAAACTTGCTCTGGATACGGCAATCACAAATTACGATCAGCTAATCGATGACCACGCAAAAAAACTTGCAGACAAAGAGAAACTCCTTGCAACAGCTAACTCAACACTCGATTCAGCGAAAAAGGACTTATCCAATTTCGAACATTCCCAATCTTCAAAAATCACCAAGTCAGAGCAAGCTGTTAAGAAAGCGGAACAGTCTGTTTCAGCAGCGAAATTGAAAATCGAAATCGCTCAAGATAACCTAAATGCTAGTGATATAGTCAAATCACAGAAAATAGCCCTTGCAGAAAAGACGCAAGAAGCAGCGGTACTAACACTTCAAGAGGCAGAAGACGCCATGCAGACCCTCAAGATTGGATGGCTTCAAACGCAAGCGCCTTTTCGGAAAGGATCGTTTGATTTCGATAAAGTGGATCGATACCAGGCAGACATTGATGTGGCGCAAAAAGCATTGGACAAAGCAAATGCTGATCTAGCTAATCTTATGGACGATGACGAAGACCTTGATAAAATCGACCTCGCTAACAAACTTGAGCTAGCCGAATTAGACCTGGAAACCGCTAATAATGACTTGATAACCGCTAACCAAGATCTTAAAAATATCACTGATGGATCAGAAACCTTGACCTATCAAGAACTCTTGGTCGCAGTGAGAGTCGCCTCAGAACAAGTTGAAAAATACATTCGTGATATTAACGCCTTAGGCGATCAACCTAGTGACATAGCATTGGCAGAATCCCAGACTACTGTTGACAAACTTACTGCTGAACTAGAAGAACTCCTAAATGACCCCTACAACAGCGAATATGAATTGAATGCCGCTTCAGTTAAACTAGCTCAACAAAAATTAGAGGATGCTAATCAAGACAAGATAAACAGCACGCTCAAATCCCCATCAGACTCTACTGTTTACTCCATCAACGCAGATGTAGATGATCTCATCAATGAAAACTCAATTGTTATGAAGTTAGTTGAGCCACAATCATTGATATTTAATGGATCATTAGAAGGAGATTATCTAGACGACATTAGAATCGATCAGTCAGTAGAAGTGCATATACCCAAATTGAGCCCAAAACCTTTCGAAGGGACGATTCAAAATATAAAACAAGATCCTATAACCAAACGAGGTATAATCACTTTCCCTGTTATCGTGAAAATTGCTTTAAATACAAACATTGTTGAAGATCTCGAAAACTATCATGCTTTTGTAGTAGTAAAAAACACGCCTTAATTGACTAAAAACATGTATAGTTAACCAATGCGTATAGGAATAATCGGAGCCGGAATGACCGGCCTAACAGCTGCTTATCATTTGAGCAACGCAGGCCATGAAGTTGTTATATATGAACATGCTCCTTTTGCAGGAGGTCATGCATCAACATTCTCTATACAGGGGAATTTGTTGGAGCGCGGATACCATCACCTATTTACAAGTGATACAGACATCCAAAGTCTGGTTTCAGAATTAGGAATACCTGATGTGCTTGAATGGCTCCCATCATCAGTAGGTATCTATGCCGATGGAGCGATATACGATCTGAATTCACCAATAGACCTACTAAAACTTTCTCCATTGAAAATGATTAATAGATTTAGACTTGGGGTAGTCCTTAAATATCTTCAATTACAAACAAACTGGATGAAATACGATCATATAACTGCCACATCATGGCTGAGATCCAAGTTAGGTAAACAAGCTTATGAAATGTTATGGGAACCTCTATTACTCGGTAAATTTGGTCCTGAACTTTACGATAAAGTACCTATGGCTTGGATTTGGGGGAAACTTAACACAAGAGTCAAATCTAGAAAGTCTGGAACTGCTGGAGAATTATTAGGCTATCCTAAAGGAAGTTTTGAGACAATCCTGTCCAAAATCCTAGAACGCTTGGCTGAGCAACATGTGCAAATCAACCTTGGCACTCCAGTAAACAATATCACAGAAGAAAACGGTCGCATCACATTAAATTTAAATACTGGAGGCGAAGTATTCGATAAAGTTCTAAGCACCGTAAGCAATGATGTCTTATTAGCCCTAACACCTCAGTTACAAGAGTTCCCTTCCTATAAAGACAAACTGAGCAAGGTTTCATATTTATCCGCAGTAGTAGAGATATTAGTCCTATCTAAACCGATTTCTAGCGTGTATTGGCTAAATATAGCGGATAGTCAATTCCCTTTTTTAGGTATTATCGAGCATACCAATCTACTATCACCAAACGAATACAATGGGAAACATATAGCATACATAACCAACTATGTTTCAACAGATCATCCCATATTCAACATGAGAGAATCCCAACTTCTGGAAACTTATCTTCCTTTTGTAAAACGTATTAATCCAGTTTTCGATTCATCCTGGATAGAAGAATCATTTCATTTCAAAATAAGTAAAGCGCAACCGGTTATGGACGTAAATTATTCTCAAAGCATCCCTTCTCACACTTCTCCGATAAGTAACCTTTTTGTAGCCAATACTTCTCAAATTTATCCAGAAGACAGAGGCACCAACTACAGTGTTCGTATGGGTAAAACGGTTGCTCAACAAATTTTAGTGTCTTAGATTTGATTACAGCTGTTGCCTTGTCACCTGTACTTAATCTAAGCTTACGCAAGTTAAATTTTCATTATGAAATTGATTTCAAATGACTAACACCCTCAAAGACAATACGAGGTCAAAGCTGATCCGATTTACCTGGGCGCTTTACGACTGGGCTAATTCCGCATGGTCAGCCATTATAATCACATTCATATTTTCACGTTACTTTGTTGATATCCTTGCACCTGATCCAAACGTGGGCACATTTATATGGACTTGGACTATAGGCTTATCCAGCTTCCTTGCTGCATTACTGAGTCCGGTAGTCGGTAGTATCTCAGATTCTTCGAATAATGCTAAAACTTGGTTAATAGTGACGACTAGTCTATACGCCTTAATTGCTATAGGGCTATGGTTTGCTATTCCAAACAATCTTACACTAATTGTGCTAGCAAGCATCATATTCGTAGGTAATGTGGCCTATGAAATATCTCAAATTATTTACAACGGGCAACTAAAAGCAATCACAAAACCAGCTTATTACGCCAAACTGTCGGGTTTAGCATGGGCTCTAGGTTACGCCGGCACTGTCATAATATTTGGGATTTACTATGCTTTATTTTTTGTACCAGAAGAACCTTTTATCAATTTAAATACGAATACATTTGAACATATAAGAATCAGTTTTTTATTAACTGGATTCTGGATTCTAATTTTTTCTGCCCCTTTATTCCTATGCATGCCAAAAGCCCTTCCAACAACTAAAAATATCACTTTTAACAAAGCCTTTATAAATCTCGTGGAAACTTTTAAAGAAATCAATAAATATAAGAACTTAGTAATTTTCTTATTAGCCCGCTTGTTTTATACCGATGGAATTAATGCAATATTTGCAGTAGCAGCTATCTATGCAACACTAGTCTTTCAAATGGACACAAATCAGATAATCCTATTAGCTCTTGGAACTAACATTGCAGCTGGATTAGGTTCAGGCATTCTATGTTTTGTAGAACATCGTTTAGGATCTTGGAACATGATAGTAATTTCCTTAGTTGCTATCACCTTGATAAGTATCATTATATTAATAATAACGGAGCCTATCATATTCATACTACTCGCTATGTGTTTAAGTTTATTCTTTGGTCCAATCCAATCAGCGAGTAGAGTTTATTTTGCTAAAGCGATACCAGAAAATAAGAAATATGAATTTTTTGGCTTTTATTCATTCTCTGGGAAAGTTAGTGCTTTCATAGGACCCACCCTATTTGGGACAGTAACCTTCGCATTAACGTCGCCAAAAGCAGGAATGGCTTCCGTGCTAGTGCTTTTTGTTATCGGTTTTTTTATAATGCTTAAGGTGAAACCAGACTCCAAAACCTAAGGTGTATGGCGCAATTATTGAAAATTGGGCATTACTTTTTCGGCAAACAGATTCAAGCTATGCTGAGTTTCAGCCCAAGACATAGCACCCAATCTAAAATGAATAATCATGCCACCGATCCCCGTAGCATTAATCGCTTCAAGCTTTTCTGACACCGTATCTGGAGATCCCACTATTAAACCATGTTCGACCGTATCTAAAGCTCTCTTTGTTGTTACTGCAGCCTGAGAACTCAATTCTTCTTGTGTATTGTATTTGGTTCTATTTTCAGTAAGAAATTTTCGCATATTTACAAAATTGTCGACACCAATCTCTTCTGCTTCTTTATCAGTATCAGCGATTACTATGTTTCTCCAAACCCAAGAGTTTTGTAGATTTTTTTCAATTTGACTTTCATCGTAATTACTTGCCTTCATCGTTTCCCTATAAATATTAACCCGACCAGCCGTCACTTCATTTGTCTGCACATTCATCAAGAACGGACGATTAGTACTTGCCATTTCTTTTATAGATTCTTCTCCCGAGCAAGCTCTTATCACTGGAGGATGTGGTTTTTGCACTACTGCTGGACGCAAGGCCGGCAAATCTATGTCCCAAAACTGCCCTGAATGTTTATAATTATCAGTGGTCCATACCTTTGACAATATTTCTTCGATTTCTAACAATCTTTCTGCGGATTCCGTTGGGTCTACTCCAAATCCTCTAAATTCATAATAATTATAGGCTGTACCTCTTCCAACACCGACTGTTATACGTCCTCCGCTTAAATTGTCGATCAAAGACACTTGCTCTGCAAAACGTATGGGATGATGCAAAGCCATTTGAGCAACAGCGAAGCCAACCCTGATACGTTGTGTGGAACTAGCAATAGCAGAAGCAAATGTCATAGGGTCTACGTAAGCGCAACCACCATCAAAATGATGTTCTGCCAACCACACAGTATCAAAGCCCAATCGATCACACAGTTGAGCTTCTTGTAAAGACTCTGTTATTACATCGTAGTCCAGATCTGGCACTTTACTTTCAGGGAACAAAAAGTTAGAAAATTTCATTCGTTACCTACCAATTATTATTTGTAATGTATGAGTATATATTATGTTGACTATTTATCAATCTTTAGGTTGTCAAATGCTTCTAACGCCTGGACTCTAGATTCTTTTAAATCCACTATAGGAAATGGGTAGTCCTTACCCAAAACGACTCCGGAGTGACCTAATACTGAATTTGGTGCTTCCCATGGCGTAAATATGTACTCAGATGGTACTTCCCTCAATTCCGGAATATATCTCCTAATATATTCACCATTTGGATCAAATTTTTTTCCCTGCAACACGGGATTAAAAACTCTAAAATATGGAGCTGCATCCGAACCACATCCTGCTACCCATTGCCAGCCTGCGCTATTATTAGCTATGTCAGCATCCACCAAAAGGTTCCAGAACCAATCCCTACCTAAATGCCAGTGTTGCAATAAATTCTTTACTAGAAACGAACCAACTATCATACGCAGTCGATTATGCATGTACCCTGTTTGAATCAATTCTCTCATCCCGGCATCAATTATGGGATACCCCGTCATACCTTGTTTCCATAGTTCTAAGTATTTATAGTTGTTTGACCAAGGAAATTTATCGAATTTATGTTGCAAGTTTTTAGAAGGTAGATCAGGGAAGTGATATAACAGATAATGTGCAAATTCACGCCAACTTAATTCTGTAAGAAATTTTTCAGCATTAAAATCAGTGAATCTATTTACATTCAACACTTCATGCCACACATAATTAGGAGAGATTTCTCCAAAATGCAGGTACGGTGACAATCTAGATACGTTAGGTAAAGAAGGAAAATCTCTTCCATGTTTATAATTAGGAAGGCTATTAGATACAAAATTATTCAACTGTCTCCTAGCATGAGCCTCACCTATTAACCAACTAGCATGTAGTCTGTCACTAATCTGTTCTTGTGACAAAAGATCTAAATCATCAACATCAATCCCGTCAAAGACATCATCTATTACATGAATATCAGGCATTCCTACAGGCAGTTCCGGACTATCGGGATAACTACAAGCTTTCTTATAAAAAGGAGTGAACACCTTATAAGGCGAGTGGTCCTGATTAAGGATTTTTTCAGGGTCCCATAACAATGTACCATTATAAATTTCATGTTGAATGTTCGAAGCTTTCAATATACGCAGCAATTTGGAGTCCAAAGCCAAATTATCTGGGGAATACACTTTGTTCCAAAAAACCTGATTCGGATTGTATTTTTTAATAATGTCTAGGAAGATGTCTTGCGTATCACCTTCGAAAATCTTCAATCTTCCATCCAAAGAATGATTCAATGATTGAAGGGAATGATATAACCACCATTTTGATCTATGTCCAAGCTCTGGAAGAGAAACAGCATCGTAGATAAATACAGGTAGCACTTTACCGGCTTTACAAGCATTAAACAGTGCAGGATTATCTGATAACCTTAGATCTTGCCGAAACCAGTGAATGACACGTCTCGTCATTTACACCTCTATTGATGGCGGAGAGAGTGGGATTCGAACCCACGATACCCGAAAGGATATACCGGTTTTCGAGACCAGCGCCTTCAACCGCTCAGCCATCTCTCCTAAATTAATAACCTTAATTATTAATTATACTGTCAGGTACATTCAAAGAACTAGCTAATTCAGTTATTTGCCTCCAAGTTTCATCTTCGATGTAAATTCCTTCAGCTCGTCTTTTTTGCTCAGTTATATGTTCAACTTCTCCTGGGTAGAAGACTTCGGAGAAACCCGCAGCTGGGGGCGATGTTTTAATGAATTCTGCAAATTCTTTAACGCTTGTTTTAAATTCTTGTAACGGTCTAAAGTATTCAACATTGTATACACTAATAAAACATCCATCATTGTGTCTAGCCTGAGGATCTATGCCGAAACCTAAACCAGTAAACAATCCTGAAAACATTTCTACCATAAATGATAGACCATACCCTTTATGTCCTTGGTCAGCCCCCACCGGCAATATCGCTCCTCCAGCGTAGTAGTCATTAGGATCAGTAGTCGGATTACCATCTTTATCGACTATCCATCCTAATGGGACCTCTTCTCCTCTGTTTCTAGCAAGACTAATTTTACCTGCCGCAACTGCACTTGTAGCCATATCAAGGACTACCGGTCCATCCAAATCACTTGGAACGCCTATACATATTGGATTAGTTCCAAGTCTTCTAGCTCTACCACCAAAAGGTGCAACTGCCTTGGGACCTGCTCCTGAATCTGCGGTTATCAAACCAATCATGTTGGCATTGAGAGCCATAGTTGCATAGTCTCCTAACCGACCTATATGGCTCTGACGTTTAACCGTCAAAGTAGCAACTCCTGTGGATTTAGATTTTTCGATAGCCATTTTCATAGCTTTCTCAGTGACGACAAATCCAAAGCCCCAATTACCATCAATAACTGCTGTCGAGTCGGTTTCACTCAAGATATCAAATGCAGCTCCTGGGACTATGTGCCCTTTGTCAATCCGTTCGCAATATTCAGGAATATGAATTACTCCATGTGAGTCATGTCCAACTAAATTCGCTTTCACTTGGTGAGATGCTACTACGCTAGCTTCTTCTTCTGGAGTACCCTTTGCGACGTAGATAGCAAAAGCTAGTTTCTCTAAATGTTCTGGTTCAAAATTTGGCATGATACCCTCCTCTTAAATCAAATCTAGTCTATATTCAGTAAGTTATTTTGTCTACGCACACAAAATCAAAGTTCTTGTTTGTATCTGAGAGCCATGGTATTCTTAATAGCTCTAGGCCCCCGTAGCTCAGTGGATAGAGCGCTGGCCTCCGGAGCCTGAGACGAGAGTTCGACCCTCTCCGGGGGTACCATTTATCGGGGTGTAGCGCAGGGGTAGCGCGCCTGTTTTGGGAACAGGAGGTCGTAGGTTCAAATCCTATCACCCCGACCACTTAGGAACTCTTTGCTAACCATGATCACAAACTTGGAATCAGACATAATCGCTGATTATAAAGAAAATCTTAGACGGTAAGAAAATGAATAAACATTATGAAATGTTTGTACTTAATTACAACGCGTTAAATCATCCCAAAGAAGGCCAATCCTATGAAGACATTATTACTATAGCAGACAAGATAATAGTAAAAGGTGTAAGCTCTCAAATTCAATCAAAGATAAGTGCGAGTATGCCTGATAGGATCCGTACTTGTATCAAATCACTTCTCGATCGCAACATGTTAACAACTACCTCTAGCAAGAAATATGTAATTACAAACGATGGAATCGAACACTTGATAACTCACGGCCAAAGTGTATTAGAAGATCTCCAATCTCAATTACCTATGTGGTTCGGGGAAGTAGATGGCAGCCAAACCGATAATGATGGTTTCTGGACAGTTATTTCAGAATACTATAATTATTTTTATGTTGACGTACCCAAATTAAAAAAATTAATGACTGACTAATATGAACAAAATTAATTTAATAAAACTACTGATCGGGTCAATAATAACGTTGTTTTTAGTATTACTGTATTATTGCATCAGAATTTACCTGCTTAATAACTGAAAATATTATGACAAGATCTAAAGCTCAAGAAATATTTGGCACAAACGCCGAAGCCTATGCTCAAAGTTCTGTCCATGTCCGTGACGATAGTTTAGATATTATCGAAAACATGCTCTCAGGACATTATTTCAAAACCTCTGTTGATGTAGGCACAGGAGCGGGGTTCACAGCTCTGAGTATCTCCAGATTTTCACAAACAGTAATTGCGAGCGACCCTACTCGCCCAATGCTTAATCAGACAATCAAAGCATGTCTCTATACGAATGCCACAAATATCTTCGCCATCCAAAACGTAGCTGAAAAAATCCCATTAATGAGCGACTCTATAGAACTGGTAACCTGTCGAAAAGCTGGGCATCATTTTCCTGAATTTTCACAGTACATTAAAGAATGTGCCCGAATTCTAAAACCTGGTGGCATCATGATCTTAGCAGACAGTATCAGCCCAGAAGATGATCATTTAGACCACTGGTTAAACGAAATCGAAGAGGAAAGAGACCCATCTCATATCCGGAATCGGAGAATTTCCGAAATAAATGGCCTTATAAACGAGTATGGATTTAATACACAAACCAGTCAATTAACTAGAATTCATCTAGTATTTAGTAGCTGGGTAGGTCGTACTGGAGTCTCAAAAACATTCAGTGAATATTTACAACAAAAATTTATCAAGGCTAGCCCCGAAACGCAGGAAGCATTCCAAATCACATTTAAAGATGATGATATTCATTTCTCTTGGCCATGTGTTGTTATGAAATGTGTGAAATCAGTGTAATTCCCACTTTTCTTATTCATTAATGTATAATGATACCTCATAAATTCATGAAGGTTCGAGTATGGAAGTAGTATTTTTACAAGATGTGCCAGGCACAGCCGAAGCAGGACAAATAAAAAATGTAGCAGACGGCTACGCTAGAAACTACCTAATCCCTAAGAAATATGCGGAATTAGTTACACAAGACGCCCTAAAGCGACTGCACAAAATCAAGCACGCAGGAGATCTTGCAAGAATCAAAGTAACCGAAGAAATGGCGGAACTTGCCAAATTGATTGAAGGTACTTCAGTAGAGATTTCTGGAAGAGTTACTCCTACAGGCAGATACTACGGAGCTATTACTGGTACTAGAGTCGCAGATGAACTGAGTGAAATCTTGGGCAGGACAATTGAAAGAAGACTATTAGATGTTATGGAAGCAATTAGAGAGCCTGGAGATTACAACGTCACCTTAAGACTAGCAAACGAAATAACCGCTGACATCCAAATTATAGCCACTTCTGAAGAATAGTCATGTATGCAGAACAACTTCTGCCACATGATATAGTAGCCGAAGAGGCCGTCTTAGGCTCGATTTTGATAGACAGCGATGCTTTTCTCAAAGTATCGCATCGCATAAATCCTGATGATTTCTACAGAGAAAAAAATCGTCTTTGTTTCGCTGCCTGCACGAAACTAATCGAAAGAAGTGAAGTAATAGATCAGATAACATTATCCAGAGAACTTAGTAGAAACGATCATTTAGACACAGTTGGAGGAATGGCCTATCTAAGCCACTTAATCGCGATAACCCCAACCTCAGTCAATGCTGAATATTATGCAAACCTCATATCCAGAGCTTCTAAAATGCGTCAACTTATAGATGCAGCAACTAAAATTTCAGCTATCGGATATGCAGACAATGAAGACGTTGATGTATCTATCAGGCAAGCAGAAGACTTGATATTCCAAATAAGTGACGTTGCAACTAATAGAGGATTCGCTCCACTAAGACAGATCTTTGATGAATATTTAGAAGACCGAGCTACTTTTGCTGATGAATTAGACATTTCATCTGGCCCTATCATGACCGGCTACGAAGACTTTGACCAGTTGTTGGGAGGATTGCAAAGATCGGATATGGTAGTGTTAGGAGCGAGACCAGGACTGGGTAAAAGCTCTCTTGCTGTGAGCATGGCTGTGACCGCCGCTAAAAATGGACTCAAAGTAGGTATTTTCAGTCTTGAAATGAGTCGAGAACAACTCGCCATGAGAATGTTAGCATCTGAAGCGGAAGTGGATGCGCACAGATTACGTTTAGGCCTAGTTACAGAAGCTGACGAACAAAGAATTACAGATTCCATAGGACAGTTATCAGACATTCCCTTATTTATTGACGACACTCCCTTTCAATCTATCCTAGAAATGCAAACAAAAAGTAGACGATTAGCCCTAGAACATGGCCTTGACATGCTAGTTATAGATTATTTACAACTTATACAAGGGACATCAGCTTCTGCAGTTACAAATCGAGTACAAGAAATTAGTCACATATCTAGGTCAATTAAAGGTATGGCAAGAGATTTGAATATTCCTATATTAACATTATCCCAATTAAGCAGAGTCATAGAAAATAGACCATCCCATAGGCCTCAATTATCAGATCTACGAGACTCAGGCTCTATAGAACAAGATTCTGACGTCGTATTTTTCATATATAGAGAAGACGTATACTACACCGAATCAGAGTGGGACAGCATGTTCCCTGATAAACCGTATCCAAAAGGAATAGCAGAAATTATTGTTTCCAAACATAGGCACGGCCCAACAGGTAGTATGAATTTGGTATTTAATGAAAACTATGTCAGATTTAACTCATTACCAAGAATCCAGAGTCCGTAGCTAAATGAACCCTTATCACTCCAGAAGCGAGTTAACCAATCACCTTATAACCAATATATCGGATATAAGGGCCCTCAAAGTATGCCTAACTCTCTTATCTATCATCGACGACAATAATCCAGTACCTGTAGAGGAACATTCACTGATCGACAATGAAACATTAAACCGAGGTCTATACTTCAACAAACATAGTATACGTATGGGAATAAACGTAGCTTTAGAAGACAGAGTAATAATAGAATTACAGAAAAAGCATCCAGTATCAACTACTGTGTATTACATAGCTTGTATATCAAACTGGCTGAAAACCGCAGAGCGCTTAGGTTTCGAAACTAAAGAACATCTATCTGAACCAGATCAGCGTCTGGAGCTTGTCGAAAACCCGGAGCCCCGAGAACAACCAATTAATATATATCGACTTTATGAGAATCACATTGGTACTATAACACCATCGGTGTCTGAAGAACTTAAAGAGGCGGAAACATTGTATCCTCCAGAATGGATCTCTGAGGCCTTTAACATAGCTGTTACAGGCGAAAAAAACCATTGGCGGTATATAAACACCATATTATCTAGATGGAAATTAGAAGGTAAGAAAAATGGAAAGTTTAGGCGACATACTGAAGCGACTGACAATAACAAGTACATTGACGAATACAGACGTCTCAGAAATAGAAAGCCCTGAAATCGTAAACTGTGATATTTGCGAGGACATCGGATGGGTTAGTAAACAACTCCCTTTCGGTCATCCAGACTTTGGTGTTGCATTCCAATGCGTTTGCCAAGAGTCCAAGAACTCCCACACCAAGCTTGCCACCCTACAAACCCTGAGCAATTTAGGTCCTTTGTCTTCGATAAATTTTGACACCACATCTCTAGAACATTTAAACAATGAACAACGTACAGACTTGTTCGAAAATGCGCTATCAATCTCCAAAACTTATGCCAGCAATCCTAGCGGCTGGCTAGTATTTACTGGATCACATAATTCTGGGAAAACCCATTTAGCGGCGTGTATAGCGAACAAAGCAATCCACAGCGGGATAATGACCTATTTCATATCTGTTTCAGAATTATTGGATCATTTGAGATCTGCTTTTGCTCCTGATACAGACTCTCAATATGATTCTTTATTTGAGCAAATCAAATCTGTATCATTTCTAGTATTAGACGATCTAAATACCAATTCCTCCACTCCATGGGCTCATGAAAAACTGCTTCAAATTCTAAATCATAGATTTAATTATAAACTGCCAACAGTCTTTACAGTACGATATCCTTTTGATGCTCTTGAAGATTCTATAGCGTTCAAGTTACGTCCAAACGGAGCATTTTCTCAATTAGTCGAAGTAGGCAACAAAACTAATCAAAGCACCGGAAACATTGGCCAAATACCTAAACAAATGGCCTCTAGAATGACCTTTGGAAATTTTGATCCATCAGGTAATTCAAATTCAAATCGAGAACAACAAAATGCTTTGCAGCAGACCTTAACTGGATGTAAAACATTCGCTCAAAATCCTGAAGGATGGATCCTATTAACAGGCCCAAACGGCTCTGGTAAGACTCATTTAGCGATATCGATAGCGAATGAACTTGAACGTGCAGGGAAGTCAGTCTATTACGCCTTCGTACCTAATTTATTAGACTATCTGAGAGCAAGTTTTTCTCCTACAACTAACGTTAATTTCGATGTTGTATTTGAATCTTTGAAAGAAAGTGAGATTCTAATATTAGATGACCTAGGCGGAGAGAGTAGTACTCCTTGGGCGGAAGAGAAACTTTACCAGATTATCGTTCATAGACATGAACTTCGAATGCCAACCATAATAACTTCCTCTCTGAGTCTAGATGAATTAGAGCATTCAAAAGCAAGAATCGCATCACGACTAGTAGACAGCATGGTTGTAGACTGGCTCCCCATTATTAGCCCGAATTATCGAGACCAACGAAGAATTCGATAATTGCTGATAATTGCTACTTTTTTAACTCACCAACATATACAAAAGTGACATCCTGTGATACTGTTGGTTTCTAATTATTTCAGTTCTGGATATATGATGCTCAGGAAACTCTTTGATAGCTTAAATATCGTTGCGGCGTTCAAGGCGTTAGGTTCTACCACCGAAAAAAAAGCAGTTTTACGGTCCTTAGCCGCTAGTCAATTACTTGTACAGATTTCTACAATACCTGTGGCATTGACTATACCAACCGTCAAAGACTTTTATGAAACAGACCTCATAACAGCTAGCTGGACGGTAATTATTCGCCTGCTAATATTAAGTAGTACAGTACTGCTTTTTGCTAAGCTGGGACAAAAACATGGCTATGCTCCTATATTCATAATTGGAGGTATTCTAATCACCGTAGCATCTGGTTTAGCTGCAATATCTCCTGATATCTACTTCTTAATAATATGGAACGGGTTCATTGGATTAGGTGCTGCAATGATCACAGCAACAGCAAACCCAATCTTAACAGCCACTTTCGCACCTAATGAACGTGGAAAAGCTTATTCTATACCGATCATAGCGGCAAGAGCAGGCACATTACTTGGGATGATGGCTTTTGGACCGTTATTAGAATGGAGTAGTTGGAGACTAGTGTTCTTTACAGGATTCCCAATAGGATTATGGTGTTTGTGGAACGTACGAGGGCTGATTAAATTTGACTACCTAAAACCTGACAAATCTAAAACAGTATCGATAAACTATTTCACTGCTTTCTTTTTCAGTGCAATGATAATTGCACTAGTAATCTCACTTAACGCATCCGGCTGGTTCAGAAATACTACCTCTGGTATAAATACTCTATGGTCTGATTTAAGCTCTGGAGTAAATCTAACATCAATGAATCTCCAACTGCCGATCATCCTATGTTTTGTTGGGCTGACAGTATGTTTCCTTATATTGCAAAGAAACGATCAGGCACCATTCTTTAGATTCAGTTATTTTAAAGAACGCCCTGGTTTCAGTATGGCTGTTTTTAGTGATTTTGTATTCCATATGAGCATGATGAGTACTGTGGTACTCATACCTATTCTGGTACAAGAGGGAAGAGGATATGGACCTTTGGTTGCTTCGTGGGTGTTGGTCCCTGGGCAGTCATTAGGATTAATTGTTCCAATCTTAGCTGGCTTCATATTTGATAAAAATGATCCACCGTGGTTAAGACCAGGGTCATTACTCTTAATAGTAATTGGGATAGGCAGTTTAGCCATATTTTCAAACATGGTCCCTGTATGGGGGATCGCCTTATTGTTAATGATTGCATTCCTTGGGACCCACGCATTCAATAGTCCTTCCAATGCAAACGTGATGAACAATCTAGAAGAAGATGCTGCATTTGCATCTGGAACTCTTGAAATGGATAGGCAATTAGGACATACCATAGGTTCAACGATATCAGCAACTGTGATGGCTCTCGCCTTACCAGCAGCAAGTATTCTTGAAACCTTACGCATAGAATCCTTAGCAGAGTATCAAAACATATACAGAGACGGATTCTCTACGGCAACTTCTATTGTAATATTCACTATGTTATCGGGCGCTATCGTTGCTGGAATACAGTCAGGTCTATTCAAATCTTTGCGAGCAGGAACCCTAAAGAAACTGCCATAAACATGGACTCCGGCCCCTCGCCTGCAATATAATGCCGTTGTTATAGATTAGATCACATAGGAGTACACAATGGCAGATAAAGTCAGAGTAGGGTTAATAGGAGCTGGGCGCAACACGAGAGATCGCCACATTCCTGGATTCCAAAAAATAGATGACGTGGAATTGGTAGCTGTAGCCAATAGATCTATTGAATCCGGTAACGTCGTAGCGGACCAATTCAATATCCCCAAGGTTTACGGGGATTGGCAGCAATTACTTATGGATCCCGATATCGATGCTATTTGCATTGGTACCTGGCCATATATGCACTCCACAATAACAATTAATGCTTTGGAAA
Organism: uncultured Dehalococcoidia bacterium; assembly: GCA_964343075.1. GTDB lineage: Bacteria > Chloroflexota > Dehalococcoidia > Lucifugimonadales > UBA3495 > UBA2588. Next base: position 101,415 of record CAYFGT010000002.1, on the reverse strand, counting down.
GCGGCAAACATGTATTATGTGAAGCTAGAATGGCTGCTACAGCAGAGGACGCTCATCACATGCTTGCTGCTTCCAAAGAAAATCCTCATCTGGTTGCTCAAATCGTACCCTCTCCTCTATCATTTAAAGTAGATAATTTACTTAGTGAACTTGTTAATGATGGCTATATAGGTAAATTGCTAGCCATACACGTTGAGTCCTTGCAACCAGGCTTCATAGACTGCGATGCTCCATTACATTGGAGAAACGAACGCAAATTCAGTGGTTTCAATATAATGAACATGGGTATTTGGTACGAAGCAATGATCAGATGGGTTGGAGAAGCTCAATCCGTCTCCGCAATGGCAACAATCAATGTACCAGCACGCAAAGACGATTCGGGTAACTATACAGGAATTACTATCCCGGATCATATAGATATATTAGCAAGACTGGCGAATGGTGCACAAGCGAGACTGAGCTTTAGCACCGTAACAGGATTATCTTCTGGTAATTCCGTTATGATATATGGGAGTGAAGGTACTGTTAAAGTAGATAATCAATTAAACGTTTTCGCAGGGAAACGGGGCGATAAATCTTTAGAAGCAATGGAAAACCCTGAATCAAAGCAAGCTTATTGGAGAGTAGAGGAAGAATTCATCAATGCCGTAAGAGGAACTGAACCAGTTACGCGGACTCCATTTGACGTCGGAGTTCACTACATGGAATTCACAGAAGCAGTCACAAGAAGCTGGCAGACTGGGCAAGAAATCAGCCTACCTCTATAAATAAATACCTAACGGAGAATTATTATGAGTAATACACCAGCAGAATCAAAAATGACCCCGGAAGTCCAATCAATGATTGGTGTTGAAGGTGAAATGGTAGAAATGATGGGAGTGGTAGACCAAGAATATCTTAGACGGTTTGCCCAAGCGTTAATGGATCCAGATCCAATGTATTGGGACGAAGAATGGGCAAAAAGTAGTAGGTTTGGCCAACTAACTGTACCCCCTATCATGGTCTCTTACATGAGCAGCCGAATACCTTTAGGTGGAGGCGATCCTGTAACTCAGGCTTTTGAAGAAAATCCTTTCTCTGATGGTATAGGATCGGTGAAAAAGTTCGGAGAACTTCCTAATGTGCCAACTGATCTAGTACGCGTGGTCAACGGCGGTAATGAACTTGAATTATATGAATATCCTTCAATTGGAGACAGAATCAAATTCCAACATAGATACTCCGATATCCGAGAACGAGTGGGCAGAGAAGGAAATGCTTTTCTATTGATAACTAGAGAAACAAAATTCTACAACCAAGATGATCATCTATTGTGTATAACACGCGCAACAACGATCAGACGATAATTGATTAGAGGTAATAATATGGTTACAGTTGATGACTTATTAAATATGGACCCTGAGGACATTATAAAACATAATGAACGTCCCGATGATCAGGCGATTAGAAACAAACAACAAATTTATTATGACGATGTAGAAGTAGGACAAGAGCTCCCTAAATACATATACAGGCAAACCCCAACTCATCTTTTCAGGTGGTCAGCTAGTATAGAAAACTTCCACAGAATTCACTACGATTTAGACTTTGCGTTAAATCATGACAAGAATCCAACCATTTTAGTTCATGGGTCATGGAAACAATCTGTAGTCCCTCAATTTTTGAAAGATTGGGTATCACCAGGAGGTTGGCCTTGGAAAGCTAGATTCGAACATCGTGCAATGTTGACCCCTAATGACGTGCTAATAATGTGGGGCACTGTAGTCGACAAAACTGAGAAAGACGGCATGGGTATCATCGAATTGGAAATTGGAATGAAGACACAAGATGGAGTTGAAAGTATGCCTGGTACCGCAACTGTCGTATTACCCATACGTGGCGGCAAAGATATACCGTATCCTTTTGTGCCACCACAAGATTAGAGGAGAAAAACAATGGCAAGATTCATGGCAATACACAATGTTCCAGGACTTACTGAAGAACAATTCAAATCAAAATTGGCAGGTGTCGCCAAATGGAGACCTGATCGTAGGACGACTATCCTCAAAGTCTACGCTGATCTAGATAGCGGCAAAATCGTTTCAGAATGCGAAGCAGCTGAACAACAACATTTTGAAGACTGGATAAATATGGTTGGATGGGAAGCTGAATCAATCCACTCTGTAGACTTGGTATGTCAGGTCGGTAATTTCTGGAATTTCTAGGAAACTCTACCTATTCTGCCTAACGGCCAATACATAAACCAAGCTCTACCGATAATATAGTTAACAGATATTGGGCCAAAGTACCGACTATCATATGGAATATATCCTGAGACATGACCATGCGATTCTCCAATGACGAAATATTCATCTGTACCCAGGAAGTACTCTTTACCATCAACAACAATATCCTCATCTGGAGTGCCGATAATTCTTTTTACCAGATTTATACTTCCATCAGACAAATCTTGGAATACTACTACATCACCTTTTCCATATGAACTATCATTTCGACGAGGTATAACTAAAAATCTAGCGTTATGTGGAAAAGTTTCACGCATGCTATCTTTACTAGATCCAAGTTTATAACGATTCACTAGCGATCTGAAATAACTTGATAACAACATTAATCTAGAACCCTATCACTCAGCCAACCTTCTATAAGCTTCTTCAAAAGTTATGGAATAATTTTGAGTGCCTCGAGTTGACACAACTTTACTTGCAACAACAGCACCAAGTTTGCAGCTATCCATCAGGGACCAACCTTGGGTTAAACCTTTTAACAAACCTCCTCTGTATGAATCTCCAGCACCTGTTGGATCAATCACTTGCTCAGCATTTACACAATCAATACTAATTCTGGAGCCTTCATAAAAAATCTCAGACCCTGCTTGTCCTTTTGTTGTAATTACTGTACCTGCTTGCTCAACAAATTGTTCTGTACTCCAACCCGTAATGTTTTCAATTAATGATAATTCGTACATATTACTTATAGTAATATCATTTTGCATTATTGCAGTTCTTAGGTCTTCCCCATTCCAAACCGGAAGAGATTGACTGGGATCAAATATAGAATAGACTTGGTGTTCATGATATATCTCAGATAACCTAACCATATCTTGGATATTTCCTGGGGCAATGATAGCTATTGTATCTTCGAAGTTAATTGCCTTTTCAGTGAAATCACACTCATATTTCATTGCTCCTAAGTTAAATGCTGTAATTTGATTACCATCACTATCTGTCGTTACGAAACCAGATGAAGTCGCATCATCTTCAATAAGCTTCACATACGTTGTATCTATATTAAGTTCTTCTAACCGAGCTGAGTATCGATGGTGGTCATACCCAAGAGTCGCCAGTAAAACTGGAGTTTCCCCCATACATTGCAGCGCATATGCGATATTCCCAGCAGTACCTCCGTAGTTTTCTGTCAAGTTGTCTACAGTAAAACTCACATTTATATCATCCAATTTATCCGGGAGTATATGGTCACTAAATATTCCACTAAAATCCATAATCCTGTCATAAGCTAACGACCCAGAAACTAAAACTTTCATTCTTACCTGCACTTTTCTAACATTGATAATCCTCGGTCAACGGACCCAAAAACACCACAGCGTCTCCAGCTCTCACGTTGTGTTCATCGGCATACCCTGAATTGACTTCCAGGACAAATTGAACTGGACCATCAGATTCATATGTCCTATAACCCGTATCATTTACATTTTCATAATTGGGAACTTGAACATTTTCCGTAACTTTACCAATTCTACAATCTGATGTTATCCAGATAATATCCAACGGGAATTCCATTCCTTTCATCCAAAAAGCACGCGACCCTGCCTTAGAATAAACAAAAAGCATTCCGCTACCTTCATCTAATCGTTCATGCTCAGAGAGGCCAATCATTCGCAATTCGGGAGTATCTGCAATATCAACAGATATGATATCAACTCCTATTTGAACAGAGTTCCCTAAACGACCTCCCCAATTGTATGAATCAACTTCATCAACTTGGCAAGCTCCCAACATAATCACGAACAATAGACTAGAAACGAATATTAGCTTCATAGACGAGTTAACACTTATTTATGATTTTCATCTTATCTCTTTCAGTCTGCTAGCCAATGATTGATATAAAATCGATCCGGGAGGAGGGCCAACATGTGTGTATCCCACACCAAGTGAGAGCAAGTCATTAGCGTCCAAAGGCAAGGCTGGATGATGCATTGGAACTGATAACTTAGCTTTACCGACAGCCTTAACAGCCTCTGCTAAGTCATTCAACTTTCCTCTCAATCTATCATCTTTTGGATCTCTTATACCCATATATTCAGAAAAATCAGTAGGGCCAATCGACACAAGATCTATACCATCTAAAGCTGCTATTTGTTCAATTTCACTAATCCCTTTATCGTCCTCACACATTACGGACAACAAAATTTGCGTATTCGATGTATTTACGTGTTCCTCCCATTTGACCGTGCCAAACCTCGCAGCTCTGCTACTACCAGCTGCACCTCTAGTACCCATAGGTGGATAACGAACAGCATCAACTGCCCGTTTAGCTCCCTCTAAGCCTTCAATGTGAGGAATTATGATCCCTTCAGCTCCCATATCTAATAATCTAAGGATTAAATTTTCATCATTCCCAGGGACTCGCACGACAGAAGTAATTCCTACCAAATCCGCAGATTTAATCATTTCTCCTATGGTGGACAAATCCCAAGTTGTGTGTTCCATATCTATGAACGCAGCGTCATATCCAGCTAATCCTATTATTTCAACAATTTGGGGATCAGCGAGTCCTACATATGTTCCTAAAGCTAAACCTCCAGAATTCATTACTTGTTTTACTCTGTTATCTCTGACCATTCCTTCCTCCTATGGCTCATTTTTCACTTTACTGATTGTACTTAATTATTAAGTTGCCTTAAAGATATAGTTCAGATACAATCCTGTCTCGATTGGCAAAGAATCCACAATAACTGAAAAAAAACTAATGCTTAACAATGTTTTCGAAAACCTCACTATACTAGACGTCAGTGAAGATGTATCAGGCTCCTTCTGCGCTAGACTATTTGCTGATTATGGAGCTAATGTTTTAAAAATAGAACCCATCAACGGAGTTAAATTACGAACTCAGGGCCCATTCTTCGAAAATGATCCTCACTATGAAAAAAGCCTATCTTTTTTCACTCATAACTTCAACAAGAAAGGTATCACTCTCAATCTTGAAACATCGATTGGCAAAAATATTTTCAAAGATTTAGCTTCAAGAGCAGATCTCATCATTGAAAGTTTTCAACCGGGTTTCATGAAACAATTAGGGCTAGACCTTCCTACGTTGCAGCAAATCAATCCTAAGTTAAGTATGACGTCTATTACCCCTTTCGGTCAGACGGGGCCTTACAAAAATTTTAAAGCCTCCGAACTAATCAACTATGCGATGAGCTTAATCATGAGCATTAGTGGTGTACAAGGCCAACAGCCACTAAAGCACGCAGGTATGCAAGCTGAATATGAAGGAGGGCTATTTGGGGCCGGAGCAACTAGTATCTCACTATTTAAAAGTGGCCTTACCGGTATTGGAGAACATATAGATGTTTCTATCACAGAATGCGTCGCTTCTACAATGATGGCAACTCAGTCAATATACCCATTTATGGGAGGAACCCAAACTAGGAGAAAAGCCGAAGGTAGCAACTCCGAACAAGCCGCACAAGCAACAAAAGACGGTTGGGTAGTATGGCAAACCGGAGGTGGTGCTTCCTGGGAAGACATAGCAAACTTTTTCGAATCTCCAGAATTGCTTGAACCAAAATTTGCCATACGCGAACAGCGAATAGCCCACGGTTCTGAACTCGACAATATTGTGGAGAGTTATATGAAAAACAAAGGAAAATGGGAATTATTCAGGAAGGCCTCAGAGGCTCGGATGTTATTTGGAGTAGCCCAAACTGCAACGGAATTGAATGACTGTGAACAATTACAGTCACGAGGATTCTACCATGAGATCGAGCATCCATATTTCGGAAAAGTAAATGTCCCGGCTGAATTATTCAAATATAGTGCCACCCCATTCAAAATGAGGTACCCAGCACCTACACTAGGGCAACATAACGAAGAAATTTATATAGACAATCTAGAATTTACAGCCGCGCAATTGGTGAAACTCCGGCAAATAGGAGTTGTATAAATGACTAACCCTCGCCCATTAGAAGGATTACGGATATTAGACTCCACATACGTATTTGCACTCCCTTACGCTGGCGGACATTTAGCGGACCTAGGGGCAGAAGTCATCAAAATCGAAGGTCCTTCTCGCCCTGACGTAACCAGAACAGGCGGGTACGCAGGGGTTTTCGCTGACAACGATCACGGAGAAGACTGGTGGAACAGACCTTCTACTTTCAACCTTATCAACCGAGGGAAAAACTCTTTAGTGATTAATATGGCAGATCCTGAGGGAAGAGAACTGTTTAAAGAAATGGTTAAAATCAGTGATGTGGTCATGGAAAATTTCACCCCTAGAGTAATGAAGGGGTGGGGATTAGATTATCCCAATCTTAAAAAACTCAAGCCTGACATAATTATGGTCAGCAACACTGGATATGGACACGGAGATGGGCCGTATTCCAGCTATCCAAGTCAAGCCACTACAGCTGAACTAAGTCATGGAATGGCAAACCTAACCGGATATGAAAATGGGCCTCCTTCTAAAGCTGGTGCTTCTTTTGTAGACTTCCTGGCAACTTGGACAGCATTATTTGCACTGGGTGGAGCCTTAAAATATCGGAGTGAAACAGGCAAAGGGCAATGGATAGATATCGGAATGTATCAAACGGGAGTAATGTTTATATCCGAATATTTGCTAAACGCCCAGTTGAATGGGCAAGAAGCAGACAGAATCGGGAATAAAAGTCCGTTTAGAGCTCCTCAAAACTGTTACCCAACGAAAGGAAATGACCAATGGATCGCAATTTCGGTTGATAGTGACGAAGAATGGCAAACACTATGTTCCCTGATCAATAAACCCGCAATTGCCAAAGATCCCAAATTCATCCATCTGAACGATCGGATAAAAAATCATAATGAGATAGATGTTATCCTAAGTGAGTGGACTCAAACACAGGACAAATATGACATCATGCATTTACTGCAGGAAAACAGTATAGCAGCAGGCCCTGTTATTAACAGCCAAGACATACATTATGACAAACATTTCGTATCAAGAAATTTTATAGAGAAAGTGGAGTATCCTTCAGACAGAAACATGGGAACTAGAATGTTTCTTGGCAGACCCTATAAGCTAAGCAACCATCCTTTACACATCACAAAGCCAGCTCCAAAATTTGGAGAACATAACGAATACTATCTAAAAACAATCCTTGGTTTATCTGATGAAGAGTTTGACTCGCTATATGAACAAGGTCTCATAGCAGACATACCAGGAGATAGAGAGCCATCTGCTACATTTGACCCCCTACAACGATTAGAAGCAAAAACGCTTGCTAATTGGGACCCTGACTACAAGAAAAATCTAGGCATTTAGTTTGATATGTTAATAGTAACTGGTACAATGTTCTTTCTAATAACAACAGGCAAATAAACGGGCGATTAGCTCAGCTGGTTAGAGCACCGAACTCATAATTCGTAGGTCCCTGGTTCGAGTCCAGGATCGCCCACCAACTAGCCTGCTATTAAATCCACACAAACATCAAATCACATGTACAAATTCCGTTTTTTACGATAAAATCGCGAGACTAGAATCTATGAGATGATATGTATGGAGGAGTCAATATGTCAGCAGATATAGAATTAATGGCCCATCTGATGCGAAGGGCCGGTTTTGGAGCTACAAGAGAAGAGTTAGAAGAAAGAGTTAAAGTTGGTTACGAAGCCACTGTGGAAGAACTCTTAGATCCTGATAGCCAACCCGCCGTAGACCGATGGGAAATCATGAGATACCAACCATGGGCATTCAGAAGCGGCACAATCCAAAACTTCGGTAGCGCAGAATGGTTACAAGCTATGATAGCCTCAAAAAGGCCTCTTCAAGAAAAACTAGCTTTGTTCTGGTACATGCTTATCCCTACTGGGGTAGCCAAAACTGACCACTACCAAAATGAAAACAGAAGAATTCACGAATTCAAAGAGATTGGGATGGGGAAATTTGAAGACATCCTGATAGCCACTGCTAAAAGTCCAGGAATGTTGTTTTATTTAGACAATATTGAAAACACTGCTACTGCTGTGAATGAAAACTGGGGTAGAGAGCTACTCGAATTATTCTCAATGGGAGTAGGAAATTACACAGAAGTAGATGTAAGAGAGGCGTCTAGAGCATTTACAGGTTGGACCTACGAATTAATGCTCCCAAGAGGACCAGTTGGCCGACATGATCAAGACTTTATATACAAGCCAGAGCTTCATGACGATGGCGAAAAGACCTTCTTAGGACAAACAGGCAATTTCAATGGTGATGACATCATTCGAATTATCTTGGAACAGCCAGCAACAGCACAATTCCTAGCGAGACATCTATATAACTTCTTCGTTGCAGACGAAGTACAAGTACCTGCATGGGGTGTAACACCTCCCCGAGATGAAGATGCCGTTGACGCTCTCGCAGACGCTTTGATAGAAACTGACTATGACATAAAACACACTTTAAGAGTGCTATTTAATTCAGAATTCTTCAAGAATGCAAGATTCGAAAAAATTAAAAATCCTGCAGAAATTGTGGTTTCCACTCTTAGAATGGTTGGTGGTTATGAAAAACCATTCCCTGGCCTAGGAGACATGAGTCGCCAATATGGTTATATGGGGCAAGACTTACTAAATGTTCCTTCTGTTGAAGGATGGCATTATGGGGCAGAATGGATCAACAGCGGTTCATTAATGAGAAGAATCAACTTCACTGCAGACATGTTTGGAGATGCCAGCAAACCCGGTGTCCAGAACATAATTAATAGAGTTAAACAAGGCGGGAAACTTAGCCCCGAACAATTAGTAGATACCTGTCTCGATCTGATGGGTCCGCTTGATGTAACAGAAGCCTCAAAAGCAGAACTAATCGCTTATGCTCAAGAAGAAGGAGACTTAGACTGCTCCAGCGATGACAACTGTGAAATCAGGATCACCGAGCTGTTACAACTAATTGTATCTTTAAGAGAATTTCAATACGCGTAAGTTAGGAGAAGGAAATGACTAGTACAAAAAAAGATCCAGTAATAGTAGTCCTCCAGATGTCTGGAGGAAATGACTATCTCAACACTACAATCCCATATGCCGATGGCATTTATCGGGACTCAAGACCTGTAGTCGGAGTTCCTGAAGACAGAATTATTAAAATAGATGACCAGATCGGGTTTCACCCAGAAATGGCTCCAATCAAAGAACTTTATGACGCAGGGGATATGGCTATAATCCATGGAGTAGGCTACGCAGATTCCCCTAGGTCCCACTTCAGGTCTATGGACATTTGGCACACATGCGAGCCAGACAAGATTGGAACCGAAGGATGGTTAGGTAAAGTTACTAGAGAATTAGACCCTAACAAAGAAAACGTTCTCACAGCTGTTAGTTTCGGAGCAGCATTACCTAGAGCACTAGCTTTACCTGGGGTACCAGTAGCGTGCGTAGATGACCTTGATAACTATGGACTTCTACCAGGTATAGCAAACGAACAAAGAAACAAAATTCTTGATAGGTTTGCAAGAATGTACTCTCCCACAATTGGAACAGGCGCTGTAATGGACTACTTAGGACAAACAGGTCTAGATACTCTAGAAGGTGCTGACATTCTAAAAGATGCTCCTAAAATGTATTCTTCGACCGTCGAATATCCTGATAGTACAATAGCTAAGAAACTCAAAGGAATCGCTCAAGTTCATTTGGCAAACTTCGGAACTAGAGTTTTCTATTGTGATCATGGTAGCTTCGATAGCCATTCCAACCAAGTAGGGATGCATGACAAACTCTGGAAAGACGTTTCAGAAGGCATTCGCGCATTCTTTGCTGACCTAAGAGAGCATAACGCCAGCGAAAATGTAATTATGTTCCTGTTCTCTGAATTTGGTCGTAGGGTTATTGATAATGGCTCCGGCACAGACCACGGCGCAGGTGGAGTAGCATTTGCTCTTGGTGACCAAATCAAAGGTGGTCAGTACGGCGAGTTCCCAAGCATGAAACCAGAACATCTTGAGCAGGGAGACGTAGTTCCAAACGTAGACTTTAGAAGTGTTTATTCAACTATGGTTGAAGATTGGTTCGGCCTAGACGCTAACCCCATAGTAAATGGTAACTTTGAAAAATTAGCTTATATGAAGTAAGGCTCAAGCCTTACCGTATTAGGAGACTATAATGTTAACTACAACCGCAAATGGTCGCACTTATGACTACAGTCACTCTATAGGCAGAGGTGCTCAGTCAGGCATGGGATTCAATTATCCGTGCGGAATGACTTTCGGTCCTAACGGTATTACATATGTGATAAACCGAGGAGCAGAAACAATAAGTAACGTTCCATGGAACAAAACAGGAGTTGGCGCCCGAGTAAGTATGATTACGCTCGGCGGCGGACACGGAGAAGAAACCTTCACCGGAGAATTTGGTAAATACGGTAACGGAGAAGGGGAGTTCATTTGGCCCACTGATATAGCAATATCAAGCACAAATACTTTATATGTGACCGATGAACATATGGACAAAATACTAAGTTTCGACTTAGAGGGTAACTTTATCAGCGAATTCTTTGTATCTGACGAACCTGGTACTTTTGGACCTGCCGGCATCACTATAGATGACCAAGACAATTTATATATCACTGGTAGTTTTGCTAGCCAAGTTCGGAAATACTCACCTTCCGGGGAATTAATTACTAGTTGGGGAGAAGAAGGATCAGAACCGGGGCAACTAAACAGGCCTTGGGGAATAACTATTGACTCAAAAAACATCGTATATGTAGCTGACCATAAAAATCATCGCGTTCAACTATTTGATACTGATGGGAATTTCAAAAAATCTATCGGCTCCTATGGTAATAAATTTGGCGAGTTGGACCATCCAACTGCAGTAGCAGTTGATAGCAATGGAGATATTTATATTAGCGACTGGGCTCCAAACGACATGCATTGGGGCAAAGTTCATATATTCTCAGAAGAAGGAGACTACATTGTCTCTTTAGCGGGGGATGCACAACAATTATCAAGATGGGCAGAAATGACTATTGAAGCCAACACGGACTACCTTCGCCGACGTAGGGAGGTTAAATCTACTGAATCTGAGTGGTCTTTTGTACTACCCACCGGTATCAGCTTCGATACTGAAAATGACCGTGTTGTAGTGGCTGACTGCCAGAGACAACGATTACAAATTTATAACAAGTTAACAGGATACATGGTTCCACAATTGAACCTGTAAACTGCAGAGCAACTCTAAATGGACCGGGACCAAGAAGACGAACTTTTAAGATTTGCAGAGGAAAACCCTGAAGTCCTCTGCAAAAATGCCCCTTTGGAGATCTTGGAAGAATGCTCCCATGACGCAGAGCCGACCCCATTCTTAGAAAGTTTCTTTGAAACAGGCTATAAAAAATGGTTCGCAAAAAAGACTGGATACGACGTTACGCCTCCGAGGTACGAAATAACTAACGCTATACTGTTATTACACTTCAGGGCGAATAAAATGTATACCTATCACGTCCTAAATGAAGAGAACCCGTATTCAGAACAAATGTTCTTCTCAAATGAAGGATTAAATTAAAATAGAGGTTTAATAATGAAAGTAGATGTGTTTACTCACCCTGGTTGATTTAGCTGCAGGACTCTGGAAGAGTTCCTAAAAACTCATGGTATTGACTACACTCACTTTGACCTTGCTTCCGACAAAGACGCAGCATCGCTGATTGAATCTAAAGGAATTAAGTCAGCACCAATTACTATAGTCAACGATTCTGAAGTAATTATAGGATTTTACCCTAAGAAACTAGTAGCAACATTGAACATCAAAACTAAAGTAGATCTGTCGGCTAAAACAGAATGGCTTAAAGAAAAATACACTGCTATTCTAGGGGGATCCATAAGAGCATCTCTGCAATTCAGTAATGACCAACTGGAAGCTATTTTGCCATGGCGCCCACAAACTCTACTAGACCACATGAAACACATCATATCCTTCCCTGAACTAGCATACGCTAGTCATAAGACGGGAAGTATGTCCACTGACGACATGCGAGCCTCATACGAAAACTTGAAAGAAATAATTACTCCTGAGCAAATCAAAGTTTACGGGGACGAAGTTATCTCACATATCTCCTCATTCTTGGATTCAGGAGACTACGATTCTTTCGACAGGGTCGTACCTGCTCACTATGGAGGGGAAGTGACTGTACTAGAACTATTGACCATTATTCTAAGCCATAGCACTCATCATCTTAAACAAACTTATATGTATATGACAGATTATCTAAATATGGACATTATTGACCCCGCAACTACCGATGACTTTGAGGGAATCATCACACCCGAAGCATTAATTTAGCAGTCCCAAGGTATATAGACCTTCCATTCATCTCGTAAAGTCTGATTCTGCAGTAACCTGTAAGGGTTGGGCTGAGGAGGCTTTGGCTCCCGTAAAAGTTTCATCTGTGCTTGATCTGGTGACCTAGCCGCTTTTTTCAAATTACAAGGAGAACAGGCTGTTACCACATTCTCCCAAGTATTAGGCCCATTGTGCTTTCTGGGAATCACATGGTCAATAGTCATTTTATTACTCTTCTTAGAGCAATATTGGCAGGTGTAATTATCTCTCAAAAACACCTCTTTTTTAGAAAGTTTGCAAGGACCATTCTTATAAGATCGCTTTACCATGTAACTCAATCTTATTGCTGACGGAGCAAGTACATCATGAGTAACTGTATGCAAGGCAGAATCTCTACATTCCAGTATTTCTGCTTTGCCTTTGCTAATCAAGGTCAGTGAACGTTTCATAGTGCTAATATTAATGGGAACATAATTCAAATTGAGAACCAAAACTTTATCATGTAGGTAAACTGGGTCATCATCTTCAGTATTCACAACTTCCATTAATTGTTCAGATGCACGCGATTTATCTTGTATTACCATAAAGACTCCCTCACTACACTTTTAATGATCAGACTTACTCTATATTTGACTGTATCCTATTTATTTGTTCCCAACCCGCTGGCAAAATTTTTGTGGTTTGCATAACAGATGAAGTTCCTTGAACAATCGGTTTAGAAATCTCCGCATCTGTACTAAACCCAAAATATTGTATCCCTGATATCAGTCCCGTACACACAAGTAATCCCACTGCTAAACCAGCAATGCCTCCTGCTAGCCGATTAACTAAGCCACCGAATGGTACCAACACTAATACTGACTTAAGAAATCTCGCTATATATGTACCGAGTACTAGTAATAATATAAAAAATATTACAAACACAAGATATTGTTGAAAGTCACCAAGATCTATGACTTTAGAGACAAGAGCTCCAAGAGGTCCAGAAATTCGACTCGAAAATGACAGGCCTATTATGACTGTGATAACCGGAACAATCATGTTCAAGATCCCGTTCTTGAAGCCAATAAATGTCGTTATTAATATGGTTGTTAGTACGAATATATCAACTAAATTCATAGATTATGCTCTTCTGTTTCATTTATAATTATCCGATATTACTTAATACATTTCACTAGTTTTCGGTCAATAAATATGGAAAATCATCAAAATGTCAGCGATTCTTTAATTCAAACAATAGCCATAGATGGTCCAGTCGCATCAGGAAAAAGTACCGTTGGCCAAATTGTAGCGCAGAATTTACGCTTTCAATATTTAGATACTGGTGTGATGTATAGAGCTGTTGCATGGCTTACATATTTCTCAAAAATTGATTTGAACAATCATTCAATCATTGAAAAACATATAACTGAGAACCCCATCCAATTATTGAACAATATGGGCACTCAAGTACAAATCGGTAACACTGTCCTTGAATCCGAATTACGGAGCCCATTAATAGAGCAATCGGTTTCTGATGTATCAAAAATCAGTATCGTACGAGAATTATTAGTGAAACAGCAACGAGATATCGCGAATCAAAGCGATGGAATTGTAATGGTAGGACGAGATATTGGTAGCGTAGTGTTAACAAACGCAGACCTGAAAATCTATTTGGATGCAAGTATCGAAAAAAGAGCTCAAAGACGAATACTCGATAGAATCAAAATGGGATCACCTACAACCCTACCTGACATGATGGAAGAGATCCGTAAACGCGATTTCATAGATACCAACCGTGAAAATTCACCTTTAACAGCCACAGACGATGCAATTATCATTGATACAGATTCTTTGGATCAAACAGCAGTGGCTAATTTGATTGTGCGTTATGCAACGACCTAAGAGGCGAATCTCTGTACTATATTATTTCTTTAGAGGATTGGCCCGTCTATGCTTTAAATTATTCAGCAAAACCATTGTTGAGGGATTAGAAAACATTCCTCCCTACGGTCCATTAATCGCTGTATCCAATCACATCTCCTATAATGATCCACCATACATTGCAGCTATCTTCACAAGACCAGTATTTTTCTTAGGGAAAAAAGAATTATTCCATAATAAAATTGTTGGCTTCCTAATGCGGAGTGTAAACGTTATTTCACTTGATCGAATGGGAGTGGGATTATCTGGCATGAAATCAGCAATAGAATTATTACAAGAAGATCAAGTAGTCGTGATTTTCCCTGAAGGCACTACGAGTGCTGATGGCAGCTTAATCATAGGAAGAAGTGGAGTTAGTTATCTTGCACTCAAATCTGAGTGCCCCATACTTCCAATCAGTATTGTTGGAACTAATCGATTCCCGGCGTGGAGGTTATGGATGCCTCTAAAGACCATCCATATCAAAATTGGGACGGCATTTACCCCACCCGTAATAGATGGGAACGTTAATAATGATATATTGAATTCTGTTACAGGTATCATAATGCGTAGGATTGCTATCCTGCTACCTGAGAACCTTAGAGGGATATACAAAAGCTAAGGTTTGATATCTATCTGATAGTTAGACACAACCGCACCTATAGTTTCAATTTCATCATCAGTTAAAGATACTAAAGGTAACCTTGGTACGCCAACATTAAACCCTGCTTGATTCACAAAATGCTTAACAGGTATAGGATTAGATACGGAAAACATAATCTTGAATATACTAAATAGTCTCCGATGTTCGGATGCTGCTGCTTCTATATCACCTTCTAAAATCATCCCCATCATGTTCTTGATTTGAGAACCTACTAGATGGGACAGAACGCTTACAACTCCATATCCTCCCATAGACATGATATGAAATGTTTCGTCATCATTACCGCTCCAAACCTTGAACCCAGGTTTAGCATTCTCAATCACTCTGCAAATTTGAGCCATATCACTACTTGCTTCTTTAACGCCCACAATATTTTCGACATGGCTTAGCCTAACAGTTGTATCATCTGTCATATTTGTACTAGTCCTACTAGGTACGTTATACAACATACAAGGTATATCAACGTTTTCGGCAATCAATTTGAAATGTTCATACAATCCTTGCTGGGGGGGCTTATTATAATAGGGAACTGTCAATAGTAGCCCATCTGCTCCAGCTTTTTCTGCTGATTGACTAATTTCAATGCTTTCTGAAGTATTATTATTACTGGTACCAGCTATCACTGAACCTTTATTCCCTACTGCTTCTTTCACAGCGGAGAGTAATTTTATTTTTTCTTCTTTAGACAAAGCCGGCGATTCGCCAGTTGTACCTGATACTATTACTCCATCACTTCCGGAGTTTATCAAAGAGGTCGCTAGATGACCTGCTTCTTCATAATCAATTTCACCTTTATCGTCAAAAGGGGTTATCATCGCTGTAATCAGCCGTCCTAAATCACTCATTACACTCACCAAAAAATACTAATTTCTGCGATTGTACATCAAATTACAGATATTATCATCATATCAATCTAAAGTTGCGCCGTAGGTGATTTTATACTAACTCTAAATCCACCAAAGTTTCAGCTATTTGCAATGAATTTAAAGCAGCGCCTTTCCTTAAATTATCTGAAACTATCCATAGGACGATACCATTTTCTACAGAAGTGTCTTCCCGTATTCTACCCACATATACATCATCTTTCCCTTCGATATCATATGGCATCGGATATATGTCTCTCTTAGGATCATCCATAACTGTTATCCCAGGAAAATCACTCAATTCACTGCGAATAGCTTTTAAATCTACAGAATTTTCAAATTCTATGTGCACCGCCTCAGAATGTGAAATATATACAGGAACTCTAGCACAGGTTGCAGAAACAGATAAGTTAGGCAAATGTAGTATTTTTTTACTTTCATCAATCATTTTCTGTTCTTCTTTGGTGTAGCCATTATCCAAAAAATCATCTATTCTAGGTATTACATTAAACCCTATCTGGTCTTTTTCAGGATTAACATTTTTATCATTGATAAGGTCAGTGCTTTCTAACGTTAATGCACTCATCGCCGCTGCCCCAGCTCCGGATACAGATTGATAAGTTGATGCTGTAACTCGGGTTATCTCGCTTAACTTTCTAAGCGCCTGTAACACCATAACTAAAGGAGTAGTAGAGCAATTAGGAATAGATATAATACCTTCATGCCATTCACAGTCATTTCCATTAACTTCAGGTACTACCAACGGCACGGTCGAATCCATTCTGAATGCAGAACTATCATCTATAACTATTGCTCCGGCTTTAACTGCATGAGGTGCCAAAGCTAAACTTATTTCAGAATCAACTGATATAAATGCTATATCGACCCCTTCAAAAGAGTCGGGAGTAGCTTCTTGGATTACCAATGATTCTCCGTTTACTTCTATAGTATTTCCAGCAGAACGTGCCGATGCTAATAAAGTTAATTGAGGTAAATCCGAATAATTATCCTTTAATATATTCAAGAACGCTGTACCAACAGCTCCTGTAGCTCCAACTACCGCTATATGAAGATCTGAAATAGTTTTTTTTGCCATTTTAAATACCCAATATATTTTCTAAACCAACAACAAAACTTTGGTTTTCACATACGTAATCAACAGTTTGAATCACACCTGGCATATAACACTCTCTATCCAATGTATCATGCTTTAAAGAAAGAGTCTGACCAGATGCTCCAAAAATTATTTCATGGTGAGCAGATCTCCCTGGTAACCTCACGCTATGTATGCTAACTCCATTCAATTCACCACCTCTAGAGTTAGGCACACTTTCAACTTCAACTTGATTGCGTGTGTATCGTTTTTCTTGGCTCAACATTCTTGATAAATCCATTGCAAATCCAGATGGAGCATCTATTTTGTTCTCGTGGTGGGCCTCGATAATATCAACATAATCAAAAAACTTAGAAGCCTCTGATGCTAATTTTTTCAACACAACTGCTCCAATAGCAAACATAGGAATCACAGCAACCCCAACGCTATATGTTATCTGCATTTTTTCTAACGTTACGAGTTCTGAAGGGTTAATTCCGCTCGCTCCAATTACACAATGTATGCCTTTAGAAATAATAGTATCAGCATTTGACATTACAGCATGGGCATTTGTGAAATCTATTACAACATCCGGCTTAGTAACATCTAATAAAGTTTCCAAATCAGTACTTAAGGGCACTGATGTACCATCAGCAAGTTGTATTTCAGTAGTACCACGGTCAGTAGAACAGGTTCCGCCTACTAGGTCTAAATGAGACTCTCTATTAACAGCATTAATAGTATGTTGCCCCATCTTGCCCGTAGCGCCAGTCACTAGAACTCTGACCTTTCCCATTTTAAACCGTCCTATTATCTGTTATTTCTAGGTCGGGAACCCGAATTCCGATTGTTACGATCCCTAAAGTTTCCTCTACGGTTTCCAGGGCCATTATTCGATCTAGATGGAGGGTTATAACTATTTCTTACAGGTGGCTGATCATCGCCTCCAAACAAAGCTCTCCGTGAACAATTTATCCTGCCCATACGGTCGACTTCTTTAATTAATATGGTAAGCTCTTTTCCTTCTTCCACATCATCTTGTTCTATATCGCCTAATTCCTCATTTCTTACTAATCCGTCTTTACCGGGCATCAACGTAACAAAAACACCGAAATCAGTAATTCTAGCGATCTTACCGGTAATGATATCGCCAACTTCTAATTCTCTAGTCAGATTTTCAATCTGCGACTTAGCCAACTCAATCATTGCACCATTAGTAGAACCGATAGTTACTTCGCCTTCATCATTGATATCGATTGTACATCCGGTTTCTTCAATTATTCCTTTAATTGTAGCTCCCCTGGAACCAATGACCGCACCAATCTTATCTACAGGTACACTTATCCTAATCATTTTAGGGGCGTGGGGGCTAATATCTTCGTTAGTCCCACTGATCGCTTCGCTCATTTTACCTAATATAAATAATCGGCCTGTGCGTGCTTGCTCTAATGCTTGCTCCAATATTTCTTCCGTCAGACCTTTAATCTTAATGTCCATTTGTAAAGCATTAACGCCATTCTCAGTTCCAGCTACTTTGAAGTCCATATCTCCTAAGAAATCTTCTAACCCCTGTATATCACTTAAAACCGCATGACCTTTAGGATCCGAAATTAATCCCATTGCTATACCAGCAACAGGTGCTTTCATCGGAACACCTGCGTGCATAAGAGCCATTGAGCTTCCACATACGCTAGCCATCGAAGTACTACCATTTGAGCTTAAGACTTCTGAAACCACTCTGATAGCATAAGGGAACTCTTCTTCAGTAGGTAAACAAGCCATTATAGCTCGCTCTGCTAATGCTCCGTGGCCTATTTCACGCCGTCCGGGAGAACCTACTCTGCGAGCTTCTCCTGTTGAATATCCCGGGAAATTGTAATGGTGCATATAACGTTTAGTATCATCAGGGGATACTCCGTCGATGGTCTGCTTTAAAGTTAAAGACCCCAAAGTAGCTATAGACATAACTTGGGTTTGGCCTCTTGTAAATAAAGCGGAACCATGTACTCTTGGAAGAAGGTTCACTTCCGAACTTATCTGCCTTATTTCATCTACTTTGCGTCCATCAGGTCGTAGGCCTTCTTGCAAAATCCTATCTCTGATTTTTTGCTTAAGTACATTCCTATAAGCACCACTAAGTTCTGAAGCAGGATACTTACTAGATAAGGAGTTGATTACTTCTTCCTTTAACTCATCCAAGCTCTGTTCACTGGATAACCTTGTAGGAAACTTGTCTAGTATTTTAGTCAATTCATCAGATATTAATCCGCTAATTTCTTCTTCTTGTTTCAAAGATTCTGGATCTATAGGAGCTACTTCATATTTTTCCTTGCCTACGGAAGCATTAAGTTCATCAATCATATCAATGACTTGAGAATTGGCTTGTTGAGCTTTCTGGAAACCTTCAAGAATCACGGATTCACTAACCTCATCACAACCTGCCTCAACCATTACAACCGCTTCTTTTGTACTAGAGACAATCATATTAAGTTGGTTAGAATCCATTTCTGCGAAAGTAGGATTGATAGTGAATTCACCATCTTTATAACCGATTCTGCTAGCAGCTATTGGTCCATCAAATGGGATGGAAGAGATGGTTAAACAAGCAAATCCTCCTATCATTGCCAATATTTCTGGTGGGTTTTCTTGGTCGGCAGACATCACTGTTAGTACGATTTGTATTTCGTTATGTAGGTTTTTAGGGAATAATGGGCGGATAGAGCGGTCAGTAAGCCTAGCTGAAAGAATAGATTCAGATGTAGGTCTGCCTTCTCTCCTAAAAAAACTGCCTGGTATTTTACCCGCAGCGTATAATTTCTCTTCATAATCTACTGTTAAAGGGAGAAAATCTACGTCTTCTCTAGGTGACTTATTCATCACCGCAGTAGCGAGTACTACAGTCTCGCCACAAGTAACGGTCACTGCCGCATCAGCAAGCCCGGCTAATTTACCGGTCTCAATTGAAATAGTTTTTCCCGAAATTTCTCGGGACACTGTGGTTACATCAAACATGTTGGGAATTTACCTCTATACGTTAATTGTGATTCGTAGATATAAATAAGAGTTCTAAAGGCGTGGGTTACTGAAATTGTCCAGTTCTTATTGTAACTATCTTCGAAGTCCCAACTTAGCAATCAATGTTTGATAGCGGTTGATATCTTCTTTATTCAGGTAGTTTAAAAGTCGACGGCGTTGTGAAACAAGACCTACAAGACCCCGTCTAGAATGAACATCCTTCTTGTTACTTTGGAGATGTTCCGTTATTTGTCTAATACGCTCCGTAAGTAGTGCAACCTGCACTTCGGTAGACCCAGTATCAGTTTCGTGAATTTTAAATTCTTCTGTCAGTCTAGCTTTAGTTTCTGTATCTAGCATTTATTCTTTCTTTTTTATTCTACTTCCTTTGTTAATCGGTTGGAATTCTATCACATATGTTATTGAATGGAAATACTACAGCTAATACAATAGCGAAAACAAATAAGAGAGGAATATCATGGCTGATGCTAATTTTGAAAAAGTTGCTAGCTTAGACGAGCTAGCAGAAGGCGAAACAATATCTGTAGAAGTAGGTGACGACCAAATTTTAATAGCTAACGTTAGTGGCAATTTATATGCCGCCGATGATATCTGTAGTCATGCATATGCGATGTTATCAGAAGGTGACTTAGACGGAGATCAGATTGAATGCCCTTTGCATGGTGCTTTATTCAGTTTAATCACAGGTGAACCCTTGTCTCCACCCGCAAGCGAACCAATCCGGATCTTCCAAGTTATTGTTGAAGACAATGATATTTACGTAGGGCCTGAAAAAAGTTAATAATACGAACTTAACTTTTGTTCAAGTTAAGTTTTTGAATATATAGTTTCTATTAGTTGAGTGGCCAATATTTATATAAAACTTTACCCAGTATCTGACTCCGTTGTACAGGGCCCCAATGGCGACTATCGTTACTACTATTCCTATTATCTCCCAATACAAAATATTCATTATCTCCCATAGAATACTGATGCTCGAAGGAATAATCAGTATCTTCAATATAAGGCTCAATAAGCTTGTACCCATTGATATATATAGCATTTCCTTCTACCGTAACTGTCTCATTGGGGAGCCCAATAACACGTTTAACAAAATACTGGTCATCATCTAAAGGATATTGGAACACTACAATGTCTCCTCGGTTGGGAGCGTTCATTTCAAACGACCGGCTAACACCACTATCAGAACTCGTGAAAGGAATTACTTGATCAATGATAGCACCATCCAAATAAAGATAATTAAATTTATCAACTAGCAAATAATCTCCAGCTCTCAAATGTGGATCCATGCTGACGCCAGATACTTGGTAGTTTTGAACGGTAACCCAAAGGACTACCCATATGGCTAAGCCCACAATTATCAGTTGATACATTTCTCTATAAATTCCCATTTGAGTCAGTATATCAGTTTTGTTACAATCCCCGTATTATAGAAAGGATTGGAGGGAGAACTATGAGTTGGCAATTTAAATTATTAGCTAAACCTTACGGGGGAGTCACGGAAGGCCCAATTTGGGACGGCGAAAATATTCTCTTTACACATATCCCTACTAGCAGAATACTTAAATGCAATCCAAAAACAGATGAAATTAGCGAATACATCTCTAACACAAATCATACAAACGGACTAGCATTTACTACAGAAGGAACTCTCTACGGTTGCTGCTCCGGAGGAAGAGCTATCATACGATTTAATGACGACGGAACAAATACAGTGGTCGCAGATCACGTAGATGGTAAAAAACTAAATACTCCTAATGACATCGCAATAGACCGACTTGGCAGAATTTGGTTTACTAACCCATGGAATGGCGGCAATATTGACCCTTCAGAAAAAGAAGAATTAGACAACAAATCAGTGCTAAGGGGTGATCCTCAGGCAGACGGAACATTCCAACTAACCAGAGTAACATTTGACACGACTATGCCGAATGGAATCCTAGTATCCCCTGATGGTAATACTCTGTATGTAGCTGAGAGCAACAGTGATAATAACGAAATCGATAGGGAATTACGGGCTTATCCAATCTTAGCCGATGGTAGTCTAGCCCCGTATAAACTCTTGCATGCTTGGGGAAAGGATTCTTATTCCGTCCACAGAGGTATTGATGGAATGTGCCTAGACTCCGAAGGCAATATACTCACTACAGCTGGATGGGAATTAGGAGGGCCTGGACCAATGATATATGTCTTTTCTCCTACCGGCAGAATATTAGAGACACATCCTATATCTTGTAACCGGCCTACCAACATTTGTTTTGGAGGACCCGATTACAGCACCGTATATGTCACTAGCACCCAAGGGCACTTTTTCAAAGCTCAAACAGATCGTACAGGCTGGGCTATATATCCATAACCATAACTAACAGGACTCTAAATGAAAGTAACAGATGTAAAAGTAGAAGCATACAGATGGCCTAGAAAGGTCCCTATCAGAAACGGATTACACACATATAGTGAATACGATCTAAATGTTGTGAAAATAGAGACCGATGAAGGGATCACTGGGATCGGAATTGGTCGAGACATTAGGGAAGCGCCGTCTGTTGGAATAGCAATGGTTGAATTTTTCAAAAAGTTTGTCATCGGCGAAGACCCTTTCAATACAGAAAGAATCTGGGACAAGATGTGGGTTCCTAAACTAACTGGCAGACGGGGAATCACAACCCGTATCATAGCTGCTATAGATCTAGCTTTATGGGATATAAAAGGTAAAGCTGCCGGTAAGTCGGTACACCAGTTGCTTGGTGGCTATGCTGACAGAGTTCCTGTATATGTCGCCGGAGGATATTACGAAGATGGCAAAGGGTTAAAAGAACTAGCTCAAGAAGTGGAAGACAGCTTAAGCATAGGCGCAAAAGCTGTAAAAATGAAAGTGGGAGGCGCTCCCATCAACGAAGATGTAGAGCGAGTCCGAGTAGTACGAGAATCAGTAGGCCGCGATGTGAAAGTAATGATTGATGCTAACTGTGCTTACAAGTATTACGAAGCAATACAATTAGCAACTAGAATAGAACAATACGATATTACCTGGTTTGAAGAGCCTGTAAAACCTGATGACTACAAAGGACATCAATTAATTAGCCAAGCTACTACTGTACCTATAGCAACAGGTGAAAATGAATACACCAAATATGGATTTAGAGATCTAATTGAAAATCGGTGTGCTGCCATCATTCAACCTGACGCGCAAATAATGGGTGGCGTAACCGAATTCATGAAAGTAGCTGCAATGGCACAGTCTCATGACCTCCCCATAGCTCCCCATGGTAATCAAGAGGTTCATGTCCAATTAGTAGCAGCGATTCCAAACGGCTTGACAGTAGAATTCTACAGAGACTCTACCAATCCAATGTGGGGCCAAATGTATGAAGAAACATTAATGATTGAAGATGGCTTTGTATCCCCTAGCCGCGCCCCTGGATTCGGCATAACCCCTAATGAAAAAGCATTAGCACCGTATAGGGTAGGCTAAAAAACGATGAACCTTGGAGACAGACGTTTCTCACGAAGCCAAATCAGGCAAGGAGGCGGCAGAGGCAGCGGAAATGATCATGTTGACGAGCTATATGGTAGTAGTGAGTTATATGTTTATAGACCACCTGGTGGACGTATGAAAGGGTTTGACGGACTCAAATTATTCACGGATTCCGAGAGTTGTGAAATGATATTCACAATGGACGCTCCCCCTGAATTACGGGACTATGAAACCATCAGAATCACCAATAGAAATGCAAAAACGATTCCTGATAACGTAGTAAAACGAGTCCATTCGTGGGCTCATAGGAATAACTTTCTACACAGCTTTTTCAAACCCTTGTATAGGTAATCGCAATTCCCAAATATTGGACTTCATTCGCTAAATATATTATGGTACCCACAGAATATATTTCAGGAGGATAATATATGGCTTATCAAGGAGTTACGTACGAAGGATTGGTAGCTGAAACCATCAATTTTCGTGGAGAAAACGGAGATTTAATCAATGGATATTTAGCTCGACCAAACGGAAGCGGACCATATCCAACCATAATTAACATTCATCACATGCCTGGTTGGGATAAATGGATTCACTCACTTACTAGAGATTTCGCATCTGAAGGCTTTGTGACCCTAGCCCCTAATTTCCATTACCGAGAAGAAGGAGTAACCCCTCAAGACCGAAGTGATTCCATACGCGGGAAAGGAGGGATGCCAGATAACCGAACCATGGCAGACTTAACTGCCGCAATTGAAACGGCCAGAAACCTACCTTATTCCAACGGAAAAATAGGAATTATTGGATATTGTAGCGGAGGCAGACAGGTGTATCTAGCTGCCTGCACTGTTTCAGGCATCGACGCTGCAGTAGATTGTTGGGGGGGAGGAGTTATCACACCGGATGCCGATCTTACCCCAGCTCAACCTGTATCACCGCACACATATACAGCAGATCTATCATGCCCTTTAATGGGTATCTTTGGCAACGACGATCCCAGACCCAGCCCAGAAGAAGTAAATGAAACCGAAGCTTTGCTAAAGCAACACAATAAGAATTACGAGTTTCATAGATACGACAACGCTGGACATGGATTTCTAGCTAGAGATCGAGATAGCTACAGACAACACGCCGCGGTAGATGTAATGCCTAAAATCCTGGACTTCTTTAACAAACACCTTTCCTAAATATCTACCAACATGATTAAGGTGGTGCTTACAGCACCACCTTAATCATAAATTATCAATAGACGGAATATGATCTAATATATCGTCTAATTCTTTCACTGTAGCGGCATCTAGTGCAGGAGTTGGTGATCTAACGGTAGCATCAGCCAATACTCCCCGCTTTGCCATGGCATATTTACGTATAGCCAACCCTATTCCTGGCTGATTCTCATATCTTATGTAAGGCACCCAATCGTAAAAGATTTGTCTAGCTTTTTCTGGGTTACCTTCCTGAATGCTGTTAAACATAGCTACTAGCACTTCTGGGTATGCAAACCCTGTCATCGTACCTATAGCTCCACGCTGCAATTCTTCAAACAAAAATGAACCTCCTAGGCCCCCAAAAATCCCCAGCTTATCACCAGTTAATTGGGCTATCCTAGTTATTTTCGGAGGTGTAGGAGAATCTTCAAGTTTTAGATAATGTGCCCGCTCTAACTTCTGATTTAGCTCAGCAATTACCTCTGGAGACATGAAAATGCCACTTTCAGCGGGATAATCCTGGATTATCACAGGAATCTTACATGCGTCGTGCACTGCAGTGTAATACTGATTTAAGAAAGCATCGTTAGGTTTAGCTAATCTAGATGGAGCGACCATTACAGCATCCGCTCCTAAGGTTTCAGCACTGACAGCACGGTCACAAACAAGATGAATACTTTCAGAACTGACACCTACAACTACACTCAGGTCTCTAGATTCGCTCAAGCCTATCACCGTTTTCATTACTTCAATCCTTTCTGAATCAGCAAGCCTGCTAGATTCTCCCATAACTCCTAAACACACAACCCCCACGCATCCAGAATTCTTTGCCAATTCAATCAATGGTTCGAAAGAAGCATGATCTATGGATTGATCCTTTGTAAAAGGTGTAGGCAACATAAAATGTATACCCTCTAATTTGTACGGCACTATAATCTCCTTAAATTGTTTTTTGCTTAATTTTTAATATTAAATTATCTAAGCATAAGCGAGGAATTACATTGTTTTGTAATTGCTCTCTTGCATCTAATACAAATCGTATATTATCAGTCAAATCATATTCATAACAGGAATCGACTATATCTAGAAGCCTATCCTCTACGTCAATATTGTGTATGAGATCGCTAGTCGCTTTTTTTAGAATTAATAAATCTCTGAATAAATCATTCCAATAACCTAGTGTATCCACAACATATTGAGCATTCTTATAATATTCATTAGAAAGATATTCAGAGATTTCAAATCCTCTATCCAATTCTTTGTGGAACAAATCCCAAAATAATTCTAAAGCCTTATCCCTATCTTCCATCAATGTCGTATCATTAATTGCATCAACTGCCCATCCTAATTTACCAGCACATAATGAAGTCAATAATTCAATTTGTTGATCTGACTCACTATGATACTCAGTCAAGTAGTCTCTAATTGTTGATTCGTCTAATATCGAAAAATAAATACTTTGACATCGAGACCTTATAGTAGGAATTAAAGCATCTTCGTTACTAGTAATCAGGAAAAATACATTTTGATCTGCAGGTTCTTCTAAAGTCTTTAATAGAGCATTAGATGCTTCTAGTGTCATCGAGTCAGCGTCATCTATTATTGTAACTCTGTAAGTTCCTTCATAAGGTTTCATATGTGATACATGTAATATATCTCGGACATCATTAATTCCAATAGATGTTTTATTTTCAGACTTGCGAGGCGATATAACTCTAATATCCGCATGCAACCTATTATGAATTCTTGAGCATTGAATACATTCACCACATGCAAATTCTGATTCGTGGGTACAATTAAGCCCCCTAGCCACATCTAAAGCACATGTCATTTTGCCAACGTGCCGAGAGCCATAAAAAATATATGCATGAGAAATTGTTTTGTTTAAAACTGCCGATTCTAACCTTTCAACTAAAGCTCCATGTCCTTTAGTATGCCACATCTTCCTTTCTACCTGTCGAATGCCATAAGGTCTTCATAAGTTTCTCGTCTTCTAATCACTTTACCTTGTCCTTCCTTAACTAATACGATAGGAGGACGTGGGTTCATATTGTAATTACTAGACATAGAAGGGCAATAAGCTCCTGTTGCTGGTATTGCGATAATATCACCTGACTCAGGGTTTGGAATCATAACATCTCGTGCTAACAAATCACCTGACTCACAATACTTGCCCGCGATGGTTACAGTATCAAAATCTTCATCATTCAATTTACTTGCAGAAACTACTTCGTACTCGGACTGATACAATGCCGGCCTGATATTGTCTCCCATACCTCCATCAACACTCACGTATTTACGAACACCTGGGATATCTTTTATGGCTCCAACAGTATAAATTGCGACTCCTGCCGGACCGATAATTGATCTCCCCGGTTCAATGATCAATTTTGGAAGTTGTATACCCAGATTTTCGCAAGTATTACGCATAGCACTTACTATTGCATCTGCGTATTCTTTTATTTCAGGCGGAGAATCATTCCTTGTATACGCTATTGCAAAACCACCGCCGGGGCTAAACTCTTCTAAAGTAAAAATATCTGCAAATTTATTAGCAAAACGAAGAACTAATTCAACAGCCACTTCGTACGGTTCAATTTCGAATATAGGAGAACCTAGATGGAAATGAATACCTTTCAAATCAATATTCGAAGCTTCAACTGCTTGTTTAATTGCATTCTCAGCATCACCAGTATCAATAGCAAACCCAAATTTTGAATCCAATATTCCAGTTGTAGTATAAACATGGGTATGTGGATCTACCGCCGGGGATATTCTTAGTAAAATTCCCTGCACGACTCCTAGATTACCTGCCACTTGATCGAGTAACTCAAGTTCATGAAAGCTATCCACAACAATCCTGCCAATTCCTGATTTAACAGCATAAGTCAATTCATCTTCAGTCTTGTTGTTCCCATGAAAGTACACTCTATTCAAATCTGACCCACTAGCCGCAATGATTGCCAGTTCACCGCCAGAGACCACATCAAATCCCATATTATTTGAAGATATAAGAGATGCTAAAGTCGGGTTAATGTAAGCTTTCGATGCGTAAACAACCTCCGTATTTGCATGCAAGCTGGTAAAAGCTTCGACAAAATCCGCGCATTTGGATTCAATAGTCTGTTGATCCAACACATACAACGGCGTGTCAAATTCTTCCACCAGTTCTTTCGCGGTCATTCCACCAATACTTAGCTCCCCAGTTTCAGTCACAAATGCTGTCTCAGGAAATACTTTTTTAACAAACATGCCCTTTCTCCATTCTTATCATTCTTATATTAAACTTAGTTACCACTAATAAGAAATGTTACGGCAAACCACACTAATAAACTACTCTTTTTAGGTTACTTGCCAATAACTAATATAATAAACTTGTATTGTAGTATAGTATACAATTAGTGAGTTATGGCCAAGACACTATTAATAACAAATGACGATGGAATTGAAGCTCCAGGGATCTGGTCACTAGTAAACTCCCTTACCCCTCACTTCAACATAATAGTATCCGCACCTTCATCCGATTTTAGTGGAGCATCTTCATCTGTATCAATTCGTAAATCAGTGAGTACCAGACAGATAGACCCTACTCCATATTTAACTTCAAAACCTAAGCACTCCCTAACTGCTTATGCGTCTGATGGAACACCCGGAGACAGTTGCATTATTGGCATTGAATGTATATCTACAACGTTCGATATTGACTTAGTGGTATCTGGCATTAACAAAGGAGCTAACGTTGGCAGTGATACTATCGTCTCGGGTACAGTAGGAGCAGCAATCCAGGGCTATGTTAGAAATATCCCTTCGATAGCCATTTCCATAGCTTCAATAGATGAACCTATATTCCAAACCGCAGCGCATTTCGCATCAGCAGTATGCGTAGCATTCCTAGAAAAAAAAGAACCCCCTATTATATTGTTGAATATAAACGTACCAAGCTTGCCCATCACAGAGATTTTAGGAGCTCAAATCACCACATTAGGTGGACGTTCTTGGGCTGAAAGTATTGAAACTACCCCAATCGATAACGGCAATTCTTATTATTTCACTAGAGATAAAAAATTATTTGAAAATGCTCATCCGGGAACAGATTTATATGCTATCGACAACAAGTACATTTCTGTAACTCCAATGACCCCAGATTTATCCTTGACCTCAGGCCCTATTATAGAATTCTCTAAACAACTCATAGCAGCATTTAAATAACCATAGAACTTAGCTTGCCTATTTAGTTACCGTGGATATAATAGGTTTAATTAATTTAATTAGGTGAATTGGGCTTTATTTCCAAGCGACTGGGGGGAACATGGTAAATCTAAATCATGGTGCAGCGATCGTAGGGATTCATGAACATCAAACGCGATACGCTCCAGACAAGAGCGAATTACAAATACAAGGCGAAAGTGTTATCAAAGCACTAGAGGACGCTGGGCTAACTAAAAATGATGTGGAAGGTCTATTTACTGCATCAAGTACAATAAGAAACAGCGGGCTGAACCTTGCAGACTATTTGGATATGTACCCCAAATATGTAGACAACACCACTGTCGGAGGCGGTTCTTTCGAGTTCCATTTATCCCATGCCCTTACCGCCATAGCTGCTGGGCGCATTAAATGTGCAGTAATCACATACAGCAGTTTAGCCAAATCAGGAGGGATATCTGTAGGAACTGGAGGGGTGGCCAGATTTGGACATCCCAGATTAGATCCTTCTCCTGACAGTTTCGAAGAGATCTATGGCCTAACAACCGTCGGACTTTACGCAATGATAGCGCGAAGGCATATGGAGTTATATGGAACAACATCCGAACAGCTAGCTGAAGTTGCAGTAGCTATGCGAAGGCATGCAGGATTGAATCCAGAAGCTCAATTTAGAGATCCAATCACTGTATCAGATGTTGTAAACTCCCGTGTTATATCAGATCCTCTACATCTCCCAGATTGCTGTGTGATTACAGACGGAGGCGGAGCCGTAGTCATAGCATCTCCAGAGCTGGCAAAGAATTGTAAACAAACACCCGTTTGGATACTAGGTGTGGGTGAAGCTTTGGCCCATCAAGGAGCAGGGAAACGAGACTTAATGTACATAGCAGCTAAGCAAAGTCACGGTCCAGCATTCGAAATGGCAGGAGTTAAACATTCAGATATCGATATGGCAATGGTGTATGACTC
Source organism: uncultured Dehalococcoidia bacterium (assembly GCA_964343075.1). Taxonomy (GTDB): domain Bacteria; phylum Chloroflexota; class Dehalococcoidia; order Lucifugimonadales; family UBA3495; genus UBA2588. Next base: position 71,466 of record CAYFGT010000002.1, on the reverse strand, counting down.
TTTTACAATCACTGTTATCGAAACTTTAGAAGACCTAGGGTTTTGTGAGAAGGGTGAAGGAGGACATTTTGTGTCTAATGGAAGAATCCAATTAGGTGGTGAACTACCTCTAAACACGGATGGGGGTGGACTTTCTAGTAATCACCCAGGAATGCGCGGGATATTCCTACTACTAGAAGCTACACGGCAACTCAGGCATCAATTTGAAGGAACAGAACGACAGGTTCCTAACTGTAATATCGCACTATGCCATGGTACTGGCGGGGCTTTAGGGTCACGACATAGTGGAGGAACAGTTATTTTAGGGAGAGATTAATATGGCTGAATGGAACAAACCATTACCTACTATCGCAGGAGAAACTAAAGTCTTCTGGGATGGATGTAAAAAAGGCGAACTTATAATCCAGCAATGTAATAGTTGTAATGAATATCAGTTCTACCCTAGAGGGATATGCTCTAATTGCTGGACTACCGATATTAAATGGGTCCATTCCACCGGCCGCGGAAAAGTCTGGACATACACAATCACCTACCAAAATCGAACACCTGGATTTGCAGAAGATGTCCCATATGTCCTAGCTCTAGTGGAACTGGATGAAGGTGTGAAAATGTTTACCAATATCATCGAATGCGACCCTAAGGAAGTAAAAATTGGAATGGATGTCGAAGTAACATTTGTCAGAGCAAACAACTTCATTACTATTCCTTACTTCAAACCAATTTCATAAGACTAATACCAGGTTACATTACTGACTGAACAAGTCCCCCATCAACCAAGATTGTTGTTCCTGTGATATAGCTAGATTTGGAAGAAGCTAGAAAACCCACCAAGTTCCCTAATTCTTTCGGATCGCCTAGCCGCCCAACAGCAGTATCTTCAGCTCTTTCATCTAAAGCATCTTCCACACTCATACCTAATTCATTAGCCCTAGCAGTCACATTAGACATCATTCGATCACTGAGAATTGAACCTGGACATACATTGTTTACGAGTATGTTATCTCGCCCAACCTCTTGCGATAAACTCTTTGCAAAAGCAACAACACCCATTCTTGTCGCTCCCGATAATGCCAGATTTGGAATCGGTTGAAACACTGTACTGGCTAATATATTAATTATTCTCCCTCCTCCACTCGCTTTTAAGTGAGGAATAGATTCTCTGCACATTCTTGCGAAGAATAATAAAGATCTCTGCACAGCTGTATCCCATTGCTCTTCAGTAGCATTAAAAGATCTCGCTAAGGGAGGTCCGCCTGAATTATTAACCATGATATCTAAGTGCCCATACTGTTGTACTGTCTTATTTATGAGGTCTTGAATTACATCAAGCTTTTCAAGATCCCCTGCATATACCATAATTTCACCACCAGTAGACTGCCGTATTTCTTTAGCAGCATGCTCCAAATCTTCTAGCGTTCGGCTGCACATCACTACCTTAGCACCTTCTTCACTCAAAACTTCCGCACACGCCCTTCCAAGACCTTTACTTGCTCCTCCTACAATTGCTACTTTGCCTCTTAACTCTAAATCCATCATATTCTCCTAACGATTAATAACAAACACCTTTGATTTTTGCGATTATAACAGAACATCTATGTATAATAGATGTATCAACTCAATGGAATATTTTATGGCGAATAGCACTCAAATATCTGCTCTAAGACAACCTGTTACAGACATCATGTGGGAGTGTGGAAACATTCTCCTCAGTAATTTTGGTCACTCATTACAAGTTGAATATAAAGACTGTAAAAAATCTGACCCTGTTACAGAAATAGATAGGCAACTACAAAATACAATTATAAAATCACTAGGTACACTTACCCCTGACTACAACGTCTTAGGAGAAGAAGAACAGCTTGAAGAAGATAACCAAAAGCCTTCCGATTATTTATGGGTTATCGATCCATTAGACGGTACCACTAATTACATAAATAATGTGCCTATATTTGGATCATCAATTGGATTAATGTACAAAGGATCAATTGTAGCTGGTTGGATTTATATACCGTGGCCTAACAAAGATAACGGACTCGTGATAAGCGGAATTTCAAATGAAGGCTGCCATGTTAATCAATCCCCTGTGCACAATGAACCAGTAAAAGAAACAGAAGGAAGTAAACTGATAGGGCTACCTGGTTTTTTCCTATCAACTCATAAATTCACCGGATCAATGGCTCAAAAATTTGGAGAACCTCGCGGAACCGGGAGTATCGCATACGAATGTTGCCTGTGTGCAATCGGATCAACACAATATTCTATTTTCGGAGCACCTAAATTATGGGATATTGCGGGAGGAATAGCTATAGTTAAAGAAGCTGGTGGAGAATCCGTCACCAAACCATCTGGCTCACGAAGTTGGTCTCCTACAGAACCGTTGATAACTGATTGGGATCCAAAACCTGAATCAATACAAGAATTAAAAAAGTGGTCTAATTCAGTAATCGTATGTAAATCTGGCTTGGCAAATTATATTACATCCCATATGTCTCCTCAAAAACAAGTTATGAAGAGAATAGGGAAGCTATTTACTTAGAAGAATCTGGTAACCATCCCCAGGACCTAGGTCCCCAATCAGCTGCATACTTCACTCCTTCTTTAACACACGCCACAGGGATTACAGCTTTATCAATCTTCCTAGGATTCTTAAGTACGTCATATACTACCCAATCACCATTCTCTATCTTTAATATGGATAAGTCAGCTTGTTTCCCTGCGTGTAGTGTCCCAAGCCTATCTTGTTCACCAATAGCATGAGCAGGATTTATTGTGCACATATTAATAACTTCTTCTAATTTAAATCCCATAGCTAGAAATCTCGTCATCATCTCAGTCATGCTGTGGACCGTATTAATTCTGCCTGGTACTGTCAAATCAGTACTTATACAATGAGGAATCAAACCTTGATCCAGAACTTTATCACCTATATCAAAGCTAAAATTAGATCTTCCATGGGCTGTATCCAACCACACACCTCTTTCTTTAGCTTCTTTGGCTTCAGGTACTAATTTACCATCAGAACCAATAATCCCACCTTTATTTGCTGTGAATAGATGTGTGACGATATCTCCTTCATCCAATATAGGTAACAGCTTACTAATCACAGACTCATCATATCTATTTTCAGTATCACCTATGTGAACCATCAATTTGACCCCTGTTTCTCTCGCTGCCCGTTTCGCCAATTTTGGCATTTCCATTCCAAAAATTTCTAGAGCAGGTGATACCATACGAGCTTTGATACCTTTAATTACACCATTACTCTCTTGAACAACCCTTATAGTATTTTCCAAGTCAATGCTAGTTTCTGCCATAATATCTGGAGTAGACGCCAAACCTGTCCTACATATATGTAAAAAAGGCCTAATTTCAGTCTTGGCGTTGGGAAGAATGTACTTAGGAAATCCCCCGAACGTGTCACAACCAGAACTACCAGCATCTACTATTGTTGTAACACCTGACCGCACACCAGCCACATCAGGCTCTTCACCCTGTTGGATTACCCCTGCGTACACGTGAGTATGAACATCAATCATTCCGGCCGTTACTATGCAACCTTTGACATCCATCACTTCTTTGGATTCTTCTACTGGTATATTTTTCGCAATCCTACTTATTTTCCCATTCTCAATCGCAACATCCATTTCGCCATCGATGTTTTGAGATGGATCAATCACCCTGCCGTTCGTAACTAACAAATCGTACATTAACTACTCCTTACGGACAGTTTAGATTAATTGAATAATGCTCCTACAGACTGTCCTTTATGGATTCTATATATCGCTTCACCTAGCAAAGGAGCTACAGTCAGGACCTTAACTTTTCCCTTAGTACTAGATGTGTCAACAGCTATACTATCTGAAACTACAACCTCTGTGAAACTACTATCTGCAAGACTTTGATGCGCATTTTTGGAAAATACAGGATGGGTTGCACAGCAAAACACTTCCTTCACTCCACGTTCGAGTAAAGTATCGGCGGCCCCTACAATGGTTCCACCGGTATCAATCTCATCATCGAAAGTCAATGCTGTCTTACCTTTTACATCACCAATTATATTAAGAGTCTCAGTTGTATCGTTATTCCCTATTCGGCGCTTTTCAATTATTGCCAAAGGCGCATTCAGTCTAGCAGCAACGTCTCTAGCTTTTTTGCTTATCCCAATGTCCACAGCTACTACAACCAAATCATCAATCTCTTTGCTCTTAACATAATCGGTCAATATAGGTGTCGCAGTTAATTCATCAACAGGGATATTAAAGAAACCTTGAATTTGTCCAGCATGTAGGTCCATAGTCAGTAATCTGTCAGCACCTGCAGTAGTCAACAAATCAGCAACCAATCTAGCAGTTATCGGTACTCTAGGTTGATCTTTCTTGTCTGTTCTTCCATACCCATAGTAGGGGACAACTGCTGTAATTCTCCCTGCAGAAGCTCTTTTACATGCATCAATCATTATCAATAGTTCCATCAAATGATCATTAACTGGATAAGTTATGGGTTGAACAATAAACACATCTCTTTGACGGACGTTCTCTTGAATATTTGTGAAGGTGTTGTCATTTGCAAATTTAAACACCTCAGCTTTACCCAGAGGTATATTCAAATAATCACATACATCTTGAGCTAATTGTTGATGTGCATTTCCACTAAATATTTTAAGATCATCAATTACTGGTCCCATCTAATGTCCTCTGTACTCTGGATTTCGTTTTTCTCTAAAAGCATCCGCACCTTCTAAATGGTCTTTAGAAGACAATGTGATGGTTTCAGCAGCAGCAGCCATTTTCATGGCGGTTTCCAAATCAAACTCAAGGCCTTTATATAACATCAATTTAGATAGTCGGATAGCAATGGGAGGACCATCCGCGATTTTTTTGGCCATAAGCATTACTTCGTTTTCTAAATCTTCTTCATCAACTAGTTTATTCAAGAAGCCTAGTTGCTTAGCTTCATCAGCTTCCATGAAATCACCAGTAAATAGCATTTCAGCAGCTTTACCTAGACTTCCCAGTACTCTTGGATATAGCCATGTACCGCCAAACCCTGGGAATAACCCTATTTTGATATAAGCGCACATAAAGCGTGTCCTAGGTGTACCTATTCGGATGTCGCAGCCAGCTGCTAAATCTAGACCGGCGCCTACAGCTACGCCATTCACCATAGCGATTACCGGCTTTTCTAACCTTTGCAAGGCTAACATAAATCTTTGGGTTCTATTGAAAGCTCTTCTAATTTCATCTGGATTATCGGATACCCACGCACTGGGTTCACTGCCACCTCTTAACGCAGCCAAATCTCCTCCGGCACAGAAAGAGTTGCCTGCACCAGTGATAATTAATACTCTAATAGAATCATCTGTATCAACATCCTCAAGAGCATCGCCTAATTCATCTTGCATGACATCGTTCAACGCATTCCTTCTATCAGGACGATTTAAAGTCAGACGTGCAATATGGGTATCTGTATCTTTTTCAAGCAAGATATACTTATAGTCAGCCATTGCCCCCCCTTATGAGCTTCTGAATTATAGCACAGGGGAACCTCAAACTTAAGGTTGAATTTCAATACTAAGATTAGTCGTTATTTTGCATTACTATAATTAGGATTTCCGCAACCTTAATCACTTAATTTAGTGTAAAATATTTTTATCAAAAATAAGGCGGAATTATGTATAGCTACATATCCCATTTAGAATGTTCTGTGTGCGAAAAAGAATACCCACACAACCAACTGAGCTCAATCAGTGAATGTTGCGCAAAAGTGCTTTTCGCTAGATACGATCTCCAAAAACTCAAAGCGGAAGTTGATAGAGGTGTCTATGATTCAAGGGATTCAAACATGTGGCGTTTCTCAGAATTGTTGCCTGTAACGGATCCTTCTAAAGTGGTAACCCTAGGAGAAGGAGGGACTCCGCTTTTACGCGCCAATACTCTACAGAAAAAATTAAATCTAAAACACTTATATATCAAAGATGAAGGTTTAAACCCTACTGGTACATTCAAAGCCAGAGGTATCGGCGCAGCAGTATCAAAGGCCAATGAACTTGGAGTCAAAGGGTTTACCATGCCGTCTGCGGGTAATGCTGCGGGAGCCGTAGCCGCTTACGCTGCAAGATCAGGTCACCCAGTAAAAGTGTATATGCCCCAAGATGCCCCCGCAGCAAATAAGAAAGAATCGCTGCTTACAGGAGCCGACCTAAACCTAGTTGATGGATTAATTAGCGACGCAGGCCGTATTTCTACTCAGGTAGCAAAGGAAGAAAATTTATTTGATCTATCAACTTTGAAAGAACCATATAGAGCAGAGGGTAAAAAGACTATGGCACTAGAAATCGCTCAACAATTGGGATGGAAAATTCCCGATGTAATCGTTTACCCTACAGGCGGTGGCACAGGTATCATAGGTATGCATAAAGGCTTTAATGAACTAATGGAATTAGGCTGGGTTACCGGCAAGCAACCAAGATTCATAGCTGTTCAAGCTGAAGGGTGCCAACCTATTGTAAAAGCTTTCAATGAAGGCTCTGATAGCAGCGAAATGTGGGATAACGCAGCAACAGTCGCTGATGGATTACGTGTTCCCGGACCATTCGCTGACTATGTTATTTTGAAGATCCTTAGAGAAACAGGTGGTACTGCGTTGTCAGTTACCGATAAAGAGATGGTTGATGCAATGTATGAGATATCTACTGACGAAGGGGTAGTAATATGCCCTGAAGGAGCAGCAACTTTAGTAGGGCTCAGGCAATTATTGGAGCAAAATGCTGTATCCGAAAATGAAACAGTGATAATGCTCAATACAGGTTCTGCTTATAAATATCTAGAACTGGTATCAGAACAATAATGAAGGTGATTGTTAGCTCTCCTAGAGGTTTTTGTGCTGGAGTGGTTCGAGCAATAGATATGGTGGAACTCGCATTAGCTAAATATGGTGCTCCTATTTACATAAAACATCAAATTGTACATAATCCCCATGTCGTAGAAGACCTGGAAAACAAAGGAGCCATCACTGTAGAAACTGTAGAAGAAATCCCTGAAGGATCGCATGTTGTTTTTTCTGCACATGGGTCGCCTCCGGAAGATTTCGAACTAGCCAAGGCACGCAATTTGAATGTGATTGATGCCGTCTGCCCGCTAGTAACCAAAGTCCACAACGAAGCCCGGAAGTATGCATCCATGGGCAAAAAAATTATCCTTGTTGGGCATGAAGGACACCAAGAAGTAAAAGGAACAATGGGTCAAACGCCCATGACACTAGTAAACGATAAAGACTTAGACAGCATACCTGATTGGGATCCAGATACAGACATAGCAGTGCTGACGCAAACTACTCTTTCAGTACAAGACACAGAAAATATCACAAATAAAATAGCATCTGAATATAACGAATCAACTATCCGTAATGACATATGTTACGCTACCACAAATCGTCAAAGTGCTGTAACAGAGATGGCAAAACAAGTAGATGCAATATTAGTAATAGGGGCTCAAAACAGTTCTAACTGCAACCGTTTAAAGGAATTATCAATTAAGCTTGGAGTTCCAGCCATGTTAGTAAACAACACAGACGAAATCTCTGCCAAATTTCTGTCAAATAAGGAAATCATAGGAATTACTTCTGGAGCATCAACACCAGAATCTTTGGTGCAGGATATCATTGCTTTTCTGAATCCAAGCAATATATCCTATTTAACCACAATAGATGAAGATATTTCATTCACAATTAGAGATGGAATCATCTGATTGTAATCAGTATGAGAATTTAATAGCAGGCTAATGTATCAAAGAAAAACTTTTGATATTTCTAACGTAGTAAAACGTATCCTATCTGTACCAACACTTATCAGTTTCGTACTTATAACCGGCATCATTATCGTATTAGTTACAGGATTAGATATTTCTCTATCCAAAGTGATGTCAATAATATTTTCAGCAAATCCACTGCCTTTTATCCTAGCATTTATTACTCACTATTTAGGTTTCGCATTTAGAGGGATCCGTTGGAAATACATAATAGGGGAAGTAGATAGTCCCCAAAAGCCTCCAACGGTAGAATACATAAAACTTATTTTCTTAAGTAATTTTATAAATTCTGCGTCATTATTCCGTATTGGAGATTTGTACAAGGTTTATGCCTTTGACAAAAAATATGCAAAAGGCTTCACTAACCTACTTGGGACTCTAATTACGGAACGCCTATTAGATTGCATTATGCTTGCAATTCTGATTGGAATCTTCGGACAATCGCTTCTACAAAGCTCCAACCAGGAACTACAGATACTAGTAATAATACCTTTAATATTATTGAGTATTTTACTGATAGCATTCTTAATCGTTACAAGAATTGACAAAATTCCTTCTTACCCAATATTCACTAATTTGATATTAAAGGCTAAAGAAGGTGCCCAAATTCCCAAACCAAAAATCGCCCCTGCGTTCATCATGTCGATATTTGCGTGGGGTTGCGAAATTATGAGAGTGTATTTTATAGCATCAGCGCTACGTTTTGATCTGGAATTTGCTCATACATCTATTATTGCTCTTGTACATGCAATGCTGACTTTGGTACCTACTCCAGGTGGAATCGGAGCAGTAGAATCAGGCGTAGCTGGCCTAGGTACGCTATTACTCAACATGACTCCAGAAAATTCTATCGCATTGATCTTGCTAGACAGATCCATTACTTACCTTAGTGTCCTAATAATTGGAGCAGTAGTATTTATTTGGGAATTGGTCGATCTAAACAAAAAAAAATAATGGTTTCTTACTCAGAAGTAGGTCGTCTGCTCATTAGTTCCGTTATACCTTGATCTGGACTCATTCCATGAAATAGTATTTTAGAGATCGTTTCAGTAATTGGTAATTCAACTCCAGCATCAGAACCTAGTTCTAGTGCCGCTTTTGTGGTATCAATGCCTTCTACCACATTTTGCATGCTGCTTATAATTTGATCTACATTTTTACCTAAAGCAATCTGTTCTCCCACATACCTATTCCTACTCAATTCGCTAAAACTTGTAGCAACAATATCTCCTACTCCCGCCAAACCCGCAAACGTACTTGGGTAAGCGCCTAATTTGGCACCTAATCTAGTAATCTCAGCTATTCCTCTAGTCAGATATGCAGCTTTAGCATTATCTCCCAGCCCTAGACCATCAACGATACCTGCTCCAATAGCTATAATATTCTTCAGAGTTCCACATAATTCCACTCCTATTACATCTTCTGAGGTATATATCCTAAATGTAGACTGCATCAAGATATCTCTAACAAAGCCTGAGTTGTATGGATTGTGGCTCGCTATCACAGAAGATGAAGGTTTACCCATAACGATTTCTTTGGCGAGATTTGGTCCTGAAATCACGCACATATTTTGGGAGACGTCACTAGATACTTCTTGGGCAACGATTTCTGTCATTCTGAACCGACCAGGCATTTCCAATCCTTTGGTTGCACTTACTAATATCGACCCACTAGGAAGCACATCTTTGATACGGACCAAATTGTGTCTAAAGCTATGAGACGGGACCGCCAAAATCACAACTTCAGTATTGTTGATAGCGATTTGCGGATCATGGGTAATAAGAAAATTTTCAGGGAATTTTATTCCAGGTAAGAAGCGACTACATTCATTCTCTGCCACAAGATCGGAGGTTTCTGATTTCGTCCTAGTTAATATAGAAACTTGATCTGTAGTTGAGCGGCCTGCCAACAATCCAAGAGTAATTCCCCAAGTAGTTACTCCAACAATAGCAACTTTACTCATTAAATCATCTGCTCGTTAATTTTTCAGCAGGTTCTCCAATCTTTCGTTCCGTACCTGCAAGGATCCTTTGCATATTATCCTTATGCTGGAACAGTATAATTCCTCCTGCTATACAAGCATAAATAGCCTCAAGTGATCCATACCATCCCAAAAACCATAGAATACAAATACTAGACACTGCAGTAATTACACCAAGTATCGAGCCCAATGATAAGTATTTAGTTATGAATGTAACTGGCAAAAATATTAATAACGCGAGTATCGCCGGGATAGTAGTTATCATCAAAAGAGTCCCTAATGCAGGGGCAATACCTCTTCCTCCTTTAAACCCAAGAAATAACGACCAATTGTGGCCAGCAACTACCAACAATAGCAGCACTACAATAACCAATGGATCAACGATCAAATGGAAAGTGATCAAAACTGCAATGACACCTTTCAAAGAATCTAACAGTAACACCAACATCCCAATGTATTTTCCTGAAGTTCTAAACATATTGGAAGTCCCTATCTTGCCGCTACCGTAGTCCCTAATGTCTCTTCCGGTCTTCATCCTGTAAACAAGATATCCCCATGGCACAGACCCTAGCAAATACATTTGTACCCCTAGAATCACATATAATAACTCTGAATTTATTAATTGTCCCATATAAGCAATTAAAACAAGAGATAATAATATTGCTGGTATTATAAATCCCACAAAAAATACAAATCTTGATGTTGAATTAGTCATGACTTTTTATATATCACTCTCAAATGGGTTCGATCAAACCCAAATTCTTGCCTGATTCTGTTTTCTAAATACCTCTTATAAGTAAAATGCAAAAGCTCGGGATTGTTTACCGAAACGGTAAAAGTAGGAGGATTGACACCTACTTGAGACATCTTACGTATTTTAATGCCTCTCCTAGACTTTGTTTTAGGTGCCTTAGGCATATGGTTAGCCAAAGCATTGTACAAAGCATATTGCAATTTAGTGTCATTGACCCTTATATGTCGTTCTTCATACAAATCAAGTACTGTACCTAATAAGCCTTCGATCCCTTCTCCATAAAGTGCTGATGTGAAGCATACTGGAATATAATTCATAAAGTGCATTCTGTCTCTGACTCTATTCATCGCCCTTATCTGAGAATGTTCCGTTGGATTATTAATCAAATCCCATTTATTGACTACGACTATAATTCCTTTACACATTTCCCAAGCTAAACCCGCGACATGAATATCTTGAGAGGTAGCGAGGAGTGAGGCATCTGCGACCATTAAAACAACATCACTACGTTCTACTGCAGACATAGCTCTCAAAACACTAAATTTTTCAATACCAACTCCTACCTTACCCGGTCTACGGATACCCGCTGTATCAATTAATGTAAGTTTTCTTTCATCAAACATTAAATCTGAGTCAATTGCATCTCTTGTTGTTCCAGCTATTGGACTCACTATCGTCCGTTCCTCTCCCAAAACAGCATTGACCAAAGCTGATTTACCCACATTAGGTCTACCAACAATAGCTATTTTAATAGAATCATCCTGAGTTTCTATTAAATCATTATTTCCATAGGGCAATAGTTCAGCTGTAAGTTCATATAATTCGTTCATCCCTAAATTATGATGAGCACTTACGCAAACATAATTCCAAAATCCCAAACTAAAAAAATCAGAAATGTTATTCCGTCTTCCATCATTATCAACTTTGTTGATTACAAGTATTACATTTATATCCGCAGTACGGAGTCTATCTGCTATCATTTGATCAGTCGGTGTCAATCCAGCATCACAATCCACTACGAATAAAACCACATCAGCTCCGGATATAGCCATATCAGCCTGATTCTTGACCTGGCTTATTATAGTATCTGCGGACCCTAAATCCAGTCCACCTGTATCAACCAACATAAACTTCTTTGGAAATCTATCCACGACAGAAACCAAACGATCACGTGTTGTGCCTTCTTCATTCGCCACTATTGCATGTCTTCTATCTATGACACGATTAAACAAAGATGACTTACCAACATTAGGTCTACCAACTATGGCAACTGTGGGTAACTGAGACCCCAAGCTCGTCATAACTTTATCCTAGACCTGTATACAACGATTCTAATATAGCTTGCTGAGCAGGTAATCGATTATATGCCTGTTCATACGCTACCGACGGGGTTGACTTTAACATGCCAGTTGGCACTTCCTCTCCGTAATGGACCGGCATGTCATGCATGAAAATCACATTTTCCGCAGCAAGTCTGAGTAGTTCTTCATTAACCGAAAACCCTTCAAAGTCTCTTCTGCGTTTGTCTGCCTCTTCCTCCTGCCCCATGCTAGTCCAAGCATCGGTATATACTACATCTGAGTTTTGAACCACTTCCATAACGTCATTACTGAAGAGTAAATCAGATCCTGACTTCTGTGCCATGATCTTGCATTGATTTTGCGTGTCTTGATCTAATTCATACCCTTTAGGGGTAGCTATAGAAAAACTCATTCCTACAGAAGCACACAACAATGCTAAGCTCCTAGAAACATTGTTTCCATCCCCCACAAAAGTAACTTTCGTTTTTGGTGAGATGGGTTTGTTCTCGCTTATTGTTAAAAGGTCAGCTATCACTTGGCAAGGATGTTCTTCATCGGATAGCGCATTCACAACTGGTACTTTAGAATATTCAGCCATTTCAATCAGAGAAGAATGTGAGTTAACCCTCGCAACAATCCCGTGCACATAGGATGATAATACTGTAGCTATATCTTCAATTGTTTCTCGTTTACCTAAACCAACTTCATCCGGACCTAAATAAATAGAATATCCCCCTAATTGCTGGATACCTACTTGAAAACTCACTTTCGTTCGCAAAGAAGGTTTCTCAAACAATAACCCAAAGGTTAGTTCGTTTAATGATTTCGTAAGATTGCCGTATTTTACATCCTTAGCTCGGGCTAGAATTCCCAATATTTGCTCTCTATTTAAATCTGTTATTGAAATGAAATTCATATTATGTCCATGGCATTAATTAACAAGTGCAGATTTTAACACACCTCATCTAAACTAAAACAGGGACGCCAATGGCGCCCCTGTTCAATATACCTTTGTACCACATTCCTACAAATTGGCTTGTGGATCCAAGTAGGCGTTGTCTTTCTCATAAATCTGGAGCCTTCCACGTTGGGTGTCGCAGATAATCAATCTATTATTTTTCCTGTCGAAAGCACACCCCGTTGGCATCCTAAATCTTCGTTGCTGCTCTTCCAAGTTTTGAACTCGCCTTCTAGCCTTATTCATGTCAGGATTAGCATCAATAGACATCTGGCCCCATTTAGATACTTCCAAAGCATCTCCGTACAAGTAACTTAGCGGTTTTGAATCCTCGTCATATATACAAACTCTTTCGTGCATCCAGTCAACAACGTATACATCGCCGTCACCATCTACACATACTCCAGTAGGGTTCTTGAGTGATCCCGGTCCACTTGGTCCACCAAAAGTTAGTAAATGGTTACCGTCCGGATCAAATTTCAAACATCTATCATTACCCCAATCAGCTATATATATGTCGCCATTGTCATCAATCGCAATTCCGTAAGGCATTTCCATTTCACCATCACCATTGCCTTTTGTTCCAAAACCACATACATATTTGCCGTCTTTAGTAAATTTTTGAATTTTACTATTGAAGGTGTTAACAATCCAAACATCTCCACTAGCATCGAAACATATACCACCAGATCCGTTGAATTGGCCGTCTTCGTCTCCTGCTTCTCCCCATTGACCAATCATTTCTCCATCTGGATTAAATATAGTTACTCGGTTATACCATTCATCTGTAGCATATATATTCCCATCAGAATCAACTGCTACACCAGTCAGTATCTTGAATAATGGACCTTCCTTAGATCCTTCAGAACCATATGCGAGTCCAGTACGACCAAATTCATTAATAAATTCTTGATCGACAGTCAGTTTAGACAATCTAATCCCGCCTGGGTTCTGTTCATTGCCTCGATTAGCAACATACAACACATCATCATCTGCGCACGCAACACTAATAGGTAGGCTGAACCCCATACCGGCAACTGCATTCCTTCCAATATTATGGCTATATAGCCAAGCTCGCCCTGAGGCGACAGTATTTTGAGCCATCTTTCCTCCGAAATCAGTAATTTCCTGTTCTAATCTAGGGTTATATTTGTTTATAAGGGCACATAGCACAGAAATCTACATGCCCTCATAGCTATCTATATGTCAGCTTATTTAAACAGTGACATTTTTTCGAAGTTACCATTCACTATCGGATTAGCATCCAAACCGATCCAGTCTTCGATAATAGTAGAATACGCTCCTCTGAAGTCATAATTTGGAACTAAGTCTCCTTGTTCCAAGTCTTCAGCTTTAGCGGATGGATATTCTCCATACATTCCACCTTTAACTTGATTACCAATCACGAATGAAACACCAGCAGCACCATGATCTGTACCAGATCCATTATCGTGGACTCTTCTCCCGAATTCAGAGAACAGATACATAATCACATTATCTCCTGCGTCATGCTCTTCCAAATCTTGGAAAAATGCTGATATACCTTCTGATACATCCTTCCACAACTGTGGATGAGCAGGACCTTGACCAGCATGGGTGTCGAAGCTGGCGTGCTGAGTGTAGAACACTCTAGTACCTAAGTCAGCAAAGTACACTTGAGCAATGTCTCTCAAATGTTGTGCTATTGGGCTATTAGGATATTCAACGGTCGAAGAATATTTTTCTGGTGCAACTTTTACAATGTCAGCACCGACCATTGCATCCATACCTGTATTCTTCAAATAATCTGTTACAAAACTTCCACCAACTGTTGGGCTATACATCTTGGAAAAGATATCTAAAGCTTTGGCTCTCTGTGAATTATCTGAGATACCAGTTAGCAACCCATAAGTACCTAAATCTGCGATTGCAGCAACTGGTACACCTGGTACAGCCAACGCTCTTGGTAATCCATGACCGAAGTTTATGGCAGTTAGAACGTTTTCTTTGTTAGGGTCCAATTCGCGAGTGACTCTACCTGCCCAGCCTTCGGTGCCAACCTTGTCAGGCTCACATGTATGCCAAATATCCATAGACCTAAAATGTGATCTAGGTGAATCCGGATACCCTATTCCGTGTATTACAGCAACTTTACCAGCATCATATAACTCTTTAACTGGAGCCATAGCTGGATTGAATGCCAAATTAGAATCAATCTTTAACATTTCTTCCTGCGGGATAGCTAAAGCAGGACGATTGTCATAATACAATGAGTCGTTATACGGAATCACTGTGTTGAAATAGTCGTTACCTCCTGTCAACTGAAGAACTACTATTACTGGATCTTTCTTTGTACTTGTCATTTCTTATCTCCTTTTTTCTTAAAACTAAGCGAATTGATATTCAGTTGTGGCGCTTATCAGAGCCAGCATTTCACCAATTCGGTCTGAAGTTGCAGATTCATCTTTCCAATCAATATCACCTGCTAATGCGGCGTGTTGGGAAAGATGTTCTCTAGTCTCATCATTCAACACTAGGTAGCCCATGTTATCTAAACAGGCATCAAGCAAATCTTCAGAGCTAGATATACCGTCTTCTTTCATTTTGTCTACAATGGATTTAACTCCGGGTAATGTTGTATCAGCTACCCTATCAGCAACGAAGTTGATTCTGGCGAGCAAAGAACCGCTGTTGATCCATTCGCTACCAGTATGCCAGCCTTCTACGCTAGGTGGATCCATCAATGCCTGACCCATGTAGGTGGGTTGGTTACCGATATCTTTTATGCCAGGTTCAGGAAATTGAAATTGCCCTACCATTCGAAGTGTACCTGCCACTACTTCAGCTGGGCTCTTAATCTTTTCAAATCTTGCATTTTTGAAGAAGTCAGAGTTAAACATGAATCTAAGCACTGCTTGCATGTCGTAATTAGATTCTTCAAACACGTCAATCATAGATTCGAGAGCATCTTCATCTCTTGCAGGCTCTATCGTCCAAGCAGGAACTTGAGGTTCATCAGCAACGAAGAAATTGTAAAGGTGTCTGCAAATAAATCTGGATGTAGCAGGCTCTTTTAGAATGATATCAATGATATCTTCACCATCGAAGTTACCTGTATAACCTAAGAAGGTTTTGTCGGTATTATCGTGGTCTTCATCTCTATATTCAAAACTCCATGGGAATCTACCGTATGGCAATCTAGGAACCTTATTACCCAGAGTCCATCCAGTAAATGCTCTAGAAGCTTCTCTTACATCAACCTCAGTGTAGTTACTGACGCCCATACTAAATAATTCAAGCAGTTCTCGGCCCCAGTTTTCATTTACTGCATCTCTATGGTTTTCATTGTTATCCAACCAAAATATCATCGCAGGGTTCCTTGATATTTCAATAAGCATATCTTTGTAACTGCCCATGCCGTATTGCCTAAACATGTCTATCTGTTCGAGCATTTGATCGCAATTGTCCACTTTGGAGTTACCTGTTGCAAATACGTGGTGCCAAAATAATGCCATTTTTTCTTCCAATGGCCTCTGTGTAGTTACCATGTTGTACATCCAGTTAGCCTGGCCCATTACTGGGACTCCACCGGGAAGTAAACTTCCTGGGTGATATCTCAATAGTAACGCCATGTTTCCAGATGGTTGATCTTCTCCTGGAGAGACCAGTTCTTCTACTGTAGCTTCATAGCCTTTAGCAACTCTTTCTTCTAATTCTTCTTGAGTCGCACCGAAGCCAGCTCGTCTCATCAGGTGTGCCATCAAAGCAAGTTCATCTCTGTTAGACATTAGTAGCCTCCTTCAAAATATATTAGTTGTTGGTCAACTTTTCCATTACCTGATATATTAATTTCATAGCATATGTATGTCAATAGTTTGCAGCTACTTATTTTGCATTGGTTCCCAACAAATAATCATTATCAACAAATAATCATTATAAAGAAGCGATCTGAATCCGTAGCTTCCCGTGTATATTATTCAATAACTATTTCAGAAACCATTCCGCCTGCAGCATGCCCAGGAAACGTACAAATAGCTACCAAGGTTCCTGGATCCGATGTTTGTAATGAAAGAGTATCCGTGCCACCAGGTTCAACTAGTCTAGTGTGCGCAATAATTCTCGAGTCCGCTGGCTTGATCCATTCGCTATCTGGTCCTGCAGCAATAGCATCAGCTAAAACAGCATCTTGGTCGTCAGGAGAGACTATCACCCAGTTGTGTTCTAATGCGGTAGATTCATTCTTAAAAATCACGTTGATATCAGTATTTGCGGGCAACGCAACCTTATCAGAATTAAATTTTAAAGTGTCTCCTATGGAACTCACCGACAAGTTTCCTAATGAATCTGAAGTTATTTGATTGTTAGCAGTAATTGCCATTGTTGACGTTGGGTTAGGACGAGTATCTGTAGCCCCGCTACTGGTCTTAGAACTAGCACTTGGATCAGGAGCGGACTGCACTGAGGAATCACCCCCACATCCGATCACCAACACCATGCTCACAAACAATACCCCGGTCAAGATCAATCTTTTCATTATGGTCACCTCCAATATCATAATACAATATAGTCTTATTGCAATTATATTATGTATTGCGATACTATTTCAAGGGCTGATTATGCTGGTATTGATTCTTTAATACTTAGCTACATCCCAGCTTAAATGACCTTTAATTGGCGAATATAGAGAGTGGTCCCCTCCATAAACGACTCTGATAGCCGTGCGTTGATTCGTGACGTTCCACTTATAATTCCTTGTTAGCTGTTGACCCGGTATGATGTCAACCTGCAATCCTTTCTTAGCACTAGCGCTTCCATCATTCAAATATAAGAAGAAATAACCTTCTTTAATAATTTTACTATCGGTTGCGTTCCTCAGTTTATAAGTGATATCGACTTGCTGACCCGTCTGAACAAGAGATAACACCTCAACGTTTACACCTGTATGTTGATCCTGATACTCGTTCCCACCGCCAATAAAATTCGAAGGTACTGAAGTGTACGCAGGTGTTGGTGTTGGTGTTACCGTAGAGGAAATTGAAAGGATTTGTGGTGGGTATATTATTGTAGGTATCACAAAATCAGATTTGTCTGGAACATCAAGTGTAGTTTGTTCTGTTATTTGTTGGTTTTCCTCTTTTCCATATTCCTGGGTAGGTATTTTTGTTGCAGTTATTTTATTCAAAACATAATTGTTTGATTCTATTGCCTGTAATGTGCTTTCGTTGCTAATCGAAGCCAAAGTAGAAT
>CAYFGT010000002.1:32144-53341 GCA_964343075.1 uncultured Dehalococcoidia bacterium | reverse complement strand
TTTGATTCTATTGCCTGTAATGTGCTTTCGTTGCTAATCGAAGCCAAAGTAGAATTCTTGCTTTTAGCTTCTAGAATTAATCTGTCTAATTGAGTTATTGTTTCTTCGATCTGAATATCTGTCATAGACTCCAGAAAATTATCAGAATCTACCGAAGGCAAATCACTACAGCTCAATATCAAGCACGTAATCACAAGATATATATAAGCATGTAATTTCATAATGGTATTATTTCATTACACTCCTTGGTTATGCCACAAAAAAAGTCCCAAATGTAGGTCACTCAAATTTAGTGTACAGATTCACCATAGGTAATCCTGCAAATAATTGGGGATGCAAGATTTCAGCGAAATTTTCTAACACATCTATAAATCTAGGACCGTGCCTACTTGGAACTTGTCCATCAAAAAGATAAATTCTTTCATTTTGATACGCTTGCAATGTGTCAAATTGACTGATCTTAGCAAAAGCAGATTTAGTAGAATTTTTCACTTCACTCATCGGGAAAGCACATGGCATAGAAAATATAAAGTCAGGGTTATAATTCAGCACTTCTTCCCACTGGACTTCTCTACTTTTCCCGTTCTTTTCTGCCAGTCCTTCGTTTCCTCCCGCAATTTCTATTAATTCTGGTATCCATTGACCTGTATTTCTAAGTGGCTCCAACCAATCAATACAAAATGTATTTGGAAAATTTGGAACCTTGGCACGAGTCAAAGAGTCCGTAACTAATTTCATTCTAGTCTTTATGGACTCTACCAATTTATTCCCTGCTGATTCTACGTGACACGCTGAAGCAATCAACAAAATATTGTCCAATATATCTTGAAGCCCAGCAGGTTTTAAAGAAATCATGTTAGGTTCATATGACAAAATACCTGAAGTTACATCACAAACAGCCCCATATTCAACTGCACATACATAACACAATTCTTGAGTAATAATAATGTCCGGCTCTATATGTCGGAGTAATTCAGCATCGACAATCTGAGTGGCAATTTTATTGTTTCTATTTGATTTAATAATTTCATCGATCGCTATGCTAGATAATCCTTCCAGGTCCGAAGATCTCTGAGTTACCACTACCGCGTTTCCTTCAGTAACGGACGAAGGAAAATCACAAACATGAGATATTCCAACCAACTGATCCTCCAAACCCAGAGCGCAGATTATTTCCGTTGCACTCGGAAGTAACGAACAAATTTTCATAATCCTCACATGTAAAACACAAATTTACAATTATTATCAAGTTGTTAAAATACATTCAAAGGTACTGTATGACGATTATATTAAACGGAAACAAACTTTCACAAGACATCCGATCAGAGTTAAAAAGCGAATTGGCGAGACTGATTGGGGATCACCGTCCTCCCAAACTGTCGGTCGTTTTAGTTGGAGAAGATCCTGCTTCTTCAGTCTATGTCAGGAATAAAGAAAAAGCGTGCAACGATGCAGGTATCCTAACCGAAACTTTTCGGCTGTCATCCAACATCACTCAACAGGAACTGATTCAAAAAATCAATCACTTAAATAATGACCCTCAGGTGGATGGAATATTAGTACAACTACCATTGCCGATCCATATTGATGAAATACAAGTTGTTAATCAAATTCATCCATCTAAAGATGTAGATGGTATTCACCCTTTTAACTTAGGAAACCTAGTACAAGGCACTCCATTATTCGTACCTTGCACACCTCTTGGAATCCAACAAATCCTTCTACGTCACAGTATTGAAATATCAGGAAAACATGTTGTAGTTTGTGGCAGGAGTAATATTGTTGGCAAACCAATCGCCAATTTACTCTCACAAAGAGGATCAGGAGGAGATGCAACTGTCACGATTTGTCACTCGAGAACCACGAACCTCAATGATTTGACATCTTCCGCTGATATATTAGTAGCAGCTGTTGGACAGGCGCATTTCATAACCCAAAATATGGTCAAAGAAAATGCTACGATCATTGATGTAGGTATCAATCGCATCAACGATCCAACCAAAAAAAGTGGAACTAGACTGGTTGGAGATGTGGATTATGATGCAGTATTTGATAAAGTCAGGGCCATCACTCCAGTACCCGGAGGAGTAGGGCCTATGACTATCACAATGCTATTGAACAACACTTTAAAGTCCTGGATGAAAAGTAATCAATTATCTGGAAACATAGCGTGAGTATTTACCACAAACCGATCCTGACTGAAGACTTCAACTACGTCCTACCAGAACAATATATAGCTCAAGAACCGGTAGAACCTAGGGATTCGTCGAAATTAATGTTAGTGAACAAAGAAACCGGAGACATTGAACACGCCATCTTTTCTCAATTGCCAGAGCTGTTAAATCCCAATGATTTACTAGTCCTTAACAATTCGAAAGTCATTCCCGCTAGGCTAAAAGGGGTCAAACATGGAGCGAGAGCCAACGTTGAAATACTACTGATCAAAAAACTGCAAAATGGATATTGGCATTGTTTGAGCAGACCTGGCAAACGTTTAAGAGAAAACGACATGATACATTTGACGAATGACATCGTAACAACTACAGCAACAATAATAAGTACAAATAACGATGGAAGTAAAATTATTTCTTTAGAAGACGAAACAGTCGCAATGGAAATCGGGGAATTACCCTTACCTCCATATATAAAGAATAACTCTCATCCGACAGATCGTTACCAAACCATATATTCGTCAGATTTAGGTAGTGTAGCCGCCCCAACAGCAGGGCTCCATTTTACTGACAACTTACTAACAAAACTCAAGCATCGAGGTATCGATTCAGCTTTTACAACCCTCCACATAGGCCTTGATACTTTCAAGCCTGTTGTAGAAGAAGATGCCAGAGAACATGAAATCCATACAGAATTTATAAGCGCAGATCATTTAAACATATCTAAAATCAACAAAGCGTTATCGGAAAACCGTAGAATCATTTGCGTTGGCACTACTAGCGTCCGAGTTCTAGAATTTCTTGCTAATAAATCATCTCAAAAACCAATTGCATTGACACCTTTCACGGGTGACGACGATCTATTTATACTACCTGGATATGAATTCAAAGTAGTAAGAGGTATGATCACAAACTTCCACCTTCCTAAGTCAACTTTATTGATGATGATATCTTCTTTCGCCACAAAATCTATTATTTTAAACGCCTATGAAGAAGCTAAAGCTCACAACTACCGCTTCTATAGTTACGGCGATGCTATGTTAATCGTTTAGATACTGACTAAGAATGGAATTCTAATAACTGTAGAGTATTACCATCAGGATCCGGAAAGGTAGCGACCCTACCCCATTTTTCTAACTCAGGGGGCCTAATAAAGGAGACCTGACACTCTTTTAATTTCCTATACCAATGATCTATATCTTCGACCGACAAGTGAAGCATAGTTCTTAGTGGATCTTTAGATGCCCCTTTAATCTCGCTATGGGTCCCTATGTTAAGCCTGAAATTCCCGAACTCAAAAGAAACAAAATCTGCTTTTAGAGAGTGAACAGGTAATTCTAATGTATCTTTATAGAACGCTGTCATTTTGTCCAAATTATTGGTCCACAGCACTATTCCCACCACGTCAGTTATTTTTTTGCTCAGTTTAGTATTCAATACAATTTACCCTCCTGCTCCACGCATTTGGTACATTGCCCGTAGAAATCCATCCTCTGCCACCCAATATTAAAACTTTCGATTGCTTCAACATCTGATAACAAGTTTTGGACAAGCGATTCTCCCATATCTGAATCCCTAATCTCTCCGCACGTTGTACAAACCAAATTAAGATGAGGGTGTAAATTAGACTCGTATCTCACAAAATGTTCAAAAGGTAATTCTTGAATCAATCCACGTTTAACCAGAACATTGATGGTAGAATATATTGTGTTTAATGTTAGGGACGGAAAATGATCTTTAACTCTTTCATGAATTTGTTGTACCGATGGATGATCAGTAGAATTTACTAGAACTTCAGCTATAGCAAGTCTTTGCGGAGTTATCTTAATGCCTCGAGCTTTCATAAGTAGACGTAAATCGTTTGATAACATATATCAATACAACCTTAATCACAATAGAATAGGATTATTATAACAGGAGCACTTCTTTATTTTTAATCGCCATGCAATATCATGACAACAGCTTAATAAATTCAAGACTGGTTAAATTAAATAAATTAACGGAACTCGGGATAGATCCCTACCCTGCTCGATACAAGCGTACATCTGATATAGCAACCGCAATTCAAGAGTTCGAAAATTTGGAATCCAAATCTGATGAAACTCCTATTGGCCCCAGTGATACATCTCTAGCAGGCAGAATCATAGCAATTAGGGGAATGGGGAAAGCCAAATTTATTGATATCAAAGACTATAGCCAAACTATACAAATATTATTTAGGGCAAATGTATTAGGTGACGAATTTGAACTTCTTAACAATTTAGATATCGGAGATTTCATTGGCTCTAAAGGTCATGTTATGAGGACTAGGACAGGGCAGATTACATTACACGGAGACGAATTCACAGTCTTGTGCAAAGGTATCAGGCCTTTGCCTGAAAAATTCCATGGACTCAAAGACACAGAAACACGATACCGTCAAAGATATTTAGATTTGATAGCTAATGATGATGTAATAAAAACTTTTACTAGTCGTAGTAAGTTACTGACAGCACTCAGAGAATTTATGAATGGACGAGGCTTTGTTGAAGTAGAAACGCCTGTTTTAGTCCCAATACCTGCGGGGGCTCACGCCAAACCATTTGTGACATTCCACAATGCATTAGACGAAAACCTATACCTTCGCATCGCTACTGAATTATATTTGAAACGTTTAGTAATTGGTGGGTTTGACAAAGTCTATGAGATAGGCAGAGTTTTTCGAAACGAGGGAGTTGACCAGAACCACAACCCTGAATTCACTCTCCTAGAAAGTTATGAATCCTATGCAGACTACAATGATGTGATGGAGATGGTTGAATCTCTCGTGCACACACTAGCAGTCAAAATAAATGGGACACCACATATTACATGGGGCGAATATCAAATAGACCTTAGTCCTCCGTGGCCTAGGTTATCACTCAGAGAAGAATTGATTGATAAAGCAGGAATAGATATTGATGATTATCCTGACGATGCTAGCCTTACCCGGAAAGCTAGATCATTAGGGCTAGAAGTAACAGAACTGGAAAACAGAGGTAGACTAATTGACAAGATGTTGGGGGAATTTATAGAACCTCATTTAATCCAACCAACTTTCTTAATAGACTACCCAGAAGTCATGTCCCCGTTAGCAAAATCGCATCCAACTAAACCCGGGTATGTTGAACGATTTGAAGGTTACATCGCAGGTATGGAAATCGCTAACTCTTATTCAGAACTGAATGACCCAATCATCCAGCGTACAAGGCTTGAAGGGCAAGAAGAAATTCGAGACATGTATGGAGACGATGAACTAGACAGATTGGATGAAGACTTCCTAACTGCAATAGAGTTAGGAATGCCTCCAACAGGAGGGCTTGGCATGGGCATTGACAGATTGGTAATGTTAATCACTCAAGAAGTAAGTATACGAGATGCGATCATTTTCCCTCACATGAGAACACTAAAATAATGGTACATAATTATGATTTCTATAGATCTAATCCGAAATAACCCACAATTAATCAAAGACGCCTTGGAAAGACGAGGGGAATCTTCTGATTTGCAGGAAATTCTATCTCATGATGAGGCACGTAGAAAAAATATCATTGAGAATGACGAATTAAAACAACACCGAAATGAAGTTAGTAAGAGTATTGGAGAAAGACGATCTCAAGGACAATCTGTTGACGAATCCGAAATGGCATTAATGAAATCTGTAGGAGAAAAAATATCTTCCTTAGATGAGGAAATAAAAACCCTAGAAACAACTATAAATGACCTTTTAAGCCGTATACCAAATGTACCGGATCCTGAAGTCCCTATAGGACAAGACGAAAATGATAATCCAGTCGTTAGGCAACAAGGAGAAATTCCAAAATACGATTTCGAAATACAACCACACTGGGATATCGGCGAAAAACTGGATCTAATTGATCTTCCGCGAGGAGCAAAACTATCTGGAAGCAGATTCTATGCATTGAAAGGACTTGGGTCAAAATTAGAAAGAGCACTCATAGCATGGATGCTGGATTATCATACAGAAAAACATGGCTACACCGAAGTCAGTGTACCTTATATGGTGAGACAAGACATAATTTATGGTTCAGGAAATCTTCCTAAATTCGGAGATAATTTATACCATGATACTGAAGACGATTTATGGCTAATCCCTACTGCAGAAGTTCCCATCACAGGGCTTCACAAAGACGAAATACTTGAATCCTCAGAACTACCCAAATACTATGTAGCTCACACACCATGCTTCCGGAGAGAACAAGCTGCAGCAGGGAGAGATACCCGAGGAATCAAAAGAGTCCATCAGTTCCACAAAGTTGAGATGTACAAAATAGTAGACCCTGACACTTCCAACACAGAACTAGAAATGTTACTAAATGATGCTGAAGACATCTGCAAAGAACTCGGGCTTACCTATAGGATCGTACAATTATGCACAGGGGATATCTCCTTCGTATCAGCTAAATCATTTGACATAGAAGTTTGGGCGGCTGGCTGTAACGAATGGTTAGAAGTAAGTACCTGTTCCAACTGTACCGATTTCCAAGCAAGGAGAACAGGGCTTCGTTTCAGGCCTGACGCTAAGAGCAGACCTCAATTCGTTCATACACTAAATGGATCAGGTCTAGCCATACCTAGAATATTGATAGCTATATTAGAAAATTACCAACAAGAGGACGGATCCATAATCATCCCCGAGGTATTAAGACCATATACTGGATTTGACTCGATATCCTAACTTATATTGCTCTAAGATATTGATCTGCGATAGAAGAAGTACCATCCAGTTGTTTTTGAGCATGAATAGGCCAATATGGATTACGCAATAATTCTCGACCTAACAAAACAACATCCGCTCGCCTATTGGCGATGATTTCTTCCGCTTGCTCTGGCTGTGTTATCAAACCAACTGCACCTGTAAGAATATCTACATTAGCTTTGATCGCCTCTGCGTATTGAACTTGATATCCAGGGAAAACTTCCATTTCTTGATTGGGGCTATTACCTCCAGAAGAACAATCTATCAGATCAACACCTTGCTCTTTAGCTAAAAATGCAAACTGAATTGAATCGTCGATATCCCAGCCATTTGGAACGTGTTCTGTACATGATATCCGAACAAACAATGGCATTTCTTCCGGAATCACTTTCCTTATTTTATTTATGATTTCTAAAGGTAACCGGGTCCTATTATCAAAGGATCCTCCATAATCATCTTCTCTAGTATTTGATGTGTTTGACATAAATTCATTAACTAAATAACCATGGGCAAAATGAAGTTCAATCACCTTGATCCCTGCCTGTACTGCAAGTATCGCAGAGTCTACAAAATTGTTAACTATGAGTTCTATTTCATCTATTCCAAGGCTAAAAGGGATTCCACAATTATCATCAAAAGGTATAGCACTGGGAGCCACTATATCCCAGCCCCCTTGCTTATCGCTTATGTATTGCCCGCCTTCCCATGGTTTATCATGCGAGGCTTTCCGTCCTGCATGAGCTAATTGTATCGATGGAATTGATCCGTTTTCTGTTATGAATTTCACACTAGACTTCAGCAGATCCGATTGATCTTTATTCCATAACCCAGTGTCCCATGGAGTAATCCGCCCACGTGGTTCCACAGCACTAGCCTCTACCATAACAAGCCCTGATCCTCCCAC
Source organism: uncultured Dehalococcoidia bacterium (assembly GCA_964343075.1). GTDB lineage: Bacteria > Chloroflexota > Dehalococcoidia > Lucifugimonadales > UBA3495 > UBA2588. Next base: position 45,528 of record CAYFGT010000002.1, on the reverse strand, counting down.
GGCTCTCGTTCCCAAGTGCACTTTATGCCAATCTGTAAGTACACCGTCTCGACCTTCACAAGAGTACTGACACATCGGAGATACAAAAACTCGATTCTGCATGGTCTCACCACGGATTGTTATCGGAGAAAACAAATAACTCATACTAACTCCTATCGGATTATTATCATGAAAATAATAGATTATAATTAAACATTAACAGCCTAACCATTAAGTGTTAGTTTAAAGAATATATAAATAAGCTTCAATGCAAATTATTAGGAGCACCATGACAGGATTTGTACAACCAGAACCTTCACAAAACTGGCGAGACGGTATCCAATGTGCTGTGTTACTCACTTTTGATGTAGACGGGATTTCGTCATGGATTAATAGAAACCCTGACCATATTAACCTGCCAAGCTTAATGTCTATGGCTGATTATGGCCCCAAAGTAGCCACTCCACGCATATTAGACATATTAAAACATTACCAGATTCAATCTACTTTTTTTGTGCCTGGATTCATTGCAGAAACAAATCAAGACCTAGTCAAAAGTATCATTGATCATGGTCATGAAATTGGACATCACGGTTTTATGCACGAACCTCCTGCAACCTTATCATTAGACGAAGAACATCAAATCATACACAAAGGAATAGACAGCCTTCAGTCGATAACAGGGAAGAGACCCGTTGGTTACCGGTCACCGAGTTGGGAGTTAAGTCAACACTCAATTGATCTATTGATAGAACATGAATTTATATATGATAGTAGTTTAATGGGAGATGATAAACCATATAAACTTAATAGCAATAATGGAAATGGCGACATAATAGAAATTCCGATACATTGGGTGCTAGATGATGCACCTCACTTTGTATATGCTCCATCCGCGAACCGCATGGGACCTCTTAAGACCGCGCAGGAAGTATATTCCGCATGGAAAGACGAATTTGAAGGTATATATAAATATGGAGGCTGCTATAACCTAACTATGCATCCGCAGCATATTGGAAGACCAGGAAGATTATTGATGCTTGAACGCCTCATTCAACACATACAATCTTTTGACAGGGTCAAGTTTATGACCTGTGAACAAGTGCTTTCGCACAGTGCATAATCTGATTATTAGTCAGAAGACGGTAATTTTTTAGGCTCTTGTAATTCCATAGGTTCACCATTAATCAACAAATTGCATTTCCCTGCCTTAGTAATCAATACTGAGATTGAACCATCGGCTGAAGTGAAGCGCTTACCTAATGGCATATCAATAGCATCTGCATCAGACTCAATACTCCCAAATTCTTCTCCCGAACCTTTAACTTGAAGTACCACTGATCCATCACTCAGTTCTCCTTCTCCACCTTTTGTGACTACCATTTCTACCCCGCTAGGGCCTACATATCTTTGACCTGTCTTAATCATCTTATATTCCTATTAATTATTGCTTGTAACGAACTAAAAAGCTTGCTTCTCCTATGGGCATCCCGTCGAACAAGATTGCTGCTACATGCAAACCTACTCTTTGAATAGGTATTTGCATTACCTTTATCCAACGTTGAAAAATTATATCATTTTCCCACACTATTTTTTGTGGAACTGGTGGTTCTAAAGGCAAACCTGGTGCTTTAATTCCAATCATCAAATGATGTTGCCCAGGCTCAGCATCTGCAATGCAAAAAGCTAAGTTGACGCTTAAAGTTGTAAGTAAACTTCCATCTGATATAGTTGCATCAGGCTCATCAATCTCAATCAGATCGATTACACCTTCCAAATTCAAATCTCCATTTTTATCTTCATCCGCAACTTTACAAAAAGCAGCAAATTTGAGATACGGTTGATATTTTTTCTGTTCCATATAGATTAATAGAATCCCTCTACCTGTTTAATATCCTGGTTCTCTCCATTCAAATGCCAATTGGGCGTACCTAACAAACACAGCTCCCCCTGGAGCTCCAATCGGCGCATTGATTGCCAAGAGAGCAATACAATGTTTATCTCCTGGTTTAGGCTCAACAGAAATTACTACTCTTTGAGGAACGTTGAATCCTTGTACACAGCCTCTATCTCGATCGCATTCTCCGTCTATCCAAATTTCCCCGTAATCATCTATACAGGTTTCAAAGATGCACCGAGATCCAGCAATACTTCGTCCACCTACCTCTGAAGGCAAAGTTACATTCACTCTATACCAGGCAAACGCAAATCCTCTCGAGTGCCATTTTGTGAGGTCATCTCTAACTTCCCAACTTGAATCATCATAATCTGGTAATCTCGCTGGGCTACCTTCACTTTCGGATACAAATCCCCCATTATCTTGTCCAGGTATGAATCCAGGAGCAAACCTCCATAATCCGTCGATTTGAGTCAATACTTCTGGATCCTGTAAATCTAATGTAGCTCTCGGCATATTAACCTCCGTATAATTTTATAATATTATCCATTGATACCGGTTATTTTGATACCTGCGTGAATTTTGTGGATCCTATTAATGTTTACTAACAAAGGGGTGATTTGTTCAACGTATTTCGAATTACTAAGTGCACCTCCATTAACAGGTCTCAAAGTTGGTATGTCTCTCACCAATTCCATAATTAGTTCTTTAGATGCTTCATCATCCGAACACACTATTACATCTTCATCGAGAACCAAATCTGGATTTTCTAGATCTTCCGCACTCACATTCTGAAAAGCAGACACAATCTTGGCATCCTTAACTAGATCACGACATTCTTCCGCAGCTGATCCTGCAGCTACTTCCACAGATTTTGCGCCTAGTCCTTTTATGAATTCCATAGGCGCAATCACATTAACAACCACTTTATGTTTTAAATCGTCTTTAACTAAATCCAATAAGGAGGATTGAGCCGCATAGGGCACCGTTAAAAATATAATATCCCCATCTTTAGCCGCTGCCGCATTATCCAAACCAATAACATGAATACCTACAGAGCTTGACAGATCAATGGCCACGTCTATAGCTTTAGCTTCATCTCTAGATCCTAAGCACACTGCATGCCCAGCCAGAGCCAGTCTAACAGCGATACCTCTGCCTTCCGGTCCTGTCCCCCCTAATATTGAAATTCTCACTACTCTAACTCCAACTTATAAATATTAACTCAGGAAACTCGATGTATCGTTATCATAGGTCGATTTCCTCGTAACCCGAGCGATGAGATCAGAATCGGCAACACTGTCTTTCAAATCTTGTGGTTGCACGCCGTCACGGAGTGCCTTCAATGTATCATATGCAGCTTTTATCGCAGCTTGAAAGGGCAAATGCCCTTGCAAAGCAACTTTCACCCCAACACTCGCTAAGAACTCTTTATCATTAAGCTCTCCACCAGCTCCTCCAAGAAGCAATGGTAAGTCAACTTCTGCTCTTATGGCTTCAAGTTCAGCTCTGGTCTTAGCACCAGCCAAAAATACAGCATCCACTCCTGCTGATTCGTAAGCCTTCACTCTCGCAATTGCCCCTTCAACACCTTCAATCGCTAGAGCGCTAGTCCTACCCGCTACTACCATTGCATTATCTGTTCTACCAGACAGAGCAGCCTTCATCTTACCTATACCTTCATCTATAGAAATTAATGAAGCACCGGACGACCCATATGCTTTCGGGAGTAAGGTGTCTTCTATCGTCAATGCAGACACTCCCGAAGTCTCAAGTTCTTCAACGGTCCGTTTAACATTTAGCGCATTACCATATCCATGATCCGCATCTACCATCAAACTAATTTCACTAGCTCTACAAATACGGTGAATTTGCTGGGCAAATTCCGTCATTGTTAATACTATTATGTCTGGTGCTCCTAATACTGTTGCTGAAGCTATAGATCCAGCAAACATCCCTATTTCAAATCCTAAATCCTCTGCTATCCTAGCAGAGATAGGGTCATATACTGACCCAGGATAAACACATTTGTTTCCTTCCAAAATAGACCGGTAATTTTCCCTTCTTTTCGTTAAATTCATCATCGCTCCTAATTATTTCTAGTACTCAAACCAATTTATAGCTGGACTGCGCCTCATTCTAACATAGTGATCCATACCATTTGCAGAGCTGTTATTTATCAACAGTTTAAACCTCCAATTCATTGTATAATCTAGTAGTACTATTATTTGTTTTGGTATGCAATCAAACAAATTATGTTGCCTATTTGGCGTGAGCATATTATATTGAACAAACACAAATCATAGTGGCAAGGTTAGACAAATTATTTTGGGAGGGTCTCTATGAAAATTGTAAGAGTGTATTCAGGAGAGGATGGTGAATCCCACTTTGAAGATGTCACACCCGAAGAATTAGCAGAAATAGTTAACCAAGTAGGGGAAGGAGATCTAACTCTGGGTATCAGACGATCTCCAACTTTCTCTGACTACCACAATGCTCCACGGTTGCAATACGTTGTAAACCTCCAAGGTACCGCAGAGTTCGAAACTGCAGATGGAAGCAAATGTAGAATGGGTCCAGGAGATGTTCTTATTGCAGAAGACATAGAAGGACATGGCCATATAGCTCGGAATCTTGGGGATGAAACACGAATATCACTTGCAGTACCACTAAAAAACAAAACACGTCATTAATTTAAATTAATTAAGGAGAAATACTATGCCAAAACTCAATTCACCATTAGAAGGAATCAGAGTAATTGACCTAGGAAGACATCAAGCAGGTCCTAGATGCGCTCAAGTACTAGCGCGGCTCGGTGCAGAAGTTATTAAAATAGAAAGATTAGGAGGAGAAGAAACACGATATCATGCTCCTTGGGTCCAAAAGCAAAGCGCATATTGGGTTCAATACAACAGTGGAAAGAAAAGTGTTTCAATGGATCTTCGTAAAGAATCAGGGAAAGAAGTACTTAGAGAACTCATAAAAAAATCCGACGTTCTCGTCCAAAATTTCCGACCTGGAACCATAGCTAAAATGGGATTCTCCTACGATGTTCTGAAAGATTTGAACCCTAGAATAGTTATGGTAAATGTATCCGCATATGGTCAATTTGGTCCATATACAAAACAAATAGGATTCGATCCAATCGGACAAGTTATGTCAGGTATCGCTATGGTAACTGGACACGAAGGCATGCCTCCTATACGAGCAGGAGTACCAATAATAGACCGTATTACCGCACTGCACTCAGCGATCGGGACTCTGGCCGCATTACGAGAACGCGACATATCAGGAGAAGGCCAGGCTATCGACACCTGCCTCGCCGACACAGGTTACAGTCTTACTGAAATCCCCGTCACTGCATACCACGGTGTAGGAACAGAACCAACACGAGGAGAAGGAGATGAAAAATCAGCTCCTAGCGGAATGTACGAATGTGCAGATGGAAACTGGATTCTCATATCTGCTGGCGACCAACACCATTGGGGAAGAGTCTGCCGTGCCTTAGGGAGGCCTGAATGGGAAGATGACGACAGATTCAATACAAGACACGGGCGCGGAGAAAACAGACAGGTCATTAACGACCGGGTAAACGAGCTCCTGGAAGAATTGGAAATGAAGGAAGCAATCCAATTATTCACCGACAATGATGTGGTAGCAGCCGCTGTTAACACCATCCCCATGGCTGCAGAAGATCCCCATCCTTGGGAAAGAAGAGCTATGGTTGAAGTGGATGATTGGTTAGCTGGCTCGATTGCGGTATCTGGAGACTTTTGGCATTTCAGCAGGACTCCTGCAGTAGTAGGTACAACGCCCAAAGTAGGAGAACATAACAAAGAAGTAATCATGGACCTACTCGACTATTCAGAATCGGATTACAAACAATTAATACAAGATGAAGTAATTGCTGATTACGATTTGTACGACTCCATTCCTGGAGCATACAGAAACTAAATAGCTCAAAATTACTAGATAAAAAAGGGCCCCTGAACCGACGATTCAGGGGCCCTTTTTTTAAGATGTCCTAATTAGCTTAAAGTACGTGATACATATATAAATGATCTCGCATCACATCTCCAGCAAAGTCGTTGCTAACGTCTCTCCATACAGAATGTATATGGTTGGCTCCATTTTGCCTATTATCATACTCAACAACAAAATCTCCACCATGAAGTCTATAGTAATGCGGTTGAGCTTTATCCACTGGACCGCCCCAAGCGAAATGTATATTATCTAGGTTGCTTAAAATCGTGTCTAAGCGACTATTAGCAACATCAGTTCTAACTTTGCTTGTATACTCCGTAATCAAGCTGGACAATATCTCTTTTTGAGTGTTGTTCATCTTAGACGCGGCCAATCCTTGTTCTTTCGGCAAAGACGCTCTGGCAGCATTAAAGGTTAAAATATCCAAAGGAGCTTCATCAAAAATCGTAGCCTTCGACTGCTGTCCTTTATCCAAATCACCCATAAGATCAAAAGCCAAATCCATCACTTTAGCCTGTAATCGAAGTCCTTTGTGGGGACCTTCCCTAACTTCTGCAGGGTTAGAACCAAAGAAAAATGGAGTAACTGATATTACTTGATCTTTCCATAAACTATAATGTATTGAAACGTGATGTCCCTCAACGCTCCACCCCCAAGGCTCAGTTCCTTTTGGATCTCCAAATATTCTCCAATAATATAAATCTGGGTCTCTTCTAAAACTGCTCCGAGATTTTCCTTCATTTTCTTCAATCACACCCAAGATTGTTTCGTGTTGTATAGTTGCTCTAGCCTGTTCATTACCTTGTTCTGTCAATCCGGCAGCTAACAGCCCAAATGCCAAATCTCTTTGATTGTCATTCATATCTCTAAGCGCCAACCCATGTCTGTTCAAGGGTGGGTAATACCAAAATATACGCTCCCCATCCATATATTGAAAACAAGTCTTGGAGCGTTGTTCGGTATTCAGTGTATCCACAAAACGGCCAGCAAAATCGCTCATTTCAGCAGTAGCCGCAGCGTGTGTTATGTCTTGATTAATCGCCATTACTCTCCTCCTGCATATCATTCTGTGTGAAACCTAGAATTCTTGGAGTTTATACGTGGGTAGGTATTATGTCAATTTTGCATGATATACTTCATGAAATTTTCACTTATAGGAAAGTAAAATCAGTGAACTCCTTTTTCACTTACAATGTCTACAATGTCCCTATTGGACTGGTGGGTATCATCGCTAGTACCTCAGGCATCACAAATTGCTTGATAGATACCCACCACGATAATCTGTATCGTCGTATGAGCACTTTTATCAATATAGCTGAATCCTCTAAGCTAGACTCAGACTATATACACAAGTCTATTGATAAGTATTTCGACGGTGACCCTACTCACATCAGCAAAATCCCACTAGATATTCCTGACACCAGTCCACCATTTTTTAAGAAAATATGGGAAGCATGTCGAACAATCCCCATAGGCGAAACACGAAGCTACGGATGGCTTGCTAAACAAGCAGGTAACGAAAAAGCGGTCCGTGCAGCAGGACAAGCTATGAAAAACAATAAACTTCCTCTTTTTGTGCCCTGTCATAGGGTTATATTATCTAACCGCAACCTAGGTAATTACACTTCTGGAGGGACAAAAATGAAACAATTCCTATTAAATTTGGAATCCGGAGGAGCGTATGTCTAACACTCAAACAATATGGTCACATGGTGCTAATATGCAAATCGAATATGCTAATAGAATCACATCAGTACGTCACACTGGGCCTTTCGTAAGAGTCGAAGGACAATCAGGACAAAACACGTGGGGACACTTCCCTTTTAACAACCCTACCCAGGTAAATGATACCAATATCAACTTAATAAAACTCTTCATGAGCTTTAGAACTCGGGAATATGGGTTCATAAACGAAATCTTAGTATATGACGGAGAAGACATAATATTCAAAACCAACCACATATCATTAAGTGGTGACAACTTAGAATATGAACTAGAGCTAGATCAACCAATAAAAGTCAAAAAGGGTATCAATGTAGTTTTAGGATTTCAGTTTAGGCCCAATCCCCCCAACACTAGGTCAACCCAAATTGAAATAATCGGAGTAGGAATTCAGCTGTCAGCTAATTCCTAATAGTTTTTCTCGCCACCATTCACATGAAACGTCTGGCCACTAACATAATCTGAATTTTCTGAACATAACCAACCACATAAACTGGATATCTCTTCTACTGTACCCATTCTTCCCGCTGGAATACCAGCAGCCCTAGTGTCCGGTCTAGGAGATGAATCTTCATCCCTCGTGGTATCAATCATTCCAGGAGAAATACAATTCACAGTAATGCCATAAGGTACCAATTCCTTGGATAGTGATCTGGTAAATCCTATAAGGCCCATCTTCGCAGCAGAAACATGAGCCCATCCGCTTCTTCCTTCAATAGCATTTAAACCTGCTAAATTAATAACTCTTCCCCATTTATTATCGATCATACCTTGAACAAACGGTTGGGTTAGCAAAAATGCTGAATCAAGATCTGTATGAATCATTTCTTTCCAATGGTCATAAGTCATACTTGTAAACTCTTGTACTCTCCTGAGTGATCCATTATTAACAACAATGTCTATTTGATCAATATTCGTTTTGATTTCGTTTACCATTCGAGTTACATCTTCTTCTGCCCCGATGTCACCCATAACGACCAATGATTTTCTTCCCAATTTCCGTATTTGATCCGCTGTAGCGTTAGCTGAATCAAAATCCGATTTCGAGTTAATTACAACATTCGCTCCCATCGAAGCCAGTGTTAGTGCCATAGACTTTCCAATATTCCTACCAGAACCAGTAATAACGGCTGTTTTCCCTTTTAAACTCATCTTTGTCTCTCCCATATATTAACTAACCAAGAATACCTTTACTTGGTAAAATAAGGCCACTTAAGTGGAAACATAATATCATCAAAGGAATCCTGATCAATAATGCAGCCGTCTCAAACATTCTTATCCGGAGATCTAGCGTTACTTAAAGATGCTCGAGGCAGACAATACTTAATCACATTGGAATCAGATGGAACATTCCAATGTCACTTAGGTTTCATCAAACACGACCAAATCATCGACAGCCAACATGGATCATGGATAGAAACAAATAAAAATCACCTTCTTTTTGCTCAATCACCTTCATTCGCGGATGCGGTCACTCTAGTCAACAGAGGTACACAAATCATTTACCCAAAAGATTTAGGCCTGATAGTCAATATAGCCAACTTACAATCTGGTGACAATGTTATTGAAGCTGGGTTAGGTTCAGGGATTTTGACTAGTGCGATATTGAGGTGTATTGGCACAACCGGTCATGTAACTTCATACGAAATTAATGAAGACATCATCCCTTTAGCTAAACAAAACATCAGGATATTAACCAACGGACTCACCAACTTTACTATCAAACAAGCAAATATTAATCGTTCGTTATCAGGCACTGATATGGATAGCATAATCTTGGATCTACCTGAGCCTTGGAAACTTATTAATAGATCTTCTAAAGTTCTAAAACCTGGGGGTAGATTAGTATGTTTCCTCCCCACTATCCTGCAAGTTCACAAATTGACTTCTGCTCTTCACGAAAATATTTTGTTTACATCTGTTCAAACCACAGAAACTTTGCAGCGCGAATGGCATGTCACCAAGAATAGTGCACGGCCTTCACACCGAATGATTGGGCATACAGGTTTCATAACGGTCGCCATAAGGTGTCTTCCTAGACACCCCAACTAGATTATTGCGTACAATTTTTCCAGCGCCCACCTATACACTGACACTTTAGTCCTCCCGTAGAACCAGTGCATGCCACAACAGGAGTCGCAGTATTCAAAGGCGGGGTAGGAGTTACTTGTATATACTTTATCCAAGGGGTTTGAGTAGGACTTACTGTTGGGGTGGGAACAATCCCAGCCTCGTCTAGTGCTTTCTGTTTCGCTTGAGCTTCTGTTAGAAATGAAGCTGTGATCGATTTATCTTTTTTCATGGATAGCTTAATTACAGAATTCTCACCACTGGTACTGAATTTATTGATACTGCCAGTCCCTTTATCTGCAATGTATAGGAACCCAAACTCATCTACGCTGACCGCAATCGGTTCCTGTAATTTTATGGAATCAACATTAGGGTCACCTATGCTCGTGATATATTGTCCTACCGCATTAAAAACTTGCACTCTCTTGTTCCCTGTATCAGCTACAAATACTCTTTGTTCCTCATCTATCACGATATCAGTGGGGTTCTGAAATTCGCCAGGCCCAGTGCCTTCACTTCCCCATGAAAATATATACGCACCGTTAAAATCATAAACCTGCACTCGATTTGCGTCAGAATCAACGATATATAAATTCCCGGAGACATCAGCCACCATCCCTCCTGGAGCTTTACGAATGGTGTCATCTGTTGCGTTATTCGACCAAACCTCAACGAGTGTTGGTGTAAAATCTCCAGTCCACTGGTCGAACACATAGCCGCTGGCCGGTTGAGCTGTATAGGTCCCTATGGGAACTCCATCATCATCGAAAGCGATGGACGACTCTACTGAACCAGATCCCGAAGGCTCAACATTTACACTAATTTTACCTGTCTTGGGTACGTTCATGGTTGGTTCAGAAGCAACAATCTCATTTGACACTGACTGTTGTTTGGTCTGCGCATCTAATTCCTGTTGCAAAATTTGCAACTTGGCTTGAATAGTAGCATCAATATTCATCGTTGGTTCAATTACTACTTCATTCTTCCTCATTTGATCACTAGGAACAGAAGCACACGCAATCGAAAGCAAAGCTATTACTATCAATCCTATTTTAAAACTTATATTCATTTATATCTGCAAACCTAAATTAATTTGTTTCTAAGGCGCCTCAGGGTCATAAGCAGTAATAGTGACAGAACTATTACTAGAAGCATTTGTAGTCAAACTAGCAAACTCATTATCTGCTCCCCATACTTTGTCCACGCCTGTCCATTTCCATTTCATACGCTTATAAAATCCCCAAGAATCATAATTTTTGGATGCGGTCAATTGAACCACTGTACCCGATCCAAAATCTCCATTTACAGGGGACACGTCCGTTGTAATATCCCAATAAGTATCAGCGGAAACATAATAATTTGAATTCATAGGATGGTCATTAATAATAATTCTATTAGGCAAAATAGGTTTGTTGTACTCGTTGGAGGCTTGAGCTGTTAGATCAACTACTCCAGGAAATCCACGTCCTAAATTTTTCCACGTTGATTCCCGTGCGTAGCAGTTATCCACTTTAAAATAGACCCCTCTCCACATTTGCTTATTGTGCTCCACTTCTGGCCCATAGGTATACATACTGATTTCATATCTGCCTTTAGCATCAACAGTAGTCTGTCCTGCGATATATCCTTCGGGCTGTTGAACTGTAGGCATATATGGAGGATCATAATAAGCGGTTATCAAAGTACCTTCTTCTGCACTGATTCCATCGATTTTAACAGTCCCTTGTGTACGCAAAGGGATATCGACAAATACAGAAGCAGCATCATCTCCAGCGACAGCCACATTCAAATCTTCTAAGCTAGGCCTAGGTAAACATCCAGGTTCTTCCACAAACAATTCCGCTGCAGTGAGCGTGGGAACTGGAGTATATGTTGGATATGGGGTATAGGTGGGATATGGAGTGTATGTTGGATATGGGGGAGCTGTAGGTAAGGTTATCTCTTTCACTGTCTCAACCATTTTTATTACTTCAACCGGAACTTCTTGCACAATTATTTCTGGAGACGGCTTAATGATTTGTTGCGAATTACTGTCCTGAGCTTCGTTTGAACTAAGTTCTAATTTTCCAACTCCTTCCATAAGTGCATTAACAGATGCGTCTAGAGTCGCGTTAATATCAGGAGTGGCGGAAGAACTTTCTTCAGCGTCATCAATAGTAGGAACACAGCCAACAACTGTCAGCAGGGTAATAAACACTAATACTAGCAAATGATTTTTGGAACCCATCCCATCCTCTACACAAATAGCAAAAATCCTTATAAATTATTATACTATGATTGGGCTTGCATATTTCAATCATTTATGGGCCCTAAAATCATCAGTAAGTTACTTTTTCAATTATCGAGGTGAAAATGAGCATATCAACAGAAATTAGCGACTTTATTTATCAAACTCAAATAGATGACTTTGTAGCCGAATCGATCGAAACTGCGAAAATTGCAATTTTGGATTGTATAGCATGCCTCATTGCTGGTTCCAAAGAACCAATTGCTAAAATATTATGTGATAATGCTCTGCATAACGGTGGCAACCCCCACTCATCAGTACTTACTCAACACTTTAAAACCACAGCCCAAGAAGCCGCGCTGATCAACGGGGCTATGGCGCACGCACTCGATTATGATGACGTCACAGAAGGTATCAAAGTCCACCCAAGTGTTTTCTTAGTTCCTGTAGCATTAGCCCTAGGGGAATATTCCCATGCATCAGGAAAAGATTTCATAAAGTCCTATCTAGTAGGGTTTGAAACTGCTTGTAGCGTAGGAGCTGGACTCAGTGAATCATATTTTGATGACTTAGGATGGCACCCTACTGGTCCTTTGGGATCCATAGGATCAGCAGCAACTGCCTCTAGTATCCTCAAATTGAATACTCACCAAACATCTATTGCCCTAGCCCTGGCTGCGTCTCAAGCATCTGGACTTAGACAAAACTTCGGAAGCATGGCCAAGCCGTTCCACCCTGGCCTTGCATGCAAAGATGGTGTCTTGGCAGCACAATTAGCACTATCGGGCTTTACAGCAGATGAAAATATATTTGAGGGTAGATTTGGTTTTTTGAGAGCATTTTCTGGGGGTGAAAATTATTCGCCTCACAAGATCCTCGAGTCTCTAAAAGAAACCAGTCACATGTTGGAGTCTGGAGTGGAAATCAAAAAATACCCGTGTTGTGGGAGCTCTCACTTATCCTTAGACGCTATCTTCAAGATTATAGCGTCCCATAATCTTGATATAAATCAAATATCAAGAATAACTTCTTGGGTGGATTTTGATCCACCTCGTTCCTTAGTACATTACGAACCCAAAAGCGCCCTGGAAGGGAAGTTCAGCATGCAATATTTGCTTTCTGCAGCCCTAGTGGACCATCAAATAGGTCTGGATAGCTTCTCGGACAATAAAATCTCCAGACCTGAAATACAAGCCTTAATGAACAAAGTGGTAATGACTCGCCATCCAGGCAACGAAGGGAAACAATCTTGGATGGAAGGGTATCACAAGGTAGACATACAAATGGCTAATGGAGAAACCATATCAGACAGTGCAGAGCGCCATTACACCGGCTCACTTAGAGGTGCCACTAAAGACCAGGTTTTAGCAAAATTCTTAGATTGTGCAGAAACAGTATATGATACATCAACCGCCATCAACATCCGTGATAGCATCATGAATCTAGAGCAAATTGCAGACGTGAACGAATTAATTCAATTATTCTAAATCGTCTACTGTTGTAAT
>CAYFGT010000002.1:0-32044 GCA_964343075.1 uncultured Dehalococcoidia bacterium | reverse complement strand
AATCGTCTACTGTTGTAATGGGTTGGCATCACCAAGTGCTCCTTTCAAGGCATATACATGTCCGTCTGAAGAACCCACATAAAGAACTCCATCATATACAGAAGGATATGTATTTATACCCGAAAGCACTTTAAATTCCCAATTTTTCTCACCTAATCTAGCACCAACAGTATGAATGGTTCCATCTGTTGTTCCAAAATACACTTGATCTCCGCAAATAAATGCAGGATCATTATACGCGGAGTATTCGCTCAATTCCCAAAGTTTTTCTCCGGTCAATGCATCTAGTGAAGTCACAGATCCTGCCAATTCTACTAGAAATACTAATCCTTCGGCTCCAGACAAATTTAAACTAAGCAATGTTTCACTCTTATAAACCCATTGTTGTTGACCAGTTCTACCATCTATTGCATACACAATTCCATCTAGCCCAGACGCATAAACAGTATCAAACAACACAATCGGGGCTGAGGTTTCTGTGACAACTTCAGATAATACAGGGGAATCTTTATACATTTTAAAATTCCATTTAGCTCGTCCCGTATAAATATCTAAAGCCCATAGTATCCCTTCATCCGAAATAAAATAAATTATTGCGTCTCCTATAGATGGTGCCGCAGCAATTACTGATTCAGCATCATACTGCCATTCAATTGATCCATCCAGGATATCTAACGCATATAGGTTACCGTCATAACTACCAAAATATATAATCCCTTCACTAATTACTGGTGAAGATTCTATCCAGCCTCCTGCATTGAATTTCCATAACAACTCCCCAGATTCTGTATCTAACACATAAAGATTCTGGTCACGACTCCCAAAAACGACAACATTACCTGCAATTGCGGCAGTGGTACTAATTGGTCCATTTGCCTGAAATTCCCAATTAGTTTCACCTGTATCTATATTTAAAGAATAAAATGTACCTGATATATCCCCAAACAATATTCCTGAATCATTAGACGTTTTAATAGGCGTACTAGTAATCTCAGCTTCAGCATCAAAATTCCATAACAAATCTTCTACATTAAGGAGACCTACAGTATTTGATGAATTAGTCCTTCCTAAATCGGTACCATCCATATAACCATCCGAGGACAATAATTGGGCGTCTTGCGCACTCATTTTTTTCATCACAGTACTAGTTCCAACATCAGCCGAATCGGATTGATTGGATTCGGGATTCCCAACTATCTGTTCCAACTTATCTGGAGAAAGGATGTTACCTAAAGGAGAGGAATCACTAGTTGATTCTTGTGAAGATGCTGCTTGTTCAACTCCTTCACTGTCAATATTTATCAAATCACAAGACACCAGTACAGTGAGACATAACATCACTAAGAAACTGGTTTTGATAACTCTAGACATATTAATCTCAATCTCTAATCTACTTATACATTCTTTTATATGATACTAATTGATCTATCCAAATGATATCGATCTCTGACATGGTTATGACTATGTATTAAATATAGGGACTTTCAGTCGTTCATATAGACCTTGGATACTCACCTGATTCGGATCCAAATGGCCTTTGGACTGAATTAACACTTTAAAATCCCCGAGACCTTTTTCATCTAATAGATTGTCGATACGGCGTTTATTTAAAATATAAGTTCTTCTGTCCAGATCACTTTCTTCCAACTTCTTCAGCATCATTCCGCATCCCAAATCCAATAAGAACTTCCTTTGAGAAATAAATTCTTCTAAATGTAAACATTGCTGAATACCTTTTTCTATAAGCACCGTGAAATTGACATGAGAAGTAATATCTTGAGAACCTGGATTATTTAGAACATTAGCTATTTGCACGTTATTCTTAAATGATCTAATAGTCCCATATTGTCTAGAAGACACTCCATACAACTGGTCTGAAATATCACCATAATCAATCGTTAATACAAAACCCTTTTTCAACATACGGCTTGCATCATTAAGCATAGACTCAGCAATCGTATTAATTTCTACAATGTAACCTTCCGGAATATTGATTGACCACGTCTCTATATAGTTAGCTACCTCAAGATTAGTTAAAGGCACATATACTTCAATTAATTCTGACCCTTGCCAATCCACCATGATTTCATGCAGGCCACCTTCTGTTCTAACAACTCTGTGAACTGGCAATGCATCAAAAAATTCATTGCTTAACACGCAACCATAAATAGGGTCGTTGAACACCGTTTGAGCATCCGTGAATTTAATCTTACCTCGATGGGTATCTCCATGTTCTCTTATCGAAGTCCTAATCTCCACACAACTATATTTCACCACATCATAAAAATCATTCGAGATATGCTGTACATAATCCAATATATCTATAGCAAGTGTTCCATCACCGGCTCCCAGCTCAACAATATCAAATGAGTCAGGTTTCCCTAAACGATCCCACATTATGAATAACTCCACTGCTATCAATGATCCAAACACCGGATGCAAGTATGGACTAGTAAAAAAATCTGCGTGAAAACCAACTGGATTTTGTGCCCTGTAATAAGAATCGCAAAACCTATATAAGCATAATTCCATATATTCTGAGTATGAAACAGGACCAAAATTTTTTATGTGTTCAATCACTCTATTTTTTATCATCGCAACCCATAAAAAAAATCAGGGGCCATAGGCCCCTGATTTATTATTAAGAACTTCAACATTCTAGCGGTTTTCAATAGAAGTGTACTCTAAGTCCATTCCTCCAGTATATTCCAATAGAGGTCGGATTAAAATATTATCATCAAATTGTTCTAAACATTGCAAAGTCCATCCTGGAATTCTACCCAAACTAAATATAGAGATAAACAGATCATCTGGTATTCCTAGCAAGTAATATATTGAACCTGCAAAAAAGTCCACATTTACAAATATCCCTCGATCTCTGTACTTAGACATTACATTTTCTTCTAAATAAGTTAATATCTCAAACCATTTAGGCTGACCCATTTTTTCGCCTAGTGCTCTAGACCTTTCACGTAAATGCCTAGCTCTAGGATCTTCTGCTTTATATACTCGGTGACCAAATCCCATAATCCTGCCACCATTGTCTAAAATATTCCTACAGTATTCTTCTGCATTTTCCGGCTGACCTATATCCAGAGCCATTTTCATAACTTCTTCAGCAGCACCTCCATGCCATGGGCCTTTCAATACACCTACACCCGTAGTAACCGCTGAATGCAAATCTGATAGCGTAGAAGCGGCGACTCTGGCACCAAATGCCGAGGCGTTTGCACCGTGCTCAGCATGCAATATGAAATCTACATCCAATAACTTAATCGTTTCTTCATCAGGCATTTCCCCAAAAAGCATATACAAAAAATTCCCAGCATGATTGAGATCCGGGTTAGGAGCAACTGGTTCTAATCCTTGGCGTAACCGATGGTGGGCTGCAACTATAGTTGGACCCATTGCAGTCAATCTAATGCCTTTCCTAATAGTAGCTTCCGGAGAGTTATCGTTAACATCTTCATCAAATGCAGACAAAGCAGATATGCCGGTCCGAAGAGCATCCATTGGATGGCTATTCTGAACTAAATTTAAAACTTCTATCACCTGATCGGGTATACGTCTGTTAGCACGCAATTCAGAATCAAAGTCTGCTAATTCTGACTTTGTAGGCAAATTCCCATATAGCAATAAGTAAACCACTTCTTCAAAAGTTGATTTTTCAGCTAAGTCGTGAATACTATAGCCTCGATATAGAAGTTTCCCCACATCACCATCTATAAAGCTAGCCTCTGTATTATCAAAATACACATCTTTAAGACCTTTCATAATTTCAGGCATATCAAAAACCTCCTACCATATCAAGCGTTTGCTATTGTTATATCAGCCAAAATATTAAACAACTTAGCTGTCCGATTCTAGCATCTCCAAAGCTACACAGTCAATAAATTAGTACTTATCCTTAGTATGTCTCACTGCCAATTTTTACTACCCCCAAATTTCAATGCCTCATCAACCGTCCAAACTTGATTAACAATAATGTTAAATGTACCTTCTCTCCTAGAAACCAATCCAGACACTAATATCAATTCTTTACTCAATTCCCATTTATACTCCTCATAAACATCTGGCAATATCATTATTGGTACATGCCCAAACTCATCTTCAATAGTCATGAATATTGACTTAGATAATGGTCGTTGACGTCTTATAACTAAACCAGCAACCTTTACCTG
The DNA here is from genome assembly GCA_964343075.1 of uncultured Dehalococcoidia bacterium. GTDB lineage: Bacteria > Chloroflexota > Dehalococcoidia > Lucifugimonadales > UBA3495 > UBA2588. Next base: position 27,863 of record CAYFGT010000002.1, on the reverse strand, counting down.
TTGATTTGATTTATGTGCCGTTATTTGCTCACTACTAAGCACATTTTGGGGCAATTTTTTCCTGATATGCTCCATTACATGACCTGTAGGATATAATCCTAGAGACGCATATTCGTTAATCATATTCACCCAAGCATTTGGTTTGTTTAAATACGGAACGAGATTACCAAAGTCTAAATTCATTATCTTTTGATTATCTGGCTTAGATTCAAATATGCCTAATTCCCACAACAATTCTCTACGATTACCATTAAATTTATCTAGCGCCCCAGCATAAACCAAACTCTTACCTTGCAAATAACTGATATCAGTTCGCGCCATTAAATCACTAACGTTTACAAACAAACCATTACAGTTTCTTTCCGATATGATTTTCGTAGCAGTACTGTAGCCTAAATGTTTTATATTATTTAATCCTAATAATATTTTCCCTTCTTGAATAACACATAAAGCATTACTATGGTTAACATCTGGATTTAAAACAAAAACATTGTGCCTTTTTGCATCTTCTTTTAATGTCTCTAAATTATAAAATCCCATAGGTTGCTGGTTAAATAAAGCGACATAAAATTCAAGTGGATAATAATATTTCAACCAAGCCATATGATAAGCAGTTATCCCAAAAGCAAAAGCATGAGATTCAGGAAACATATACTGACCATTAAATTTTTCAAATATTTTTATTGCTATATTTGTATTAACACCTTTTAATCTAGCTCCTGAAATAAAATCCTTACGATACTCATTGATTATAGAATCAGATCTTTTCCAGCCAAAAGCACGACGTAATTCATCTGCCTGAACTTCGCTAAATCCGCCTACTTCCATAGCAAGTTTATTAACTTGGTCCTGAAATAAAATCACTCCTAAAGTCTTCTTTAGTGCACTTTCTTCTAATGGATGATCAAACTGCCAAGCCTCTCCATTACGTCTCCTGATAAATTTACTAACCCCATCATTAACTCCTACTCCAGGCCGCACACAAGCCACTTCATAAGCCATATCCACTAAATTGTTTGGCTTAATACGTTTAATTGTTTGTATTTGAGCAGCAGATTCAATTTGAAATATACCGATTGTATCTCCATCATGCATAGATTCATAAACATTGCAATCATTGAAATTTATACGTGTTAAATCAATATATTGACCTGTTCTAATTTCAATTAAATTCAAAATATCTTGCATTTGGGATAATGTACCTAGAGCTAAAAAATCTATTTTTATAAAACCCGCTTGTTCTATAGCTTTTTTATCCCATTGACAAATATATCTACCTTGAATATTTGCAGGTTGAATTGGGACTAAATCATTGATTGGAGTAGTACTAATTATCATACCACTAGTATGCTGAGCTAAATATTTAGGAAATCCTTTTATTTCATTACATAAATCAATCAATTCTATCCACAAAGAATCCTTAAATTGGGTGTTTAGATTGATTTCCTTAAGCATTTTTTCTGATAAATCGGATTGAATACTAGTTTCTGACAACTTAATCATTTTTTCCAATTCAGATGTTGGTAATGCTAACGCTTTACCAACATCCCGTAATGCACCTTTAGTCTTGTAAGTACTAAACATACCTGCTAATACAGCATGTTCGCTGCCCCATTTAACATGAATTCTTCTGATCAATTCTTCTCTGATATTTCTAGGAAAATCCAAATCTATATCAGGCACTATAGTCATTTCATCAGGAAGAAAACGATTTAAAGATAAACCATATTCAAGAGGATCTATATGAGATAAACCTATAAGATAACCTACTAGCATAGCTACAGAAGAACCTCTGCCTCGACCTGGAGAGCGTTCTTCAACAGGTATTTCAATATTAGTTAAATTCATATCAATCATTACTTCACGAGCTAGTTCAATAATATCGTGATAAATTAATAAAAACCCCGCTAAATTATGTTTCTGAATTAATCTAAATTCTTCTAGTAATCTATCATTAACTTTTGCAGATAAAAATCCATACTTTCTTTTAGCTGATTCAATACAAATTTGCTCTAAATAACTTTGCTGGGAATACCCTTCAGGTACTTTATAATCAGGGAATGAATACCCTGTATTTTTCACAAGATCAAAGTCGCACATTTCAGAAATCTTCACAGTATTTTGTAATGCATCAGGATAGCTAGCAAATAAATATTGCATTTCTTCTGGAGACTTGAGATAAAAGTGATTATTCTCTCTCAAATAATGACCACACTCTTCTAATGACATATTATTTTTAATAGCAACTAACACATCTTGTAATTTACTTCTTTCTGCCACGTGATAATGCACATTATTAGTCGCTACTATTTCTATACCATGGTTTTTTGCATACTTAGATAACAACTTGTTTCTGTGCACATCACCTTTAATCAAATTTTGCTGCAATTCAACAAAAAAATTTTCTTTCCCAAACACATCCAAATATTCTGATAAGAATTCATTAACTTGTTTTTCATTATTATTTTGTATTTGTTTATTTAAATATCCTTCTCTACATCCTGACAAAACAATAATTCCATTTTTGTATTTAAATAACGCTTCATCAGGCAAAAAATCTGACTCTGTACTCATCTTAGAATCAGACAATAATCTTGAAATGTTTTTATACCCTTCATCGTTTTTTGCTAACAAAGTTAAATGATTATTATCTTTAAGTGTAATTTCAACTCCTATAATTGGTTTTATCCCTAATTTTCTTGCCAAATGTGAAAATTCCATAGCTCCACATAAATTATCATGATCGGTTAATGCCAATGCCGAATATGATAATTCTTTTGCAGTTACCAATAACTCATCTATGAAAGAAGCTCCATCGTAAAATGAATAATTACTATGGCAATGTAACTCCACATACTCCATTCTAATTACTTATAAATCATTTTGAACAAACCATTCATTTGAATTTAAATCTTTAAATACAATAATGATTCTTTCATCAACATTAAGTTTGTAGTACATACGACTAACTATTCCCAAATTTTTTCGCCACCATTCACTATGCACATGCCATAAATCAATAATCGTCAATACTGCTAAAAAATTATTACTGTTTTTCAGCATAACTTTCATAGGGAACCCTTTATTACTTTCTGATACACGAATTGGTATAGGGACATTTAAGGCAATATTCTGGTTAATACTGAGCGCCTTTCCGGAATCTTGGAACATGGATCAATCTCCGTTATATTATAAATTGGAACTTTACTTCCCAGCCTTGTTTCTAACTGTTTAATACTTTCCAGCAAATCTTCTTTTTTCTTAGTAGACAAAAACATTGATTTTTGAGCTCCCAAATCACCTGTTAACTCAGTCAACTCAATCATGATTCGATCTATGGGACCCATAATTGTTACTGTATCCAAGACATTCGAAATAATCGAAACGATTTTCATTTTAGAAAATAAAGGTTCTTTAAAATTAATTTTCTTATTCCAAAAATATTTATCTACCGTACTGAAGTTCAATATCACTGATCTAGCACTTTTATTCCTAAAAAGTGGATCGGACAATAATTCATCTAAACCATACGAAATAGCTACCATAAGTGATTGTTTAGTTGAAAAACAATCATCTGCTTCAATTATTCTTTTTAATGATTGCGTAATTACTGCACGATTAAATAAATCAGAGTCTATGCCTTGAGATAGCTCCCATAATTTCTTTCCTTCATTCATTCCAAATTGAACTTGTAACATTTCTATTTTCCAATCAGACAATTGTCTTAAATTATTTACGCCTAATTCTTGTAGTTTTAATTTGCTAATAGGCCTAATTGGCAATCTGTTAGGAGTGATTTTATGCATAAAATCAAAATGATTAGTACTTTCCACACATTCATTTGGATCACATTGCAAAGCAGCTATGTACGAAAAAAATTTATTATCAGCAATTCCTAATCTAGGACTGAATTCATTAGGAACAGAAGACAGCAAAATATTTGCAAGATTATCAAAACCTTTATAGAGCTTTTCTAATCCAGTTACATCTATCATAATATTTCCTAATTCCACACTTTCTATGCAGGGGCTGATACCGTTCAAAACCATCATATTCTGCCGATGAGCATCTTCATACATGCCATAATCACTTTCGATAATTCTCAAGCTTGGACATACAGATATAGCAGATTTGTAAGATGTACCCACTTTAATCATTCGCGCTTCTGAAGACCGATCAATAACTATTAAGTCATTCTTATTCCGGGCAACTACAACCAATGGCACACCTTTCAATTCTGGATTTTTGATAATCTCATTTTTTACACAAAAATGAGTGATTAACAAACATGCGACTTTCAAAATAAACCTCTCAATCCAATAATAGAACAAATGTTCTATTATTGCAATGCCGGGTTTATCGAAGGGGTTACGTTTTCAATATAACTAACTAGGCTTCATACCTAGGATCTTAAGGTGATTAGAGCCTGGCCATTTTTTATAGCTTATATTTTTTAGGGTAAGCAACAAATGTATTAATGATAGAGTTTTTATATTCATATGGCATCACTCTATCGCATTTATCTGTAGTTTTGATCTCGCACGGAATTTTGCCAGTTATTTGAACAGACATTTTAAATATATGTTTATCAAGTAAGGACTGATCAGAAATGTATGGATTTAGATCTATAACAAATATATTTATAATTATTACACAAATCCAATTTATTTTGATAATACTCTTTACGGGAATCCTGGAGGTAATATTGAACTTATATAAGCCTAAAGAATTTATTATGTGCATTATTCTAATAGTAATTTCCTTAAACTGCTCACAGTCCACAAATACTATTCTGGTACAACGAGTAATTGATGGCGATACCATTTTATTAAGTAATGGAGAGCGTGTCAGATATCTAGATATTGACACTCCTGAAACAGTACACCCTAACAAGCCTATTGAATGTTTTGGCCCTCAAGCACACCAGCGCAATCAAGAACTGGTAGAAAACAAGTACATTACATTAAAAAGCAGTGATACAAACACAGACAATTACGGGAGATTATTAAGATACGTCTACGTTGAAGATGTATTCGTGAATGCGGTCTTAGTGTCTGAAGGATACGCTTTTGCAGAGGATTACAACAATCCGGGTCATTTATATGATTATTTAGAATCGCTTGAACAAGACGCTATAAAAAATAATCTAGGTCTATGGAAGCAATGCAAATAACTATATGATAATATCTACAGATACAAAACTCCTAGGAGGGATGGCAGAGCGGACGAATGCGCTGGTCTTGAAAACCAGTATACCCGCAAGGGTATCGTGGGTTCGAATCCCACTCCCTCCGCCATAATGAATAATAATGCATTTAGAAGTAATTCTCTTCGCGATTTATAAAGAACGGCTAAAATCGAATTCCATCACTGTTCAAATCCCTCAAGATTCAACAGTCGAACAACTCGTGATTAAACTAAAACAAGATTTTCCAGCACTAGCTTCTTCAGAAACTGATATCGTAGTGGCGGTGAATGCAGAGTATGCTGATTATAATCTCACGTTAAGAGAGTCTGACGAAATTTGTCTCATACCCCCAGTCAGCGGAGGATAAAATGATCGAAATAACTCACAATGTACTGAACCCTGAACTTATCACCAAAACCACCATGAAAGATACTAATGGTGGCGTCGTCACGTTTTTGGGTACCACTAGGGACACATTTGAAGATAAGCAAGTGATTCACCTGGAATACGAAGCTTACGAGTCAATGGCTCTGCAAAAACTAAATGAAATCGCTGAACAGACAAAACAAAAATACAAAATTGAAGATATCGCAATAGCTCACCGTATTGGAATTGTTGGTATTGGGGAAATTAGCCTAGTCGTAGCAGTTGCGTCTCCTCATAGGCTAGAAGCATTTCAAGCTTGTAATGAGCTTGTTGATCTACTGAAAGACATCGTCCCAATCTGGAAAAAAGAAATATACTCAGACGGTTCTCGATGGGTCGGATCTGAACACATATAATTCCTATGGAATTACTGAAAAAATACGCATATCAACTAAACATACCTATATCGGAAGATCAATTACTCGCATTTTCAATCTATGAAAGACTGTTACTAGAATGGAATTCTAAATTTAACATCACACGCATCACTAACCATAATGACATTCAAATCAAACATTTTCTAGATTCAATCACTCTATGCAGGTTTATCCCATCATTGGTTCCTATCCCAAATTCGTTGGTCGACATTGGCTCAGGCGGAGGATTCCCTGGTATACCATTAAAAATCATGATGCCACATATACAATTGACCCTGATAGAAGCAACTAGGAAAAAGTGTGATTTCCTGTTGCATTTATCAAAAATCTTAAACCTTACAAAAGTAGAAGTACTTAATGACAGAGCTGAAACACTGGGTCATCAATCCAAATTTCGAAGCCGCTTTGACCTAGTAACTTCACGTGCTTTAGCACAGACTGCAACGGTAGTCGAATTGAGTGCAGGCTTTTGCAAAAATGGAGGAAACATTATCGCTTGGAAGAGTCCCAAATCAGCTAACCTGTCAGATGGAGCCCGTGTTCTTAGTACACTAACGTCTTCCGAATCTCCAAAAATAATAGAACATATCACAACTATTCCAGAACTCGCATATAGTCAATCACTTGTTCAAATACCAAAACTAGCAGACATAAAAATCTTTTACCCACGTGATAATGGTATTCCAAAGAAGCGCCCATTATAATTATCCTAAGTCTAAGCATACTGCATTTACAGGAGAAGTAACATGTCTATCATGGTAACTGGAGGTAATGGCTTTATAGGATGGAGAATTATCCGAAAACTACTGGAAGCCGGAGAACAAGTAGTTTGTTTCGACCTATCACCTCCGAAAAGCAATTTAGACCCATACAAAGATCAAATACAATTCTACAAAGGTGATGTGACACAGTTATCCCAAATTCTAGCTGCCATACATACTTACAAGGTTACCAAGATCATACATATGGCTGCATTACTACCACCTGATACTGAAGACCGTCCTCAATTTGGTATGCACGTGAATATTGATGGGACGAACAACATTTTTGAAGCAGCCCGATGGACTAGCGTTGATCGGATTGTATATGCTAGCTCGATAGCTGTATATGGGGTACAAGAAACCTTTGGTGAACGTCCCTTAACCGAAGAAGATCTGACCGACCCTATTAACGTTTACGGGTTCACAAAAGCAGCAAACGACTTTGCTGCCCGAACATATATACAGAAATTCGGGATTGACATTAAATCTGTGAGAATAAGCACAGTATTCGGTCATGGAAGAGTAACTGGTATGACTGGAATGATCGGAGGATTGATGGTATCCCTGCCTGCTATTGGGAAACCAGTTTCCATGGATTTCAGTCCAGAAGAAGCTTCTCCCATGATCCATGCAGAAGACGCAGCAGAAATTTTTGTAAGAGTCGCCTTAGGAACAAACCTAAAACACAATGTATATCTTACAGGAGGGCATCTAGCCACAATAGGAGATATAGCACAAATCGTAAAGCGTTATATTCCTGATGCAGAGATAAATACTGGCGATCAAGCAGTACCTCATGTCTACCTCATAGATAATAGCAAAATGTTATCGGATATTGGATATGAGATACCACCGTTGGAGATGAGAATTCTCCAACATATCAACGATGCGAGAATCGAAAACGGACTAGAACCTATCAAAGGCTAACTTTAATAATACGAAGCAGGTGATCTATGAGCGTTGCAATCGGATATGTCCCTGGAGCATTCGGGGAAGGAAATTCCAATCCTTTTTTCCTCAAAGAACTCGTAGAACTAGGAGATAAATACGAATACGATTCTATATGGTTAAGCGACCGTATTGTGAGTGACAAATTCAGCCTTGAGCCCATGGTAGCCTTATCTCTGGTGGCTGGGTATTCAGACAGGCTTAAATTCGGAACAAGTGTACTGGCCATGCCGCTGCGTAACCCTGTCGTCCTAGCAAAACAAATTGCTACTTTAGACTATTTATCTCAAGGACGATTCTTCCCAGCAGTAGGCTTGGGACAAGAAGATCCTATCGAATACGAAGCCTGCGGGGTTACTAAAGAAAATAGAGGCGATCGAGTCGATGAAGCAATACAATTAATGCGGAAATTATGGGAGCAAGATAATGTTGATCATAGCGGAGCATTTTATAATTGCACAAACACGTCTATAACACCAAAACCTTTTTTTAAACCTTCAACGCCTGTATGGATAGGAGGGAGAAGCAAAGCTGCTGCCCGTAGAGTAGGCAGAGTAGGCGACGGTTGGTTAGTATCTAGTGCAACCCCAGAAGAAATCGCGATCGGCAGAAACATCGTATTTGACACAGCAGAGCAATGCAATAGAGAAATCGAAGATGATCATGTAGGCATATTGTTAGGATTTTATATAAGTAACACCACTTCTAATGCTATAACCAAAGCCGAACAATTTGTAACTAGGAACAGACCAGACATGCATTTTTCTCAATTAAGTGCATTAGGCACAACCCAAGATATATGCGAAACCATCGACAAATACATTCAAGCAGGAGCCTATAAAATCGTAGTGCGCCCTCTTTGTTCAGCAGAGGAATCTGCGGAACAGTTAACAATGATAGGAGAAGAAGTTCTCCCTCAATTTCACAAAAAACCTAAATACTAAACAGGTCATCTTCCTCAGGAATATACTGCTCGCCTTAACAAACTCGAAACCGCCTGTATTTTGAAGTGATTTACTGGAAAATTCATTTCAAATTAATGTTTGTGGACTCTGGTAAATGATATGCTTATGTAGTTGAAAAGCCCAACCAAAAGCACACAAAGCCCCAATAAGAAGTGGAGCCATGATCCAAATGACAATAATAAAAAAAACGATTTTGATTACGGTATGCAGTTTAACCTTTTTAATGCCCTCACTTATATATGCTCAACAAGTACCACCACATGTGATCATAGGAACAGCCTACAATGATGGTGTACCAGTCATATCTGGTACTCCTATAGCCGCTCTAGTGGATGGTCTCCAGATTGGCAAAACACGAACTTCTGGCTCAGGTCAATTTTCGCTGTATGCGGGCGAGAGCAATTCCTATTCAGGCAAAACCATGACATTTCGGATAGATGGAAATAGTGCAAGTGAAACACTTAAATGGAAAAAAGGAGAAGTCACAAAACTCAATCTTACCGTAGGTCCGACCAGTATTAATGAAACCACCACAAATACGGCACCGATAGCTTCATCAGGAGAACCTGGAACTGTTGGACCCAAAGGCCCAACAGGCGATCCGGGCCCCACAGGACCTCAAGGAGAGACTGGTAGCATTGGACCAGTTGGCCCTATGGGCGATGTGGGACCTCAAGGACCTGTAGGGGAACCTGGAGTTAATGCCCCTTTAAACACTTTCGAACTAATCGCTATTCTGTTAGCCGTAATCACCATTGTAATTTCTATTGCAACAAATATGGGTAGTTACATGGCACTTGGCATATTCGGTGTCACAATAATCGTTTCAATCTTCTCCAGAAAGCAGAATGATAACTCCTTTCATCAAATAAGCCACCCACAAACAATAACTCACCTCCCCGCAACAAACATATGTTTACACTGCAATGCACAACTTAATGCATCGGACCTATTCTGTGCAGATTGTGGCGCTAAAACAACTAGCTAAACTTCTGGAGCAACATTTTGATGCAATTTACACAATCCATTAAAACATGTTTTAGTAAGTATTCTTCCTTCACAGGCGTAGGGTCCAAATCAGAATTCTGGTGGTATGCCTTAACCTATTTTCTTCTAACAGGAGTACTAGTAGGGATTGGACAATACTTAATGCAACTGAGTATTGGATATCAATTAGCTGGTATTACAGGAAATACTGAATCTTTAGTCGTGGGTATAAATTTGTCTATTTATAGCTCCATAACTTGGGCCATCATAGGGATACTATGGACCATTGTTTTTATTCCTTTCCTGGCTGCAGGAAGCAGGAGGCTCCACGACATCAACTTAAGCTCCAAATGGCTGTTTATACAACTAACCGGAATTGGATATATATGGCTAATCGTATGGTGGTCATTAAAAACCCCTCCCACATTCACTTTCAGACAGTCAATTTCATCCTGTTGGTCGAAGTATTTTCGTTTCGCTGGCCAGAATACACGTAGTGAATTCTGGTGGTTTACTCTATACACAACTATCGCATTAATCGTATTAGCATACATTTATTTGAATCTATCTAGGATCCTATATATTCTCGCTAATCAAGATTCTGCCATATGGACTAACGTCAACATGTTATGGCAAGTCATCTCCTTCGCAATTGCTTGCCTGATTATAATCCCTTGGTTAAGTGCAGGCAGTAGAAGACTGCACGCTATCAATAAAAGTGGATGGTTCCAGCTCCTTATTCCAACCGGAATAGGATTAATCCTATTAGCTTTCTGGTGGTCACAACAAATTAGCCTAAGTCAGAACCGTATATCGTATACCCCTAATTCCCCGTCGCTTGATTGGGAACCTGTATGTGATAAGTGTGGCAACACATTAAAGCCTACCTCAGCATTTTGTACGACATGTGGAGCTTCGCAAACACAGACACAAGACCCCGAACCAGATCCACTAAGCATATGTATAACTTGTCAAGCACCATTAAACCCTAACTCAGCATTTTGTACGACATGTGGAGCTTCCCAAACACAGACACAAGACCCCGAACCAGATCCACTAAGCGTATGTATAACTTGTCAAGCACCATTAAACCCTAACTCAGCATTTTGTACGATATGTGGAGCTTCCCAAACGGCGGAACCAGAGCTACAAACATGCAGTAGTTGTGGTAAGCAATTACTGCTGAACTCTAAGTTCTGTCCAGATTGCGGAACACCAATCAATTAATTTCTGTACTACAACATAAAATTGCGCCTGTATTGAAACTTCCTTATGTTATGACTAGTAAAAACCAGTTAAAATTGCTGAAAGTAAAATTAATGATTTATATGAACAGGAGTGTCCAGTATGCGAGGAATTGATTTAATAGCAAAAATCTTAAAAGATGAAGGCGTGGAATGGGTAGCCTGTTACCCAAGCAACCCTTTGATTGAAGCTTTAGCTAAAGAAGACATTCGTGTTATTGCATTCCGCCATGAGCGTGGTGCTTTGATGGCTGCAGATGGGTATAGCAGAACCAGTAACAGGAAAAAATTCGGAGTGTTCGTTATGCAATCTGCAGCTGGAGCGGAGAATTCAATGGGAGCACTCGCACAAGCAAACGCTGATAACATCCCGGTACTAGTTATGCCTGGAGGGTACTCACTTGACCGAATGTCTGTAGCTCCCAATTTCTGGGCAAGTAAAATGTATGAACCTATTTCCAAACACGCCGAAACAATACTTAAAGTCGAAGAAATTCCTTCCATAATGCGAAGAGCTTTTCATCACTTAAGAAACGGACGACCTGGCCCTGTAGTCGTTGAAATGCCAGCAGACGTATGTGCATCTGAGGTTCCTGAAGAATCAGCTTCTCTATATTCATTTCCAAAATCATTTACTTTTAAACCTTCCGACAATGCCATCGACGCAGCTGTAAACCTAATCCAAAAATCGGAAAACATGGTTATATGGGCAGGCCAAGGAGTTTTAATGTCCGAAGCCACAAAAGAGCTACAAGAACTAGCTGAATTATTATCAGTTCCAGTGTTTACAACCATGCCTGGCAAATCTGCCTTTGATGAGCGTCACGAATTGTCATTGGGAGCAGGATCTACTACTACCACTCTAGCAGCAAAAGAATTTTTAACATCTTGCGACACCATACTAGCACTTGGAACTAGCCTTACAAAAACTCCATATTCTCAACAAATCCCTAAAGGCAAGACAATAATTCAAAATGCTAATAACCCTGATTCTATTAACAAAGATGAATCTGTAGAAGTAGCATTAATAGGAGACACCAAAGAAACGATCCAAGAATTAATCCATCAATTAAAGGAATTGTATGGTGAAACTCGAATGGACAACCCAGATATAAGAAATTTGATAGCTAATTACAAAAATGATATGAAACAGGAGTTTGACCCTTATTTTAATAGTGATTCAGAACCAATTAACCCATATCGCATAGTCAATGCTGTAAATAATACAGTAGATCTTGAAAACAGTATAATTACCCACGATGCAGGAGCCCCTAGAGAACAATCAGTAGCTTTCATCCAAGCTACCGTCCCTCATAGTTATATCGGATGGGGTAAAACTACGCATCTTGGATTTGGTTTACCATTGATTATCGGAGCCAAACTAGCTAATCCAGATAAATTCTGCATGAACATAATGGGGGATGGTGCCTTTGGCATGTCAGGAATGGACTTTGAAACCGCTACCAGACAAAGAATAGGAATAACAACATTGATATACAACAACGGAGGGATGGCCACTTATCCTGTAGGAACACCAACAGATTTCCCTATCGCCAGAGACAAGTCTGGAGTTGGGGTAATGACAGGAAATTATGCAGATTTTGCACGAGCTTTTGGAGGGCATGGGATCGAAGTAAGCAAAATAGAGGAATTAGAACCAGCACTCAAAGAAGCCCAAGATCTAAACAAAAAAGGCATTACAGTGATAATCGATGTCAAAACAGTGATGGAGTCTAAAAGAGGATACAGAACGTAGTTCTTAAAATGCTATAGCGCAAGCGTAGAGGAAATATGCCGAAATATTTAATTTTGTTACTTACAGTTATTCTCTTATGTGTAAGTTGTGAGCAGTTATCCGATAAAGATACTTCTACAGAAATTTTTGAAGTACAGCCTAGCCTAGTTTCCCCGCCAACACCTACCCAAGAACTTATACGCCTATCCGAAACTCAAAAAGATGAGAACCAACAGTCAAAATTTAACAATCCAGGCTGCTCCAATCTCCCAGACGACGTTGTGTGCACATGCATAAATGGTTCTTGGCACAATTGCTATTCTTTACATGACACCGAAACTAAGACACCCTCCAAAAAAGCCATCGAACGATCCAAAACCCTCGTATCTAACGACATTCAACAAAATGGAACATCTGGGTCATATGAAACGCCTAACCCGAACACAGAACCCAGCATATCTTTATATCCTACAATAAGCTCTGCTGACACCTTCGTACAAGCTACCGGTATTGGATTCCCAGCAAATTCTTCTATCCTAATCACTTATCATTATGGTAATTCTTCTAGTAACAGAGCTACTTTCACAACAAATTCACAAGGTTATTTCTCTAATATGTTTCCTATCCCACCAGATGTAACTCCAGGAAGTCAAAACTTAGTAAGAGCATCCGCCAATGATAAATCTCTCGACGGCGCTCTCAAAGAAGTAGCATCAAGTACTAACCATTTTGTACCTGCTAGTGCACTCACTGCAACCACAGAACCTTTAGTTTCTGGAAACAAAATTACAATCTCTGGACAGTCTTTTAACCCTTACACATCATTAAAATATCTTCAAATAGGAGATTTAACTGTATTGCCCAACCCAATACCTGTTACCGACGAAAACGGAGAGTTTTCGTCGGATATAACAATACCAAACCTAGCGCCGGGTCTACATTTACTCGTTGCTATTGTTGGCGATAAAACCTCAAGCACTTATCTTAATATATCTAAAGAGTCAACATTCAACCCACTGCTACGGATCGAACCCGAATTGAGCTACCCAGGCGACACAATAATCGTAACCGGAACAGGATATCCAATAAACACGAATGTCTTAATAACATATGTCTTTGGATTATCTTCCTTAAATGTAGGAAATGTTCTTGCGGACAGTCAAGGAAATTTTAATCATCAGATCACTGTACCTACTGGAGCCACATCACAAACAAATAATTTAGTACAAACAATTTCAAATGCGAATCTTGGCAATAATTTCTTTGAAACTGTCCGAGCTGGTGCAAGACATTATGTCCCATTATCTCTTTTACGCATCTCAAACCCTAAAGTGTTACCTGGAGATATACTAACCCTATCTGGTGAAGGATTCGAGAAAAACGAGGACATCACATCAATCACCCTTGGAAGTTCAACAATCATCACAATGACCAATAATAAGGTGGACAGTTATGGCAAATTCGAGACAGAATTCGTAATTCCTAGACTATCTCCGGGAGTGCACTTATTAACTGTTACTACTACTAGTTCTACTACCTCGAAATTTATAGAAATCACCAATTAATCGCTATCAAAGCGTACTACCCAACAACATACCTGAGATATAATGTAAGAACGCTTTTCTATTCTTATATGACCTAATTTGAAAAACATATGATTCGTAATATAAATCTATTCGCAACAACACTTATTATGTTAATAGTAATGAGTTGCGTATCATTACCTACAACCTCTGACATACAAGAAAACAATCAAGTTACGGATAATGTCCCAACTCCAGAACGTGACATCATCGCTACTCTAGAAGCCATCGACGAGTTGATTATTGCGGCAAGAATGGCAAACGCATCTAAACCAACTGACACACCATCTCCTATCATCCCCACAGCTACAGCTACTATATCGGTGCCAACGTTCACACCAGTACCTACTACAACTCCTGTACCTGTACCAACGTTCACACCAGTACCTACTGAAACTCCTGCACCAGTACCAACTTCAACTCCAAAGCCAGTGCCAACTTCAACTCCTTCTCCAACCCCGACACCTGCCCCCACCTCAACTCCTGTACCTGTAGTTGACCCTACTTGTACTAACAAGTATTCCAGTACTATTCCAACAGTATATTTATCATCAACTACTAAATGTAAAACAGGAAATGTGACCATAACATGGGACATAGAATCTATTTCAGAAACAGCTTTTTCCAAAGTAATAGTTACCAATTATATTAACTACACTCTGAATAATCTTTCTCCTTATGATTATGCAAACGGTCACGTAACATTTAGAGTTTACAATCAAAATAGGACTCAATCCTGGGACATATACAAACGTATTCAACCAGTCCACCGATCAACAACAGACGAAGTTGGGCTAGACGAATTTAAACAACTCATCTCTAATGAGATCACAACAGTTGGAGAAATCCAGCTTATTAGATTTGATGTGGGTGATTATTAACGATTATCAACACAATTTTGCCACCGTCCATCTATCCAGTCACAATCCAAACCTCCTGTAGCGGGATTAAGCGTAGGTTGTACACCTGGATCATTTGCCTCTGCTAATGAATGCAGTCCATCCGGGGTAGGAGGCGGAAATGGCGTATATGTAGGCCATGGAGTTAACGTAGGGTGAGGAGTATAAGTAGGATATAAAGTGTAAGTAGGCACTGGAGTGGGGGTTGCAATCAATTCCTGAGTCAATGTATTTGCTTCTTTTAATTCAATAGTAAGCTCATTAATAGTTTCTAGTGAATCTTTTATTTCACTAGAGTCGTTGATAATTTTACTTTCAATTTCTATCACAACTGGGGTGGACTCTTTGGAAGCTCCATCAATTACTTGCCCCAATTGCTGAATTTCCTACCGTAATGAAAACATTTCATTTTGCAACTACTCGATTCTGTTCTGTTGAATAGAATCAACGCTATTTACGCAGGAAATTAGGATCAGTGAACAAAAACCATATGCAATCATCGTAGGATATTTCATATTAGTCTCATAATGGAGCGGAAGAGGAGATTCGAACTCCCGACCCTCTCCTTGGCAAGGAGATGCTCTACCACTGAGCCACTTCCGCTCAAAAAAGGTGCCGAGGGACAGACTCGAACTGTCGACACCGGCATTTTCAGTGCCGTGCTCTACCACCTGAGCTACCTCGGCCGGAAAATCTATATTAAAACCGGTACATGACAGTGTCAAGTTAGAACAACTTTATCACCAATGTAAGTTTTTATCCATATATGTAGCATAGTCATCAAACCAGAAGAATTGCCTACTTATTCTGAAAAGCAGTATAATGGCATCTAATGGTATTCCCAAGTTAGGAGATAGATATGGTAGAAACTGTTACTGGTACGTTTACGGTTAAATCCGGTCACGCCCAAATGTTAAAAGGTGGCGTCATTATGGACGTTGTTAATCCTGAACAAGCAAAGATAGCAGCTGAAGCAGGAGCTGTAGCGGTTATGGCTCTAGAAAGAGTCCCAGCTGATATCCGTGCGGAAGGAGGGGTTGCTCGTATGACAGACCCTTCAATTATTCTAGAAATAATGGAAGCAGTAAGTATCCCTGTAATGGCAAAATGCAGAATTGGACACTTCGTTGAAGCTCAAGTACTTGAATCTTTGGGAATAGATTATATAGATGAATCTGAAGTACTTACTTTAGCTGACGAAAAACATCATGTCTGGAAACATGATTTCAAAGTACCTTTTGTGTGTGGCTGTAGAGATTTAGGTGAAGCCCTTAGAAGGATCTCTGAAGGTGCTGCAATGATCAGAACCAAAGGCGAAGCAGGAACCGGAGACGTAGTGGAGGCAGTTAGGCACATGCGTACCGTTCAAGATAACATCCGAAAACTGAAAAATATGCCTTACGATGAACTAGTAGTAGAAGCACGTGATCTCGGAGTAAGTGTTGACTTGCTCATACAAACTAAAGAAGAAGGACGTCTACCTGTAGTGAATTTCGCAGCCGGTGGTGTAGCAACTCCTGCAGATGCTGCATTAATGATGCAACTAGGTGCAGACGGAGTCTTTGTTGGATCAGGCATATTTAAGTCAGGCGATCCAGCAACTAGAGCCAATGCTATCGTTCAAGCAGTAACACACTATAATGACCCTAAGATCATCGCTGAAGTCTCCAAAGATCTGGGTGAAGCTATGGTAGGCATTAGCGCAAGAACTATACCTGAAAACGAACTCCTCGCTTCAAGAAGTAAGTAAGCCGAGGTTCAAAAGTGAATAAAACAGGGGTCTTAGCTCTACAAGGAGATTTTGAAGAACATGTATCTGTTTTCACATCCCTTGGGGCTGAATGCAAAGAAATTAGATTGCCTGAGCACATGGACGACATCGACCGATTAGTTATCCCTGGAGGGGAAAGTACGACATTAAGCAGATTATGCTCTAATTATGGCTTCAGAGAACCATTGCAACGGTTCGCTTCGTCTGGTATGCCTATGTGGGGTACCTGCGCCGGTATGATCATGTTAGCATCAAAAATCACTGAATCCGATCCAATCCCACTAGGCTTAATGGACATAGAAGTTCAGCGTAATGCTTTTGGCCGGCAAATAGATAGTTTTGAACAGATGCTACCTCTTAAAGGAGTTGCCGACGCTTTTAATTGCATATTCATTAGAGCCCCAGTGGTTCTGAAGACAGGCACAGACGTCGATATTATAGCCAAATTAGAAGATGAAACACCCATAGCAGTACAACAAGGTAAGCTACTAGCTACATCCTTTCATCCTGAATTATCTAACGATGCTAGGGTGCACAAATATTTTTTGGATTTATGATTTTTACGATAAAATGAACGAAATAATAATTCAAAAAAACCAAATAAATTTTATATAATTGCTTTATAGCTGACATCAATCAGTTATTCTGGAGGATTTTTGTTAACATCGGATCGTATTGAGTCACCGGACCAGAACCTCAACGAACTAGATTTACTCCTTAATGTGTTACCAGAACACATCACAGAAACTATCAACTCCCTTCCCAACAAATCTGAATTATTAGAAGTGGTTATGGATCTAGGAAGACTACCCGAAGCTCGTCTTATTAATGATAACTTAATACTAGACCAAACTAATATTTCTAAAGATGATTTAGCAAACCTGATACAAAAAATCGGATTCATCGGGGAAGATAACAGAGCAGGAATAGAAGGTACGCTACACAGAGTATCTGTTATCCGAAATAGAAGAGGGCAAATAGTAGGGGCAACGTGTAGAGTAGGGCGAGCCATTAGCGGAAGTGCCACTACTATAGAAGACCTTATACAAACCGGTAAAAATATACTATTACTTGGTCGACCTGGAGTTGGTAAAACTACCATGCTACGAGAAACCGCTCGAATGATTTCTGACGATCTGTCGAAACGGGTTGTTATTGTCGATACATCTAACGAAATTGCAGGTGATGGAGATGTTCCTCATCCAGCAATAGGCTCATCTAGACGTATGCAAGTAGCAAGTCCACAACTTCAGCATTCAGTAATGATCGAGGCAGTCGAAAATCATATGCCTGAAGTTATCATAATAGATGAAATGAGCACTACAGAAGAATCAGACGCCGCGCGGACCATAGCTGAAAGAGGCGTACAACTAGTTGCCACTGCACATGGGAATACTTTAGAAAATTTAATCTTTAACCCCACTCTATCAGACCTGGTAGGTGGAATCCAATCCGTGACATTAGGAGACCAAGAAGCTAAATTTAGAGGAACCCAAAAGACCATCCAAGAACGTAAATCGTGGCCAACATTTGATATTGTAGTTGAAATCAATAATTGGAATGAAATTGACGTACACGAAAACGTTGCTGAAGTAGTTGATCAATGGCTACGAGGATATGCTATCCGACCCGAATCTCGAGTGACCGATGCAGAAGGCAATATAACAAAAACTAACGATACTATCAGACAAAACCAACAGCAAAATGGTTCTTGGGATATGCGAAGTCCCAAACCAGGCCTTTCTGAAAAACCTAGAAGTCCAGCTAAAGTAGCCGATCAACCAATACATAAGTTAGAATATAAAGTATTTTTATTCGGTGTAAGTAAAGATAAAATTATTTCCGCTCAGGAAGAATCTAATATATCCGTCTCTATCAGTAACGAGCTAAGAAATTCGGATATTGTCCTCACAACCAAAACACATTATCGTCGAGGATCGAACCTTGTTAAAAGTGCAGAATCTACAGGAACTCCTGTATATGTGTTAAGGAAAAACACTTTCCACCATATACTCGATTTCCTTAGTACTTTGGCCAAAGAGCAAGGTATAGATACAAGCCACTTACAATCTAGTCGCCTTGAAAAGGACACTGTGGATTCAAGTGAAATCCTTGAAGCCGCTCTAAAAGAAGCAGAGGATGCTGCCTACCAAGTATTGAATGGGGTTTTTAGTGTTCAATTAAACCCTCAAAAAGCATATATCCGGAGACTCCAACATATGTTAATAGACCGAATGAACCTATCATCTACCAGTAGAGGTAAAGAACCATATCGTTCATTATTAGTTTACAGGCGATGACGCTTTGTCATTATTTATAGTATTCGAAGGAATCGATGGGTCAGGTAAGTCTACCCAAGTCGACTTACTTGCACAAAACCTAGAGTCCAATAATAAGGAACACTCTATTGTTAGAGAACCCGGTGGCACAAGTATAGGTGAACTGATTCGAACCGAGCTGAAGAACTCACCAAATCTTGAACCTCTAACTCAACTCCTCTTGTTTTCTGCTTGTAGAAGTGAATTACTAGCAAAGATCATAATACCCAAGATAAATCACGAACAAATTGTAATTTGTGATAGATATATTTATTCAACCATAGCGTATCAGGGATATGCACAAGGGTTAAATCTATCTCTAATAAACACTGTTATAAATCTTTCAACTCAGGACCTAGAACCCGACCTAGTGATATTTATCGATACCCCTGTTGAAATTGCTAAGGAACGCAGAAAAGAAACATCTTCAGATTATTATGATAGTAAAAACGCAGATTTCCATGAGCGAATCAGGACAGGGTACCTTTCAATGGCTCATTCATCAAGTAAGTGGGTAACTATAGACGGATCTCAAAATGCACAACAAATTTCAAATATAATTTGGGAAAAAATAAAGCCCCTCATTTGAGGGGCTTTATGCGTCTTAGCAGTTTTTGAGTTAGTCTGCTGCTGCTGGAATTGATTCCAATTTAGCTGCAATAACTTCTTTCATTTTCCTTACTCTTGCTAAGTCAGGATATTGGTTATCTTCCGCTTTCTTGTCGAATATTTTTTCACCATCTAAGAACACTTCCATAATACCTTGTCCCCTTGGTGAAATTGTGATTGCTGCATCAGGCCCATAAGCCCTAAAAAACTCGTTTGCCATCCACGTGGCAGTTGCATGATGCTGTCAAGGAACGCAGTATGTGATTTCTAATTGAACTTTACCTTCCATGTTATTCTCCTCCAGATAAGTTGAAGATTTGTAACTATCGTACCAGAAAACTAATATAAGTCAAACAATTATTGATAAATTTTTCTAGGTTTTACCGTTTCAAGATAACTAGTGTAATTCCTATACGTTTCAGACATAGAATCTCCACCAAATTTTTCCAACATACATTTGATTATGACTAAAGCCATCATGGCTTCACCAATGACTCCAGCAGGGGGAACTTGACATACATCGGACCTTTCAAAGTGAGCTAACACTTCTTCACCTGTATCTAAATCAACGGAAGGCAATGGATTCCTCAAAGTTGCAATCGGTTTAATAGCAAATCTTGCTACAAGCGGCATCCCATTACTCATACCACCTTCTGTCCCTCCGGCATTATTAGTGTTCCTCTTCCATGGATCATCTGGGTTACTAACAGGAAGAATAACATCTTGTACGTCTGATCCCCATTTATTCATGATTTCTTCACCAGGTCCTATCGACACGGATTTAACTGCATTAATAGACATGAATGCCTGTGCGATTAAAGCATCGATTTTTAAATCCCACTGAGTATGGGAACCTAGGCCTATTGGCACATTTTCGGCAATAACTTCTACAGTTCCACCAACTGTATCACCTGCTTCTCTGGCATCATCAATCTCTTTTCTCATCAATTCGGAAGTTACGTCATCAGTACATCTGACATCAGACTGTTCCACTTTATCCCAATCTATATCAATATTAGAAGGAACTTTAACTTTTCCAATTGATATCACGTGACTTTTTATATTGATACCAAATTCTTCTAAAAATCTTCTGGCAAGAGCCCCCGCAGCAACTCTCGATGCTGTCTCTCTAGCGCTAGAACGTTCTAAAACAGGTCTAACATCATCGAAATTATATTTCATAACTCCAGGCAAATCAGCATGACCAGCTCTTATTCTAGTAACTCTTTGATTACGCCCTTCTTCTTTGTATTCTTCTACTTTTTCAACTGACATTGCCTCTAGCCAATTTACCCAATCTTTGTTTTTAATTGTAAGAGCTATGGGACTTCCCATAGTTTTACCATGACGGATACCTGTTTCTATATGAGCCCAGTCCTGCTCAATCAACATCCTACCGCCTCTACCATAACCTTTTTGGCGTCTAGCTAATTGAACTCCTATAAATTCTTCATCTATTTCCAAGCCAGCAGGGATTCCTTCAACAATTATTACTAATCCTTGTCCATGAGACTCGCCTGCAGTAAACCATCGGAACATAAAACCCTCTCAATCTCTATATTTCATCCTACAAAACCACTGATTTTGCAGCACGTAACATAATTTCAACTGGAGCTTTCGATTCAAACCATAATTCGAACGATTTAACTCCTTGATACACCAACATGTCTATGCCTCCAATCCGAGTACAGTTAACCTTTTCCCCTTCATTCAGCATCAATGTCCGCAAAGGATTATAAACCAAATCATATAATATTGTGTCTTCTCTGATATTTTCACTAGTGAAAGGGAGTTTACCTTCAGTATTTTTCATACCAATCGTAGTGCAATTGATAATTAATCCAGCATTTTCAACATATGATACGAATTTTGGATCCTCTGTAGCCACAACATCGACTGCGGTAACGTTATTTTCACATTCAGTTTTTAATAATTCTGCTTTCGACAAAGTTCTATTAGCAATGCATATAGATTTAGCTCCAGCATCCATTAACGACAATAATACCGCTCTAGCAGACCCTCCTGCTCCTAGTATTAAAACGTTAATACTATCTATGGAAACATTCGTATTTCTATACAATCCTTCCATAAACCCAAAACCGTCTGTGTTATACCCTTTTAGAACATCCCCATTGCGCACTATAGTGTTAACAGCCCCTGCTCTAACTGCCCATTCATCCACATCATCTAAATATGATATTACAGAAGTTTTATGCGGAACTGTAACATTCAAACCGATCATTTTTGTTTTCCTAACCCTCAACATAAAATCTTTAAGCTGATCAGGATGCACTTCATAAGACTTATAAGTCTCATTAAAATTATTATGATTTATACCTGCTTGTTGAAAGATCGGGGAAATAGAGTGAGATATCGGATATCCAATTATCCCTAATGATGTTGATATATCAGGCATCTCAGCCTTCTAATTGAGCAGCGATCTGCTCCAATCGTTCTCTCTGAGCTTCATTAGCTCTGAGTTTTTCTATCTCGTTATTTACCACTTCAGGATCTGCTTTAGATATAAAATTCTCATTGGAAACAAGTTTGGTTAATCTAGCGATATTATTTTGGCATTCGGCTAAGTCGCTTGACACTCTCTTCCTTTCTTCCTCAATATTTACTATGCCGTCTAACGGCAAGACTATTACAACAGGATCTATCTGGAATCCATCCGCCCCGTTAATCACCAAATTCACATTGGCCCCTGACTTGGGCCCTTCAGCAAATTCAATGTGATCTACCATAGATGTACTTTTAATCAAATCTATCTCTGAAGATATCACATTACCAAAATCCGATGTATCAATATAGGCATTTATTTTCTGCTTTGAATCGATATTAAATTCTGATCTCACATTTCGAATTGATTTAATGATTTGAATTATAGTAGAAATCTCTCCTTCAACTTCTCGATTGACATTCTCATGCGAATAGATCGGATAATTTGAAATCATAATAGAGCCCAAATCCACATCTAATCGCTGGTTGATATTCTGCCATATTTCTTCTGTAATATACGGCATAAAAGGATGGATCAATCTTAATATTTGACCCAAAATATGGATCAAACATGGCATCGAGTCGTAATCGCCAGCAGCGATTCTTACCTTGGACATCTCTATATACCAATCGCAATAATCATTCCAGATAAACTCATACAATCCTTGTTGAGCCTCACCTAATTCATATGTTTCTAACGATTGGTTTGTTCCCTTGATAGTAGATTCTAATTTACTAAGGATCCATTCATCTTCTCTATGATTAGACTCTAGCACAAAATTTGAATCCATATTGATTGAATTATAATCAAAACCATACCTATCCAGTATGCTCAACACATAACGTGAGGCGTTCCAAATTTTAGTTGTGAAATTTCTAGCAGCTTCTAATTTTCCGTCTGATATTCGTAAATCATTACCAGGTGCAGTACCTGTAGTCAAAGCAAACCTTAGAGCATCCGTACCATACTTGTCTACAAGATCTAATGGATCCATAGTATTCCCGCGAGTTTTGCTCATTTTAGCTCCTTGAGCATCTCTAATTAATCCGTGAAGCAAAACTGTACGGAAAGGAACTTGGCCTGTGTTTTCTAATCCCATCATAATCATTCTGGCTACCCAGAAAAACAATATATCGTACCCTGTTTCTAAAACTGATGTAGGGTAAAATTCTTGATATTCAGCTGTATCATTGGGCCATCCCAACGTAGAATGTGGCCATAGTCCAGAACTGAACCATGTATCTAACACATCTTCATCCTGATGGATATTAGCACTCTTACAATTATCACATTGATCAGGATCATCAATTGTTACCGTTAGTGCATCACAATCGTCACAATACCATACAGGGATCCTGTGTCCCCACCATAATTGTCTACTAATACACCAATCTCTTATATTTGCTATCCAGTTTAGATAAATTTTTGTGAATCTCTCTGGAACAATTTCTATGTCTCCACCAGTAACAGCTTTATAAGCCTTACCTGCAATACTAGATTCATCGCTATGCGAACCAACATTCACAAACCATTGCAAACTAGGCAGAGGTTCTACTACTGAATCACATCTTTGGCAGCTTCCAACCGAATTTGAATAGTCTTCTACTTTATCCATATATCCCAAAGATTCCAATTCTTGTGCTACCTGGTCTCTTGCTTCAAAACGGTCGATCCCATCATATTTGCCACATAAACCATTCAAAGAACCATCATTGGAGATAACACATAAACTTTCCAGAGCATGTCTCTGTCCGATCTCAAAATCTAATAAGTCATGAGAAGGGGTTACTTTCAAAGCACCTGTTCCGAACTCTAATTCTATTGCATCATCACAAATCAATGGAACTTCTCTATCGCACAGTGGAACCAGTAACGTTACTCCTTCTGAAAATCGTTGATCTAAAGGATTCATAGCAACAGCAGTATCGCCAAATAATGTCTCCGGTCTAGTCGTTGCAATGGTTACATATTTGTCTGAGTTGGGAATAAAATATTTAATATAATAAAGTTTACCTGTAGTATCTTTATAATTAACTTCTAAATCAGATAAAGCAGTTGAACATCTTGGGCACCAATTGATAATTCTTTCATTTCTATAAATTAGTCCTTTCTCATACAGTCTCACAAATGTAGTGCGTACTGCCAAACTGGGACCTGGATCTAAAGTAAATAAATGTTTATCCCAATCTGCTGATATTCCTAGCCTCCTTGATTGCTCATGGATGATTCCTCCGAATTTATCAACATGCTCCCACACTTTAGAAAGGAATTGGTCTCTCCCTAAATCGTGCCTGCTAATTCCTTCTTTAGCCAGTTGAAGTTCTACAGCCCATTGAGTCGCTATACCAGCGTGATCACTTCCTGGCTGCCACAGCACTTTGTGGCCAGACATGCGCTTCCATCTAACCAATGCATCTTCGATAGCTTTTTCTAAAGCATGACCAAGATGTAACTCACCCGTCACATTTGGAGGCGGCATAGTGATAGTAAAAGGCTCTTTATCGCTATTTTCATTAGGAGAAAAGTAATCATTCTTCATCCACGAGTCATAAATTCTTTGCTCTACATCGCCAGGAACATACTTACTATCCATTGGGGGCATTTTATTAGTAGGTGACATCACATCCATTATCCTGATTAGCTAAAATGAACTAATCCCATAGTATTCTAATTCTAGTAGCCCTCGTTTCGTATCACTTGCTACCCTAGCAGGGTCCCATTTATTGACACGTATCTTATGGAGCCAATAAGTAAACTCTTTCATTCTGGTGCTAGTCATATCTATTTCTGGCACAATTCCAATGTCTATCCAGAACTTGGTCATAAGCACTTCTCTAGACTCCCCATATAATCTATCAAATACCGATTCAAATAAGTCTTCAGAATCTTGGTAACATAATGCCAAATGCCGTTTTCTAATATCCTTTTCGATAGCATTCTGGATCGCTTCTTCTACTATAATTCCATACCAATAGTTCAAATACAATCCATATTTAACAGGCCCAATAAAACTTTTAAAATCTCGCGAGTAAAATCTATTAGGTAGCCTTCCAGAAATCAACAAACTCTCTAATTCATCACTGGGGATCATATCTGCAATTTCAGAACATAACCTATCAGCTAAAGCCAACCAGTCTAAAGCTTCACCAAGAATCAAGTATTGATATTGATTACCAAACACATTCTCTGCAGGAATAGTCCAATCTCCAATAGCTTGTAACAATGGAGACACCCATTCCGAATTTACTGAGATTGATTCCCTTAAACTAGTAATTATTCTATCTTCAAGAGTACTTTTAATATTTTTTTCTCGAAGTAAATTTTCCATTTTTTACATATCATATATATTTTGGTCTCTATTATAACTGAGTCATCAAAATTCCGCATAATTCAGCTAGCATATTATGTGAACCCATAGTATTTTAAGATATAATATAGATACAAATCTGCACAACAACCACGTTATTATGAATTCAAATATTCAAAATACAATATTAAGCGACTATTTACTCCCCATAGAGTCGCCGACAGGGAAATTAATCAAAAATTTACTTCTGATACTTTCCTTTTCATTGATGATGGGGTTATCTGCACAAATCCGGATAAACTTAGGCTTTACTCCGGTCCCTATAACTATGCAAACCTTAGTCGTACTGCTTACGGGGGCACTCCTTGGAAGTAAAAAAGGATCCCTAGTAATGATCCTATATTTGATTGAAGGGTCATTCCTTCCCGTATTTTCAAATGGCACTTCAGGGCTCTTTTGGCAACTAAGTACTGGAGGATATTTATTTGGATTCATCCCAGCAACTTTCATTGTCGGATATCTGGTTGAACATGGCTGGGCAAATAAACCTTGGATATTACCGGCTATGCTCCTAGGCAATATAGTGATTTATCTCCCTGGTTTAATAGTTCTGTCTTTTTGGGTTCCTGAAGGCAAAACCTTGGAATACGGACTGATGCCCTTTGTCGCAGGCGATCTGACGAAAATAATACTCGCTTCAATGGCAGTCCCATTGATATATACCAAAATAAATAGGAATGAAGGATAAACATGGACATAACATGGATAGGAAACGGCTGTTTTCAATTAAGAG
Organism: uncultured Dehalococcoidia bacterium; assembly: GCA_964343075.1. GTDB lineage: Bacteria > Chloroflexota > Dehalococcoidia > Lucifugimonadales > UBA3495 > UBA2588. The sequence continues at coordinate 1,449 of CAYFGT010000002.1, read as the reverse complement.
ACAATGAAATAGTAGCAATCACAAATCCTTTCCCAACTAGTATTGGCTTAGAACTTGGTTCTCTAGAAGCTTCTGTGGTAACAGTAAGTAACAAAAACGAATCCCATAATAATTGTGAGAATATTAATGGGCAGCCCAGCATATTTAATTCAGCTGGGGAGTACGAATATAATGGGATTAGTGTACAGGGCGTCATGACCAGTCTATCAGAAGGACAAACCTTTGAAGACAGAAACATCGCCTATAACATCTTGATATCCGGAATCCACATATTGCACTTGGGTGATATAGCAGCTCCTTTAAATCCGTCTCAAATAGATGAGCTATTACCATGTGACATTTTGCTCACGCCAATAGGAGGATCCAATACTTTAGAGTTAGACGACATTATGCAAACAATCCAAGATTTAGACCCTAATATAATCATTCCCATGCAATACAATGTCCCTGGGAGTACAAACAACAATGTAGAACTTGAACCGTTCCTTAACAAATTAGGTAAGAACGAAGTGACGTCTCAAAATCGTATCACGTTATCCAAATCTAATGTAGAAAACTCTTCCATGGAATTAAACACTCTAAATCCCCAAGGTAAACCGTTAGATAATCAAACACCAAAATTAATTTAATCTAGATTGAAGTCACTCTGTACCTAACCCATACACCTATAATAATAAGTAACGCTCCAGCAACTCCGATGCTGCCGATCAAATAAAGGTTATAAGAGCCCCCCACGTATGGCATTCCTACAACAACTTGGTTGCTTTCTCCAACATCCTCATTTTTAAACGCTTCTGCTACTGCAGGTAGGGTCGGTTCTTGTATCTCCATCGGAGGAGGTGCAGCAAATGTTAAATTTACTTCCTTCCTTATAAAAGCTCCTTCCATCAAGCTGGTCTCGTTTGCCTTCACTGAACCAATTCCATTACTGATATAAAATGTCACCTCTTGATATAGTAATTTCCTGTCAGTCGGAGCAATTTTTAAATCCGAATATTTCCCCGAATTCACATTTATCTCTGATTCTGTCGTCTTGAACCTGTCACAATCCAAAACACACGCATAAATCCTGATCCCCTCAGAGGGCCATTTTTCTGTAACTGTCAATTGACCACTATAAAAGTCTGCATAAAAGGGTTGAGGGGGAACAGATTCTTGTTTAGGGGAGGCACCCATACAAAATATAGCAGCACTTAAGCAAATCATCGTTATACAGCATCTAACCCTCGCAAACCGCATTAACATCACACAGCCCCCATCTTTTGCCAAATGGTATCAAATCTGTATTTATTCAAGCAATAAAAAAAGGGCATCCGCTTTCGCGAATGCCCTCTCTTCATTGGTGCCTATCGGCGTGTCTAGCTTTGGTTCCTCATGAAGAAACCAGCACCGGCAACAACGATTGCGACAATGGACAGTATCAAAGCTATGATACCCATTCCACCACCA
>CAYFGT010000001.1:0-167284 GCA_964343075.1 uncultured Dehalococcoidia bacterium | reverse complement strand
ACTTCTAGAAAAATTCGGTGCGTACATCCAAGTCAAACCAGCTTCAACAAGTTTTACATCTAAGCCGTCTTGCCATCTACTACCAGTAGACCCAATTACTGCAGGCAAAGAAGACTGGATGAGAAGACCGATATACGTCTCTAATATTGGACCAGGCAAGAAGCATATAGCAACATCACAGCCTTTGAGTTCATGTAAAGTGGGTTTATTTTGGCTGTCGAATACCTGTACAGTATGTTGGGTGGCTAGTTTACAAACTTTGCTACCGGTTTTGCCATTTCCTAGTAGTGCTATTTTCATACTTACAGTATCCCTCCAAAATAAAAAGAGCCCAAACAAATGAGCTCTTACAACGTATGCTTTGGCTGCCCTACCTGGATTCGAACCAGGGCTGACGGCTTCAAAGGCCGGTGTGCTACCGCTACACCATAGGGCATTATATTGTATATTTTGAATCGATGTGTACGTTTGGTCAAGTACTTGAGACTAATTATCTCATGTGCTATTCTCATGACCACTACATAAATAGAGATAAAATGAATAAATTAAAGATCTCGCTTCTACATTTGGGACCAACAACTGGAGAATTGGAAAACAACAAGAAGTTGCTGTTAAAAAGTTTAGAACTTTGCTCTCAGATCAAATCAGACTGGGTAATAAGTCCCGAGTTATGGGTCTGCGGGTACAGTTTTGAACGGATCATTGGTAAAGAATGGATCAATGTTCAGCCCGACCAATGGATGAACATGTTATGTTCAGAAGTATCTCAACGGAATTTCAATCTGTTTTTATCAATGCCAGAAAAAGACCCTTATTCTAATCTTCTACACAACAGCGTGTTTGTGATTAATCGAAAAGGACAAATCATAGGTAAGTACCGTAAAATCAAAGTCCTGCCACAATCAGAAGGATGGTCATCACCAGGGAACGAAATTAAATCTATCGTTGTTGATGCCGAAAAAGTAGGGATATTGATCTGTGCAGATGCGTACCGACCACAACTTGCGGATGAATACCATAAACAAGAAGTGACGATTTTAATATGTCCATCAGCTTGGGGCCCTGGAGATTGCGCTCCCAATGGGGAATGGGAGCTACGTAGTCAAGAAGTAGGGGTACCACTAATAGTATGCAACAGAACAGGTACAGACTTGGATGTTGTTGACTGGACAGGATCCGAATCAATTGTAGCGATAGAAGGCCAAAGGGTTTTAAGTGCCTCTCCTCAAGAATCCACTATATTATCGTTTGACATAGACATAGACAATCGAGAAATACTGTCAGATGAATTTACTCTAACAGCGATCAATTAGATTAGTGAGGATTACGATCTAGGAACCTACTCAATATCACACACGCAGAGGCACTGTCTAAACGGCCGTCAGATTTATTGATTGACAACCCTTCATTCATTCTTCCTTGTGCTTCCACAGAAGAGTAGCTCTCGTCAACCGTTTCGATATTTTTATCTAAGATTAGACCCAATTTCCCAATGAAGCTCTTGGTATTGATAGATTGCTCTGTGTCATTCGAATTCTTGTTTAGTGGCAATCCTACTACTATCTCATCAATAATTCTCTCACTGACAATGTTTTTTATTATTGGAAACGGATCATCAATTCTGGCATTTATAGAACCTAACGGTAAAATCAAATCTAATGACGTATCTGTAAAAGCCAGACCTATCCTAGCAGTACCATAATCTATTCCTAGCAATCTCATGATTGCGATTTTATATAAGCTAAACTTTCAGCTATAACACTAGGTAAGAGATCAGTCCTCTTTCCTCCAGCTTGAGCAAAGTCTGGAGTTCCTCCTCCGCCACCCTCTATAATTTTACCCAGGTGCAAAGCCATTTCATTTGCTCTAAATCCTTTAGTTTTAGAAGATTCAGTGCACATTACAACAACTACAGGAGATCCCGAAATATTAGCTCCTAGAATAATCATGACATCTTTAATCGTATTTTTTATGGTGTCACACATGCTCCTGAGATCGTCGACAGAATTAGCGTTTACTAATTCCGCCAAAACTTTCATTCCTTGAATTTCAACAAGCTTAGATAACAGTTGTTCAGCTTGTTGGTAAGTTTCTTGTTTTTGTAAACTCTCTAATGATTCCTTTAAGGTGTCTCTTTCATCAATAAACTGCTCGATTCTATTTTCCAAATCCGATATAGGAGTTTGGAAACGATTCGCTATGCCATCCAGCAAAGTGAATTTTTCAGACATCAGCATCTCTGCTTGAATTCCGGTAATCGCTTCAACTCTTCTCATCCCACTGCCGACACCAGATTCGCCGAGGATCAGCACAGTACCAATTGAACCAGAAGCTGATACATGAGTACCTCCACATACTTCATTACTAAAGTTATCTCCTGAATACGGATCTTTCATAGAAACAACCCTAACATTTTCTCCGTAACGATCATCAAAAAATGCTAAAGCTCCACTGGATAACGCATCTGCATAAGATGACTCTTCAACAGAAACATTAAGATTGGCTCTAACGTTTGCATTAACCATACGCTGAGTCTGATCAATTTCATTAGGATCCATTGGTCCAATATGGCTAAAGTCAAATCTCAATCTGTCTGCCGAAACCAAGGAACCTGCTTGTTTGACGTGGCTTCCCAATACTTTCCTCAATGCTGCATGGATCATGTGCGTTGCACTATGATTTGTAGAAGTTCCTAACCGGTGGACCACGTCAATTTCACAAGACGCAATTTGTGACACTTTAATCTGTCCGGAAATAACTGTCCCTATATGCTCTGTTATACCTGCTACCAATACTTTTGTGTCTTGCACTTGAAACAGTCCATCAGAGGTCTTTATATAACCTTTATCTCCTACTTGCCCTCCTCCTTCGGCATAAAACACTGTACTGGCCAGTATAATCCTTCCTGTTTTGCCTGAGTCCAAACTAGGTTGAGAACCATGCTCGGTTAAGATCGCTAATATTTCTGTATCGGTACGAATTTCTTCGTAACCATAAAATACTGTTGATTCCAAATCTAAGTTCTCTACATCATTAACAATTGCCATATCTCCAGTGAATGACTCAACACTACGTGCAATCGTTTTCTGATAATCCATTTCTTCATCAAAAGCTGGTAGGTCAGCAACAAATCCGTGAGTTTCGCATATTTCTGCAGTTAATTCTGGGGGGAAGCCATAGGTATCATATAGAATGAATATCTCTATACCTGACAATGTCCTATATAAACCACTAGAAGATTCAATGCCCTCATATACTGGAGTCAGACGGTCTAAAATCGCATCTGGTATGTTTACCTTATGACTATCGAGTAATTCTTTGAGTCCAATGCCATTATCTCTAACTTCAAGCAAGGTCCGAGCCTTAATAAATCCATCCTCCAATATAGGGAGACCATTTTGCAATGCCAGTCCAAATCGTTCTTCTTCATTGCCTACGACAGTCGCGATAAAAGACTCTTGTTCGATTAGCTCCGCATATATCTCTCCAAAATTATTGATGACACTTTCAACGATCTCTGCCATAAACGGATCCATTAGGCCTAATAGTCTGCCATGCCTTATTGCCCGTCTTATCACTCGTCTCAGTACATAACCTCTTCCTTCATTACCGGGAATCACTCCATCGCCAATCAAAAATGTAGCCGCTCTTCCATGTTCCGCAACTACCCTAAGAGAGTAATCAGTCGATTCATCTGATCCATATTTTTTACCCGTTAGAGTTTCTATTGTGTTGATTATGGGCGAAAACAAATCTGTCTCGTAAACATTACTTTTATTTTGCAATATAGCTGTCACTCGCTCTAATCCCATCCCTGTATCAATATTGGGAGATGGTAAATCAGTTCTTGTTCCTTCAGGGTCTTGATAAAACTGAGTAAACACCAAGTTCCAAAGTTCCACAAACCTCTCACAATTGTCACAATTAGGGTGGCAGCCAGCATCCCATTCCACTAATTCACCGTTATCTTGTTTTCTTTCAAAACCTGTTAGTGTATCTACACTGAGTAATTGACCACAACCTTTCTCAGGACCAGTGTCATAATGTAGCTCTGAGCAAGGACCCGTTGGGCCTTCTTCTCCCGCCGGTCCCCACCAATTATCTTTGCTTCCATATCTATATAACTTATCAACAGGAATGCCAATCTTGTCTCGCCAAAAATTGTAAGCCTCATCATCATCAAGATGGACCGTCACATAAAATTTATCGGGCTCAAGGCCAAACACTTTCGTGCATACCTCCCATGCATAAGTAATAGACTCGTATTTAAAATAATCACCGAAGCTGAAATTTCCCAACATTTCGAAAAATGTAAGATGTTTGTGATCTCCGACTTCATCTATGTCTGTAGTCCGAAAACTTTTTTGAATGCTAGTCATACGAGTAGATGGTGGTACCTGCTCTCCCATAAAATAAGCTTTAAAGGGCACCATACCTGCACTAGTAAACAATAGCGTGGGATCTCCAGAAGGGATAAGAGACGCGCTCGGCTCATTGACATGACCCTGCTGTTCAAAATATTTTATGTATGATTCTCGGATTTGGGAGCTTTTCACTATTGACCTTCTATAAATCGTTTTAAAATGTAGTCATAAGATTGTATGGCACTCCCAATATGCCGTCAATTTACTTTGTTTTCACGCTTCGTATGAAGTGAATACGATACATGCGTTTTGGCCTCCAAACCCAAAAGCATTGGACAAAACTGCTTTAACCGGAACAGATCTACTTGTATTAGGCACATAGTCCAAATCACACTCAGGATCTGCATCTTCATAGTTGATCGTAGGATGAATTCTGTCATCGATTATTGAATTGATACAAGCAATCGCTTCCAAAGAGCCAGACGCTCCTAATGAGTGGCCAATCATTGATTTAGTTGAACTAACAGGAATTTTATATGCGTGTTCGCCAAACGCTCGTTTAATGGCACGAGTTTCAACCATATCATTTAACGGGGTCGATGTACCATGAGCATTTATGTAATCAATCTTATCTTTACTTATTCCAGCATCTAACAATGCTAATTCAATAGCCTGTGCAGCAGACGATCCATCTTCTTTCGGTTGTACAAGATGCGATGCATCAGAGGTGCATCCGAATCCTTTAATTTCTGCCAATATCTTAGCCTCTCTCTGAAGAGCATGTTCTAATTCTTCGAGGACAATGATTCCAGATCCTTCAGCTGGTACAAATCCATCACGTTTGGAGTCAAAAGGTTTACTAGCTTTTTCAGGTTCTGCATTTTGAGTTGTTAATGCCTTCATAACAGCAAATCCACCTAAGCCCAGTTCACTTATTCCGGCTTCTGTACCTCCTGTGAACATTACATCAGCTACTCCAGCACGAATTACATTAAACGCTTCCCCTATTGCTTGGTTAGAAGCCGCGCAGGCAGTAACCGCGGTTGAACTGTAACCTTGCGCACCCAGAAAACGGCTAAGGTTTGCAGTACCCATGTTCGGTAAAACCATCGGAAAAAAGAAAGGAGACATTTTCATACCACCACGTGATGAAAGGATCCTGCTATTTGCCTCTAATGTTGGAAATCCCCCATTCCCATTCCCTAAAATCACGCCTACTCTATAACTATCTGTGCCCATCAAATTCAAGCCGGAATCCAGTAGTGCTTCTTTCCCGGCTACAACTGCCAATTGAGAAAATCGAGCCATCCTTCTTGCCTCTTTAGGATCAATCGCAACAAGTGGGTCAAATTCTGTTACTTCACCAGCGATTTGGCACGTATATTCCGTAGGATCGCATAAAGTCATGGGACCAATACCTGATACTCCTTTTACCAAATTACTCCAGAATTCTGTAACAGAAAGCCCGTTAGGACTCACTGCTCCTTGCCCAGTAATCACTACTCGTTTAGATTCCACTACTTTAAAACATCTCCTTTTATAATCGTCCCATCATACATTAGCTTCATACAGTTCTGGTTCTATCCCTAACACATATTCTCTAACTTCAGCAGATGAAAACAATGATCCTATTGATAGGATAAGACCATCTGGACCTAAATTATCTCTAAGTATAGATACAGATTCATTGATTTTATTAAATATTTTGACATTTGACATATCACTTGGGAAATAATCATAAATGTAATCCGGATCGGCAGACTTTGGATGGCGACTTTTTATAATATGAATAAATTCTGGGTTATGCTCGATGATTAACTCACATATTCCAGATACATCCTTATCTTTAGATAATCCTAATATAATACCTAATTTGTCATATTGAAATAAATTCTTCATGGAATCCAAAATCAATTTAATAGAATCATAATTGTGTGCACCATCTAGAACGATCCGTTGGGAATCAATTTCTATCAGTTCTAGCCTGCAAGGCCAGGATACCTGCCTTACTCCAACTTCAATATTCGAATCAGTTATTTCCCATCCTTGCCGCCGTAATTCATTAATACTAGTAATGCTTGTAAGAATATTCTGGGCTTGATGATACCCCAATAGCGCAGTATCCAAACACCCTCTATACAACGGGGTAGTAACTGTTATATATTGCTTTCCGTTTTCTATTTTTCGAAATTGATAAGAACTAATATCTGCAACCTTTATATAAGCCGAAGTCGTCTCACGGGCAACGGATTCAATCACACGTTCAATTTCATATAATTGATGCCCTATAATTACAGGAACTCCTTTCTTTATAATCCCAGCTTTTTCCCGTGCTATTGACTCGATTTGCGTGCCCAAAATATGAGTATGATCGTATCCAATTGCAGTGATTATTGACACTTCGGGAGTGACCACATTAGTAGCGTCCAATCTGCCGCCTAAGCCTACTTCTATGATATTCACATCAACCCGCTCCGATTTAAATGCAAGAAACGCTAAAGCAGTTATATATTCAAACAAAGTCAATTTTTGGTTATAGTGATGTGACCATTCTTCATGTTTGTTCCACATGTCTATGAAATACTCTGTGAATTTCTCTTGCGAAATAGGTTCACCATCTACACGAAGGCGTTCTGTAAATGAATGTAGGTGCGGTGAAGAAAAGAAACCCGTCCTTAGGCCTGAAGCTCTTAATATAGATTCGCAAATCGCTGACACACTACCCTTACCTTTCGTCCCTGCAATATGCAGGCAAGGAATGGAACGATGGGGGTTTCCTAGGAATTCAAGAAAATGTCTTATTCTCGACAAATCATATATATTTTTTTGTCGAGGCCCTGAAAAGTCAGTTCGTTCCAAATCTATAAGAGACATCAACCGCTGTAAAGCGTCATCGTAATTCATACAGTAGAATCCGTTATCATGGTTTTTCTCCAAATAAAACCATCAAAGCTCTTTTATATGTGATCCTTTGTACATGTTGGATATTATTGAATAAAAACTTAGGCTTAAAACCAAACAAATCTTCGATTAGCATTTCTGTTGAAGTCATATTCGAGGACATGTACTGCCCAAATGAAAAGCTTAGTGGACTGTAACTAGACCATAACGACGAAAATATTTTAGAAACTATCTCCGGTACTTCAATAACTGGGTTGAATGGTAATTTGTTAGCAGGAAATCGATTTTTTACAGCTGTAAATAAATCCATATAGGAAATTGACTCTGGGCCTACCAAATCAAAAGTTGCACCAACTTTGTCGTCACGCACCGAAGATTGCACAATACAATTAGCCACATCCGATACATGAATAGGTTGAAGAATATTTTCCGGATCTCCATATAATAATCTGAAAGGTAAAATTTTCATCAATGCTGCACAGTAATTGGTAAATGAATCATTAGCACCGAAAACATGAGGTAGTCTCAAAACTATCGTGTTTATAGCACTTCTAGTGATTACGTTCTCCGAAAGATATTTACTTCTCAAAAACGGGTTCGTATTATCTTCAGAGCTGCCAACAGCACTTACATGTACTATTTTTTTCACTCCTGATTGCTCAGCCGCTTCTACTAAATTAACGGCGGATCCAACATTTTTTCTCCTGTAACCTTCTGAAGTATCACCAAATGGCAAAGTTCCAGCAACGTTGACAATAGTATCTACATCTTTGAAAATAAATCTAAGGTTGTTGGGATTCAATAGGTCTCCGTAATGAATTTGAGGATTAAAGGATTGTATTTTATTCTCCATTCCAGGCGTCCTGACCAAGCACTTGTACCGAATCCCTTCGTCACTTAGTCGCCTAACAACTTCTGTGCCAATGAAGCCTGTCGCGCCAGTTACTAGAATCAAGTCACTCTCCTACCAACAATTTACCTTTAGTAGCATCCTGTTATTGTAATGTTTCATATATGAAATGGCATAAAACATTAACAAAATTTGCAATGTATAGTATATAATATGTCCCGCATTTAATATAATAATTAAACCAACACAAAACTAAAGAGAATTATGAGTAAAATTAAAAAAGTTGTAATGGTTCAACCAGCCTCTGCTGGAGGGAACTTTGAATATATGGCCATACCTCGTCAAGGCATGCTGTTTCTATCAGCTGCATTAGCACAATGGGACGGCGACTATTTATACGACAGAAGCATTTGGTTTGAAGATCGATCTGGATTAATGGACCCTAACAAAGATCTAGACGGAGTGGACATATTGATGGTTACCGCATTAATCAATGAGACTCCTAGGGCCTTCCAGATTAGCCGAGAGGCTCGACAGTACCATCCCAACCTGATTATTATAGGAGGCGGGCCACAGATGAGCCCTCTCCCAGAGGAAGCTTTTAAATTCGGATCATTCGATGTGATTGTAAACAGGGAAGGCGAAGATATCATCGGGCAGTTATGCGATGTGTTAGTAAACAACTCTCCTCAAAAAGAATCTTATCTGGAGAAGATTCCAGGAATAACTTTCCTAAAAGGTGATAAGATCGCGCAACTGATTCAAACCCCTAGAAGAGGCTTGGTAGCGCCGGATTTTGCCGAGCTACCCGACTATAGATCCATTAAAGATTTAACTCCTCAAACACCTTTAACCGGTGGAGTGCTTGAGACCACCAGAGGTTGTACGGAAAACTGTTCTTACTGCCAAGTTATACAACAATTCTTAGGGTACAGACTCATAAGTCGTGAAACAGAGATCAAACGAATCGATCAAATACGTGAGCTAGCAGAAGACGGACTAATCCACAAAGGTCAAAATGGCAATATTAGCATATTCATATCTGATGACCTACATGCACCACCATTAAGAGCTACAAAATTTAGAGATGAAAGGCTTGCTAGGTTACAAAATTGGAAAGGCCACACGGACAACATGTATATGATATGTCAAGCGAGGGCAGAAGTCGGCCAAGATATGGAGTTAGCGAATGCCATGCAAGACGCCAATATAAAAATGCTATACCTGGGTGTCGAATCGGACAACGCAGAAAATCTTAAGCTGGTACGAAAAAGACAAGACCCTGGACAAATGCACACTGACCTAACCACTTTGAACGGAATGGGGTTCAGTGTAGTGGCAATGACTATTATCGGATTACCATATGACACCGAAGATAGCATCATGAGCCTCGCTGATTGGGTCACAGAAGTCAGTAATTATCAGACGGCTAACCTCCTAACCCCTTTGCCTGCCACATCAAACTGGACAGACCTGCAACCATTAAACGAAAAAGGGGAATTGCTAAAAGAAGGAGAAATGAGACCTTATCATTTGTACACAGGTAGAAGATTTGTACATTACGACGAAAGATGGTCAATGCAAGAAAGCGAAGAATTATTCGAAAAATATTCTGCTAAGCTCAGATCCATTGACAACCTGTATGGTCGCATATTTAGGATGCTGCGCACATACCGAATGAGATTAGCCGCAACGGGCAGAGATTTAAGTGATTCTATAGGAGCCCGAATAGGTGAATTATCCGAACTTGTCCGTGAATCGGCTGACGTAAGTAATGCGATATCTGGTAAAACCATAGAAACTTTACTGGACAACCTAAGAGCAGCAAGTCAACCTTTATCTAATGCCAGGACTGAATTGTCTGAAAACATATCAGCCAAGTTACTAGAAGTTAACAGGCTTTACAAAGACCTAGCTGAAACTTCCAAAGACGGTACTACACCAGACGCTTCTATTTTGCAAAATACCGTATCAGAGTTAGACGTACTGCTTGGCTCTTTGATGACTGATTCGAAACCACAAACGGAATCATCTTAAAAGTCTTCTGGATCTCATGAAAAACTCCAAAGTAGTAATCACTGGAATAGGCACTATTAATCCTCTTGGTCACAACACAGTAGAAACTTGGGAGAATATTATAAACGGTAACAGCGGAGTAGATTTCCTTACTTCTTTCGATACTGAAGGATTCGATACTAGGTTCGGCGCAGAAGTAAAAGGTTTCATTCCAGAAGACAAGTTAGACCGAAAAGACGCCCGGAGAATGGACCGGTTTGCACAATTCGCATGCGTCGCAGCTTTAGAGGCCTGTGAGTCTGCTGGCCTTTCCCCACAAAACCTCCAACCATATGAATTGTCGGTAATAATCGGAAGTGGGATAGGCGGGATAGTAACCTTATCTGAACAACACAAAATTTTATCTGACCGCGGACCTAAAAGAGTATCTCCATTCTTGATACCGATGATGTTAGGAGATATGGCATCAGCTCAAGTATCGATGATGACTGGAGCTTTGGGGGCCAATTATTGTGTGGTCTCTTCGTGTTCTTCAGGTGCGGATGCTATTGGACAGGCTTGGCAATCCATTAAAACTGGTCAGTCAGAAATAATATTGGCAGGAGGAGCAGAGGCACCTTTGACACCTATTGCGGTAGCAGGGTTTAATAGCCTCCGAGCTTTATCTAGATTTAATGAAGATCCACAAAAAGCTAGTAGGCCATTCGATATCAAAAGAGATGGTTTTGTAATGGGAGAAGGGTCTGCAGTGTTGGTTTTAGAAAGTGAAGAACATGCTATAAACCGTGGGGCCAAACCTCTAGCTGTCTTGAGCAGCTACGGCTCATCTTCCGATGCACATCACCTTACCGAACCTAACCCAACGGGTCAAACAGCTGCACAAGCAATTACAAATGCTTTAAACGCAGCAAATATCACCCCTGATCAATTAGATTATTTAAACGCCCATGGGACATCTACTCCACTGAATGATACTCAAGAAACCAAAGCTATCAAATTAGCTTTGGGACAAGGAGCATCCGAGCTAAACATAAGTTCGACAAAATCCATGACCGGCCACTTGTTGGGAGCAGGCGGGGCTCTAGAAGCTGCGATTTGCATCCAAGCAATCCAAAATTCAGTGATACCCCCGACAATCAACCTTGAAGAACCTGATCCGCTCTGCGACCTCAACTACACACCAAACCAAAGCCAACAAAAGATTATTAATACATGTATGAGTAACTCGTTTGGCTTTGGAGGGCATAACTCGGTACTAATATTCACAAAATACGCATAAATCATGCGGTCTACTCCGACATATTCACAACTACCTAAAAGCCAAAGATTCATGATAGGGCTAGCCCATGGCATATCGGTTATGATCGGATTGCCCACACTTGTAATTACTGGTTCTACTGTCGTTTTCCTGATCTGCCCTGTAATTTCTTATTTGATCTGTAGACGGTATAGAAAATTAGGATTCACGTGGCAATCATCCCAAGCCTTCCAAGGGACCGTCGCAAACTTAGTAGTAGGCCTCTGTGTGTTTACAGGATTAGAATTTAACCTATCGCCCGGATTGACATTAATAATTCTAGGCACAGCTTTTCTATTAGCTTTATACACATTATGGGGGGCTTTAGACACAATACTAGGATTTGACTTCGATTATCTCATCATCGGCAAGGTTTCCAAGAAAGTCTCTGAAGTTAATCAAAGTAGAAAACGTTTTGAAGACCCTTACTCTACTAACACACATAAATAAATCATTCCCGATTTTTGAAAAATCTTGCTTTTGTACAGACAATAGGAAGGGTCACAACAATCAATATCAATGCGACAATCTGAGGCTGATTAAATCCGATGATATTCATATGATAATCTTCTCTCAAGAACATAATAAAAAACCTACCAAATGAATATAGTAGGATAAATATCACAAAAATCATCCCATTAGGCTTAACGCGATCCTTCAACCACAATAAGAGTCCGAAAATCGCTAAATCCCAAAGTAGTTCATAAAATACAGCTGGATGGCTAGCTGGTCGCCCGGACCCTGGACTTAACGGATGACTATAAATGATTCCCCACGGCAAATCTGTGTAAGTTGCAAAATGCTCGCCGTTAATCACATCACCAATCCGGCCGATTGCCATTCCAAGTATCATTGGAGCTGCGACTAAATCTGCTAAAATCCCCGGTTTGGGCAGTTCACTAGTTTTGGGTTGATTTAGTAAAGGGATTTTCCCTATGAAATCAATGAACCGGCCTGAGTTCCTAATTTTTAAATACAAAAAGCCACCCAAGAATCCACCTAATACTGCACCATATATAGCAATTCCCCCTTTCCAAATATAAAGCACCGAAATTGGATCATGAATATATATTGCAAACCAAAAATCAATGACATGGAACAGCCTTGCTCCTAGAATTCCAGACAATATTGCCCATGGAGCCACTTGCAATACGGTATCAGCGGTTAGATAAATTTCCGATTGTCCTTCCTTTTCAAGTAACTTAGAACGCTTGCTTGACCATTTAACTACAAGATATAAAGCTGTCATCAACCCTACAGCCGTAAAAAAGCCATGCCATGAAAGAGCCAACGGGCCTAGATTAATTATGTATGGATTAAAAGGTAAATTAATTACAATTAAATTCATTAGTCATCTCGCATTTCAATCCCTGTACTCGTGGTAGTTAATTGATAAATATTATAATACTTGGGGTCAACCAATCGTTTCAACGACCCAATATCTCCAGTGATAGTAAATAAGCCTAACCCAGTACCCGTAATGTACATGTCTATCCCTAATTGATACTTGATAGTGTCCATCAAGTCACGTATATGTGGAAATTTTTCGGTTAATGCTTGGTAAAACGCATTCGGAGGTAATTTCTTAACTATTGTCTTGGACGACTTGTGAATATCAGAACACAGTCTCTCTATCTGTGAACCATCCGTGAAATCTCGCTCAGTGACACTTTGATACATCGTCTTAGTCTTATAAGGAATAGACACTTTTGGGCAAACTAACGTTATTGTGTCAATTTCTAAATCAGGAAGTGAAGTAATATTATCTCCAATCCCCGAAACATAAGCCGTACCTCCTCTAAGAAAAAATGGAACATCAGCACCAATTAAGCTAGCCATGCGAGACAGATCGATTGCTGTAAGTCCGCCAGAATAAATCCGATTTAACGCCATTAATATGCCGGCGGCGTTGCCGCTTCCGCCTCCTAATCCCATACCGATTGGAATTTTTTTCATTAATCGAATATTTACGGGTGCAGAAATCCCTGTTTCTTGTTCAAAAATCTTAACTGCCGATAAAACCACATTATATTCATTATTAACCGAATCATCATTAGTATAGAGGGTTGTAACAGAAGCAGGTTCAACTAGAATAATGTCATATAAATTCACTGTCTGTAAAACAGAACAGATATTATGATATTCGTCATCTCTCTTAGAAATTATCTCAAGGCCTAAGTTGACCTTTGCCGATGTTTTTATCCTAAGCATGGTTTAGATCTACACATTCGAATCAAACAAATCAGAATAAGATGAATCGAACAACAATCTCCATTCATCTAGCTTCAACGTTTCGGATCGACGCTGTGGATCGATATCACAACTTGTAAGTACCCGAATACATTCTGATTTAGGTTTGTTAAGAGATTTACTCAGCGCATTCGAGATAGTTTTCCTAGGTGACGAAAATGCTGCCCGCAGCATATCGCAAAACTGTGAATAGTTATCCAGAGTAATAAAGCTATCTTTTTTAGGAATTATTTTTATCACAGTAGAATCTATCTTAGGCTGCGGTTCAAAAGATTCTTTGGGTACGTCACACACTTTAGTTACTTCACACATAGACTGAGTTATGACAGATATCAATCTTCTTGACCCCGGACCAGCCAACACATTATCTGCAACCTCTTTTTGAAACATCAGTACCATCAAAGTTGGCTTGTTCCTTAATTCTATGAATGTGCGTAAAAAAAAATTCGAGGCATAGTATGGTAGGTTTGATATTATCTTATATGGATCTCCCCTAGTAATATCATCGTAATCTGTGTAGCGAGCATCTTCAGTAAGTAAAGTGAAGTTACTAAATCCATCCAAAAAATTTGCCAGTTTAAATCCGAGAACAGGATCCAATTCAATACCTACTACTTTTCTTGCCAACTCTAGGAGAGGTTTGGTTAATCGACCAGTTCCAGGACCTATCTCCAAAATCAAATCTGTGTCGGACACGCCCGCGGCATCTATGGTGGAGTGGATGATCCCTTCATCAATAATGAAGTTCTGACCTAAAGATTTTTGGGCCCTATATCTCAAATAACTGCATTGCTCCACAAATAATTGGTGGTCGTGCACCTTACTTCGTAATTGGTATTCCATCCATAATAGGTTTTATTACTCAGCTTGAGTATTCTCACGGCACCCAAAGCGGTCCACTTACCGTTGCTTCCTTCCGGACCTGGCGGGGTTCGTGGGGCTCTGTCGCGTGAGGCCCAAACATCAACATAATCAAACCTACTAGAGAGATGAAATCCTATCCCTAAGTAAGGAATTCAATCCTGCTCTAGCGGATTGCAGGTACAGGGCTCCGCTAATTCCCCATCTAGCACAACCAAATTCTATCCTATTGAAGATCCCCTTGCGTGTCAATAATGTTACTGTTAACTTTATATTTGTTAATCATGGCGTTAACATTACAAAAATATTAGTAGAGAGAGCAGATTGATTACCAAAGTAGTGATACCTGCAGCAGGATTAGGGACAAGATTCCATCCGATAACCCAAATACTGCCTAAAGAACTTATTCCTGTACTAAATATACCCGGCCTTCAACACATCACGACCGAAGCACTTGCTTCTGGTATTACCGAACTTATCATCATTAACTCAAGATCAAAACCAATTTTGAGTGAATGGATATCACAATTCAATATAGACCACCAAAACGAATCTATTTCCGCTACTGAAGTTATTCAAGACGCTCCGTCAGGACTTGGACATGCAATATTGCAATCACGAGAGTACATAGGGAATCAGCCATTTGGAGTGATGTTACCTGACGATATAATATTTTCTGCTGTGCCCACATTAAGACGAATGATAAATATGCATGCTAATTTGGACAATCCTATATTGTGCATCAAAGAAGTACCATGCCATTTGTTAAAAAATTATGGAGTTATAAAGAAAGAAGCAGATAAAATAACCAATATAGTAGAAAAACCAGAACCTAACGAAGCACCAAGTAATTTATCTGTAATAGGACGTTATATCCTTGATCCTACAATATTTCAACACTTAGAATCTGCACAACCTACCCTAAATAACGAAATACAACTCACTGATAGTTTGAACCAGATGATGAAAACCCAAGATTTTCATGCCCATATGGTTCAAGGCCATCATTTTGACATCGGGACCCCCAAAGGACTGATATCTGCATCAATATTTGCCTCCCAAAATCCAACTCTTGTTACAGGACTATACAAATGACACTCGAACTGAACAACAGTAATTACGAAAGCATACTACGCGCCTTTATCTATTCGATTTCATCAGTCATATCTAATCCTGATTGTGACTTAGACAAGCCATTAAAGGACAGCGAATGGAGTCTACGTCAGCATATTTACCATTTACTCGACACTCCAAAAGATGGATTGTACACCGTGATAAATCAAGCAATCGAAAATTCGTCAACGACTTTGTCTATTGTCCCTGATTTAGATAATTTGAACGTAGACCGCAATAATTTCACCGTATCCGCCATTTTGGATGATTTGAACAAATTCCAAGCCGGGTTCTTAAAAGTTCTTAAAAAATTGAATGATGTCCAATTAGACACTTTAATCATTGAAACCAGCTTCCCTCTACGAGGGATTAAAGAAAACCGATCGGTTAGGCTGTTACTAGACAGACTATTTGTACGTCACTGGTCGGAACATATTTACGATATGACAAAATGATTCATTACGAATTAATATTCATTAAAGTAAGAAACGCTTCTTGAGGTACTTCTACACGACCTATACTTTTTAAGCGCTTTTTTCCTTCTTTTTGTTTCTCTAACAATTTTCTTTTCCGAGTAATATCACCACCATAACACTTTGCTAAAACGTCTTTTCGAACTGCTCTAACAGTCTCCCTTGCAATAATCCTGCCGCCTATAGAAGCTTGAATTGGAACTTCAAACATCTGTCTTGGAATAGTGCCATGCAGTTTACTAACCAACGATCTACCATAATGTACAGCTTGGTCTTTATGAACAATCATAGATAGCGCTTCGACGGCATATTTATTAACTAATATATCTATTTTAATCAACTGGGAAGTCTGATACCCATCAAATGAATAGTCAATTGAAGCATATCCTTGAGTTTTTGATTTTATTTGATTATAAAAATCGGTAATCATTTCAGACAATGGCATCATGTATTCCATCATAACTCTACCTGTAGCGTTATTTTCTAACGAGTCGTCCTCTCCAGGTAGAGATTGGATGTATTCCATTCTGATATACTCAGATCTCTTACTATGCATCAATTCCATCACAGCCCCTACAAATTTACTAGGAACGACTATGGTTAATCTAAGCATAGGTTCTTCTATATGATCAATCTCAGACGGATTAGGAAAGTATGTAGGGTTTTCTACAATCAGTTCATCCCCGGATCGCAAGAACACCTTATATGAGACATTGGGTGAAGTGGCGATTATATCTAAATTATATTCACGTTCAAGTCTTTCTTGGACTATTTCCAAATGCATCAACCCTAAAAAGCCACATCTAAATCCGAACCCAAGTGCGGTACTATTCTCTGGCTGCATAGTCAGAGAAGCATCGTTCAGTTGAAGTTTCTGTAATGCACTTCTCAAATTATCATAATCTTCTCCATCAGAAGGATATAAACCTGCAAAAACCATAGATTTAAGAGGTTTATATCCTTCTAGTGGTTCTTTCGCGGAATGCAACGAATTGGTTAAAGTATCTCCAACAGAACATTCTTTAACATCTTTGAATCCAGTTGCCACATATCCAACTTGCCCAGCATATAATGTTTTCACAGGTGTAGGAGCCGGATTAAAAATACCCAGCTCCACAATATCTGCTTCCTTGTCAGAGGACATCACTTTAATTTTATCAGTTTCAGAGATATATCCGTCTGTTGCTCTCACATATCCTATAATTCCTTTGTACGAATCATAGACAGAATCAAAAATCAGGGCCCTGAAATCCCCATCTGGGGTACCTGAAGGTTTTGGTATTCTGGAGATGACTTCATTAAGAATATTTAACGCCCCAGTACCTTCTTTGGCTGACACGAAAAGTATCTCTTCTTCACGAAACCCGAATACTTGCATCAGTTCGGCTGCTACTCTATCTGGTTCAGCTTGCGGTAAATCAATTTTATTAATTACCGGAATCAATACGAGATCATAGTCTAGAGCTAACAATGCATTGGCTATAGTCTGAGCTTCAATCCCTTGGCTTGCATCTACTACCAGTAAAGCTCCTTCACAGGCCGCCAGTGAACGAGATACTTCATAGCTAAAATCTACGTGCCCAGGAGTATCAATCAGATTTAATTGGTATTCTTCACCATCAGAACCAATGTGATTCATAGAAACAGCTTTACCTTTGATGGTGATACCCCGTTCTCTTTCTAAATCCATCCTGTCTAGAAATTGAGCTTTCATATCCTGAGGGCGCACAGTACTAGTAATCTCTAGAAACCGATCAGCTAGTGTCGACTTTCCGTGATCGATATGTGCAATAATAGAGAAATTTCGTATCTTGCTAAGATCCATATTGAACTACATCGTAAATAGTATTACCCATAGTTAAGATGATACACGTTTTATTTTATTCTGTCGTGATATATCCCTAGGATAATTATTCGTCCTTTATCCGCAGTTTACGCAGCACTGGTCCACCCAATGACCTGGATTAACCTCTACCAAACCCATTGTAGTATTCCCATCTCTGCATTCATCAGTTGGATTAGGACACCGAGTTCTAAATACACATCCTGAAGGAGGATTTAGTGGGGATGGAACATCTCCAGCTAACAATACTCTTTCTCTCTGGGCATCAATCACAGGATCTGGTATAGGTACAGCTGACAATAGCGCACGGGTGTACGGATGAATAGGATTAGCGTAAATTGTGTCTCTATCAGCAATTTCTACAATATGTCCTAGATACATCACTGCCACTCTGTTACTTATATGGCGCACCACTGATAAGTCATGCGCAATGAACAAATAAGTCAGTTGTAGTTGTTGCTGTAATTCTTCCAGCAAATTGATCAATTGAGCTTGAATTGATACATCAAGTGCTGATACTGGTTCATCACACACTATAAATTTGGGATTAACAGATAGCGCTCGTGCAACACCGATCCTTTGCCTCTGACCACCGCTAAATTCGTGAGGATACCGTTCTGCCATATAAGGATTCAAGCCGACATTAGTAAGTAACTCCTCTACTCGGTCCTTATATTCATTCTTACCATCTACCAAGCCATGAACCACCAAAGGCTCTCCTACGATTCCGCCTGTTGTCATACGAGGATTTAAAGAGCTATAAGGATCTTGAAATATAACCTGCATTTCTTTTCTCATAGATCTCATTTGTGTATTAGAAAACTCGGTTAATTCCTCTCCTTCAAATTTTATCGACCCAGAAGTAGGTTTATTCAACTGCAAAATACATCGCCCAGTAGTAGTTTTACCGCATCCGCTTTCTCCCACTAAACCAAATGTTTCTCCTCTTTTAACATCGAAGCTGATATCATCTACCGCTTTGATACTAGCAACTTCTCTTTGGAATACAATTCCCGCAGTCACAGGGAAATGCATCTTTAGGTTATTCACTTCTAATAAGGTATCTTTAGCTTGGTCTTTGGTTTCAGTTGTCATCTAAATCGCTCCAATTAGTGGACTTTATATTTGTAATTATAATTAGCCTTCTAACCACAATGCATGCAACATTGATCAACCCAATGGCCTGGGCTCACCTCTACTAATCCCATTTCTATGGAACCTTGCTTGCATTCTTCCGTAGGCTCTGGACATCGATCCCTAAATACGCACCCAGTCGGAGGATCCACCAAATCTGGCGGTTGACCTTCAATTGGATCCAATTTGTCAGTCCTAGGCAGATCTAGTCTAGGAACTGATTTTAACAACCCTCTTGTGTACGGATGTTTGGGATCTCTATATATTTCTTCGGCAGTGCCTCTTTCTATGATTTTTCCGCCATACATTATGTTAACTCTGTCAGCGTATCTAGCAACCACTCCCAAATTATGTGTGATTATTATGAGCGCCACACCAAATTCTGTAGTGAGTGATTTCATCAGCTCTAAAATTTGAGCTTGAATAGTAACATCCAAAGCTGTTGTGGGTTCATCAGCAATGATAAGCCTTGGGTTGCAGCTTAAAGCCATTGCTATCATAACTCTTTGTCTCATCCCACCACTAAATTGATGTGGGTATTGCTTCACTCTTCTTTCAGGGTCAGGGATCCCAACTCTCTCAAGCAGGCTAACCGCTTCTTTGGCCGATTCAGACTTGCTCATGCCTTTATGTAATTGTAATGTTTCACTTAATTGACGTTCAACAGTGAGTACAGGGTTCAAAGATGTCATAGGTTCTTGGAAAACCATTGACATTTTACCTCCTCTGATACTTCTCATATCGTCAGGATCAACTTTCATAACATCTTCACCGTCGAATAGTATCTGACCATCAATTATTTTCCCTGGCGGGTCTGGGATAAGCCGCATTAAGGACAATGCCCCAACACTTTTACCACAACCACTCTCACCCACTATAGCTAGGGTTTCTCCTTCTTCGACTTCATAAGATATACCGTCAACGGCTTTCACTACACCTTCATAGGTGTAAAAATAAGTTCGCAGATCTTTAACTTCTAACAGTGTTGCCAATGTACTACCTCTTCCTACTGATTTGGTCCATTTCCTATTTGGTGGGGAAGGAGAGACTCGAACTCTCACGCCCAAAGGCACATGATCCTAAGTCATGCTCGTCTACCAATTCCGACACTCCCCCGGAGGATCTCTTTTTCTCTTCCCTTCATTTGATCCCTCGATGTAGATTCTTCGTGACCCGCCTCGGGGTCGAACCGAGAACCTACTGATTAAGAGTCAGTTGCTCTGCCATTGAGCTAGCGGGCCATTACAATATGACTCACGCGTTCAAATTACCAACATAGAAGCGCGTTGTCAACAAATGCGTAGCTAGTCTATACCATCATGTCGAACAAATCCTAGCTTCCAAAATACGCGGTATCACTAAGATTAATAATAAAGTTCTTTGAATATGACGTATTGGAATGGAAAAAAAACTTGTCGATTGTTCAAATCTCAAAAAATGCTTTAGCAGAAATATATTGTTCTTCAGAGTTCATATCGATCAGAATTTCTGAATCGGTCGTATCATAATATGCTATATCTTGATTGAAATCCGACATTACCTGCTTTAATCCCTGGGTTTCTTCTTTAATTGACATTATGGAACTGAAATACTGCTTGCATATTATTATTGGGTGACCGCCTCTAAGATTATATCTTGGAATCGTTATACCTTTGTCGTTATTCAGGTGGAACCTAATAATGTCTTTAATCACTCGGGGCGAACGAGGTTGATCCACATTGAGTATCAACACATCTGAACAATCCCGTGCTTCCACAATTCGCACCCCTACTTTTAGAGATGTGGTTTTACCTTCCAAATAATCCTGATTAGTTACACCAATTACATTGTCCATATCTTTAATCTGGGCTCTTAGCTTCTCTTCATCATGGCCCAATACAACGATAACTTCATCGACGCCAGCACCAAGTAAAGTCGTCACCTGGTACCTTATCAGAGATTCTGACCCCCAACTGAGTAGTGCTTTATGTGAATGCATACGGCTTGATAATCCCGCACTCAGCAGGATACCGCCTATTTTATGGTTCGATGCCATAAATCAAGACAACAAACTTTCCAAATAATCTTTATCCATGGTTAAGGAAGCACCCGAACCATTTCTTCTCACCATCACAAGTTCTGCCATTATGCTCAAAGCAATTTCTTCTGGAGTTAGCGCTCCTATATCCAATCCTACCGGAGCATATATCTGATTCAATCGATCGAGAGGGATCCCATCGGAAGCTAATAATTTGTAGATCATAATGGTCTTTCTTTTACTTCCCAAGAGGCCTATATACCTTGCTTTGGTATTTAACGCCGACCTAAGCGCCAAATCATCATAATTATGGCCTCGAGTAGCTACAACTACGAAAGTATTAGTCTGTATATCCAAAAAATCAGACCAATTTGAAAACGAGGTACGTACAAGTTTAGTGGCATACGGAAATCTGTCCGGATTACAGAACTCTTCTCTATCATCAACAACTATAACTTTGAATCCTAACTGCTCAGCCAAATCGGCAGTTGCTTTGCCCACATGTCCGCCACCGACCATGCACAGTGTCGGAGGGATTGTAAAGCCTTCTAAAAAGATTTCTACGTTTTCATCAGCGTTTAAATTATGTAAATCTCCAACATCTGAGATTTCATTTCCAATTTCCGTAGCAATACTGTCTAATGACTCGTCTCCCAGAGTACCTGAGATGGAGGAATCATCCCCAATAATCAGTTTTGCTCCAGGGCTTACATCAGTTCTATCACTTTGAACAACTGTTGCCAAAGTAACAGGAGATTTCCCTTGATAGGCATCTATAAGTCTCTCACCTATTCCAACAAAGTCTTCTCTGTTATGTAATGGATCCAAAAAGAAATACATCGATCCACCACATACAAGACCATCTCTAGCAGCTATATCTTCATTTAGATAATAATCTTTGAATTCAGGTCCGGTGTTTTTCTGCAAAATTTCCGTCGCTGCAAACCATATATCACCCTCTACACATCCTCCACCCAATGTACCAATCCCGCTACCATCTTCTTTCACTAAAAGCATAGCACCAGATTTTTGAGGAGTGGATCCCCGAGTGCGGACAACTGTAACAAGTACGCAATGCTCACCTTCTTTTAGAGCTTGAACGGCACCCTTTATAACTTCTTCCATAAAGATCTCCTATAGATTACAGGGTCATCATTAAATAAAATTAGACAAATCCTTAAGTAGCTTAGGTTTTTTATTATCTCTATTATAAAGCATCAATTTAGAATCGACGACTCAGTGTCACCTGCGAGCTGTGTATACCCATCATTTCAATTATAATATTTTAGATATGGGACAGATTGGGATAATAACAGCTGAAAGAAACCCATCAGATATCGCATTATGTATTAATACCCTAGATGATATCGGGGGAAACTACCGTTTTATTGACGAGACCGAGGTCCTATCAGGGCGCTTAGAAGTTGATACCACCGGATTACTGGTGACTGATGGACCACAATTCCTTACAGACGACCCTAGAGACACTCTTTCGTCGGGAGAGATGAACATTATTCAACAAGCGCTAGATCGAGATCTCCCTGTATTGTGCATTGGCCGCGGCCTTCATCTATTAAATATGGTCGAAGGAGGACAAGAGCCTGTATCATTACAATCAAATCACTCACAAGCACAAAATAGTGGTACTCCAACCCATCAACACCAAATATTCCTAGCCCCCGGCGCAAAAACGTCTGCGACTATGGGAACGACTGGTTTTTTCAAGGTTAACAGCTACCATGAATTCGGGATTTACGACAAGCAGAAATCCCATAATCTCATGGCAATGGCATATTCCGTAGACGATGGATTAATTGAAATCTTAGAAAGTCCTAATCATTCATGGGTTGTTGCGACTCAATTCAATCTTGAAAAATTAGATGAACTACCAAGATTATTTGTAAATTTATTCATGGCTTTGGTAGAAAGAAGTCAAATACCACAAGAAATATAAATGAGGTACATAAATTATGGTTACAACTGAACCAACTCCTCCAGATAGAATATCACCAATCAGAATAGAAGATGAGATGAGGGAATCGTATTTAACTTATGCCATGAGCGTTATCGTTTCTCGCGCATTACCAGATGTACGAGATGGGCTCAAACCGGTACAGAGACGAATCCTTTACTCTATGCACGAAATGGGGATACGAGCAAATAGCTCCTATAAGAAAAGTGCAAGGATTGTAGGAGAAGTATTAGGGAAGTACCATCCCCATGGAGATAGTTCAGTATATGCTGCTATGGTACGTATGGCTCAAGACTTCTCTATGCGATACCCATTAATCGATGGTCAAGGCAACTTCGGCAGTGTTGACGGAGACCCTCCAGCAGCCATGCGATACACCGAAGCCCGGCTGGCAAGGATAGCCGAACAGCAACTGACGGACATAGACCTAGATACAGTAGATTTCAATCTCAATTTTGACGATTCCATACAAGAACCACAAATATTGCCAACCCGCCTTCCAACACTATTAGTGAATGGGGCATCCGGAATAGCAGTAGGTATGGCTACAAGTATGCCTCCACACAACCTTTCAGAAATATGTCAAGCAATCACCTATGTAATTGACAACCCTACATGCACAAGTGATGAGCTGTTAGGAATTGTTCCAGGCCCTGATTTCCCAACTGCAGGGATCATAAAAGGAAGATCCGGGATTGTAGACACCTACACCACAGGCCGTGGACGCATCGTCATGGAAGCAGCAACAGATATAGAAGAAGCTCGAAATGGTAGGCAACGTATTATCGTTTCTGAACTACCTTACCAGGTTAATAAATCGAGCCTAGTAGAAAAAATAGCACAACTCGTCAGAGATAAAAGAATACAAGGCATTTCTGATATTAGAGACGAATCAGATCGCAAAGGAATGAGAATAGTCATCGAACTCCGACGAGATGCTCAACCCAATATTACACTCAACAACCTGTATCGGCATACGCAACTACGTGACTCCTTTAACTCAAACATGCTGGCATTAGTAAATGGGCAACCACAAGTACTACCTCTGAAACGCATGATTGAATTGTTCATTCAACACCGACAGCAAGTGATACGCAGAAGATCAGAATTCTTACTACAAAAAGCCAAAGATAGAGATCATGTAGTACAAGGCCTACTGTTGGCACTAGACCGAATGGATGAAGTGATTGAGATCATCCGAGGATCAGATGATGTAACTGCAGCACGCGAAAATCTAATGTCAACCTTGACCTTATCTGAGATTCAAGCTCAAGCCATACTAGATATGCAATTACGTCGTTTGGCGGCACTAGAACGACAAAGACTGGAAAAAGAACATGAAGACCTGCTCGCAGAAATACAAGAATTAGAGGAATTACTCGGCGATGAAGGGAAAATTCTTGATCAGGTAAAGACTGAAACAGATGAAATAAATAAACAGTTCGGAAATCCTCGAAGGACTGTGATTCACGACACAGAAGTACAAAAACAAACAGATGAACAGTTCATAGATCATAAAGATGTTGTAATCACCCTAAGTAAACGAGGGTACATCAAGCGGGTACCTTGTGACACTTACCGAACACAACACAGAGGAGGCAAAGGTGTCCGAGGTATGTCTACGAGAGATGATGACGAGTTAATGGATATTATCATCGCAGACACCCATGACCACATCCTACTGTTTACTAATAGAGGCCGAGTGTACCCGTTAAGAGCATTTGGGATACCAGAAGACACATCCAGAACTACTAGAGGCACACAAATAGTAAACTTAGTACCCCTCGAGCGAGGAGAGTCTGTGCAAACAATCCTACCCGTAAAAGATCCCAAAGAGGACTATTTGATGGTTCTAGTAACCAAGCACGGGCAAGTTAAAGCTCTACGAGCAGGAGAATTAGTAAATATCCGAGCAAAAGGGCTTATAGCTATGAATCTGAAAGCGGATGATGAACTTGTCGGAGTCCAACAAGTTGATGACTCGGATGACATCATCATGGTCTCACAGAATGGTCAAGCAATGAGGTTCTCTATGACAACTCTCAGCCCGCGAAGGAGAGGTGCTGGCGGAGTGCGAGGCATGCGGTTACTAGGAAAAGACCAAGTTATATCTGTAGGCAAAATCACTGATGACAGCAAATTACTAATTGTAAGCAATAGAGGGTACGGGAAAGCAACCGCTCTAGAAAAATACTCTGTTCATGGAAGAGGGGGCCAAGGTGTCCGAACTTTCAAAGTAACCTCCAAAACGGGAAACGTGGCAGCTGCCAAAATAGTTCCTACCACTACCAGTCAAGATATATTCATTATATCTTCAAAAGCTCAGTTGGTTCGAATTGACTTAGACCAAATCCGCACATCAGACCGAAACACTTCTGGCGTAATATTATGGAGAGACCGAGAACCTGATGACTATATTGTATCTATCGCTTCTTTCATTAGAGAATCCGACCCTAAAAGGTAAACAACAATATTGAAAGCCCGTATAAGTTGCAATATAATACAGTAATAAACTTGGAGTCGCAGTATTTTAATTACTGATACTGCGACTCCTTTATTGAGAATAAGGGGTATAACACAACAATTGAAATTAGTATTTATCCATGGGGCAGGTACAAGTGGTCTTAGCTTTTATTACCAGTCCAAGCATTTCAGAAACTCTAAGGCTTTAGACCTGCCAGGCCATCCTACTGGGACTCCCTGTGAATCAATCAACGACTATGTTGAATGGGTGAGAGGATTCATAGCAGCTAGAGGATACAAAGACATCATCCTGTGTGGCCATTCCATGGGAGGAGCTATCTCGCTAGCTTATGCGAACAAATACCCCGAAGAAGTAAAGGGTCTTGTACTAATGAACACAGGAGCCAAACTTAAAGTATCCCCCAAGATTTTTAATAGCTGTAAAGTGACCAGTGCCGAGCAAGCATCGACCTGGCTAAAACACCATGAAACCCATTTTAAGTGCCCAGACGACGACATCAAACATCTTCTAACTCAAAAAACGAAAACAATCGGGCCCAATATTGAAATCACGGATCTCAAAGCTTGTGATAACTTCGATATGATGAATCAGGTAAGCAGCCTTAACATTCCCACCCAGATCATTTGTGGAGACAACGACCTGCTTACACCGCCCAATTACTCTCAGTATCTGAGCGATAACATAACCGATTCGGATCTAACAGTGATCCCTGGATCTGGTCATTTCTCCCAGCTAGATAGCCATAAAATTGTAAATCAAACTATCGAGCAATTCCTAATTAAAATGAAAAGTCTAATTTGATTTGGGATCATACCACCTGCTATTGAAAAATAGTAATGGCTCGTCATCAGTCGCTAAGCTCAGCTCTTCAACTTCACCTACAAAAATTGTATGATCTCCATAAATATGTTCTCCTACAACCTTGCATCCCATGAACACCAATGATCCCCCCAAAATAGGCAAACCTGAATCCCCATACTCGTATTTGTAAATCGCGCTACCATCTTGTTGTTCAGGCCTTTTGGCAAAATAAGCTCCTAACTCCTGTTGGCTTGAGGAGAGTATGTTGACTCCGAATTTCTTATTCTTATCTAAGTATCCAAAACTATTAGTACTGTGGGCTGCGCAAACCAAAATAGTAGGAGGATCTAGACACACAGATGTAAATGAATTAGCAGTCATCTCATGGGGATCACCATTTTCATCAATAGTAGTGATAACGGTTACACCTGTTGCGAATTTGGACATTGCGGTTCGGAATTGTTCGTTAGAAACCATAATTGCTCCTGTTAAGCACTGTTACGATGCCTTGATTCTAATATCAGTTTGAAATTTACACAAGACCAACGTAATCATTCATTCCGACTTGTTTCGGTGGGATATTACAGATGCGTAAGCCAGCGGAAGGAGGAAGATTTTCAGTTCGTCCGGATAATATATTCGCGATTAATTCCATACCATCCACAATCCTTGGCCCAGGGGTACTAAAAAACACATGATTAAGGATATACAATTTTTTGTTTTTTATGGCATCCATATTTAAAAACCCGTTCTGTTCAAATAGCCAATTAATTTCATTTACCTGCCTTTCCAAAGATGAGGAACACAGATCCACAAAAATAAAATCAGGGTTGAACTCAATAATTTCTTCAATTCTTATACGTGCAGCTGATGCTCCTGGATTTAGTACACCGTAATTGCAACCTAATGTTCGATACATCTCAGGAATCCAGTTACCACCTAAAACTAACGGATCGACTCCCTCGATTGATATAACTTTTGTAGCATCCCTGAAATCCAAGTCCTCTAGTATATTTGATATTCTGGTTTCGAAATCACTGATAAGCATCTCTCCTCTTTCGTTCGTGTGAGTAGCTCGTGCAAGATCACGTACTGATTCATATATATCTGATATTGATTTCGGATCTATTACTAATATTTCTGGCTTGTACCCAAAACTAGACATCCTAGATTCTATATATTGAACATCTATTTCACAGATATGACAGTTATCTTGGGTTACGATGAGGTCTGGTTGATTTTTCTTAAACCAGTATTCATCTATTTCATATGGGACTTCTCCCAAGTCTAAAATAGCACGCATTTTCGTTTCTACTTGCGAGCTCGTGTAGCCTTCTGTAGGAACGCGACTTTTACTGACTATCGGTTTAGTGTTAATTGATTCCGGATAATTACACAGTTCACTAACCCCTATAATGTTAGGCTCTAAACCTAATGCGCATAGGATTTCTGTTGCGCCAGGCACCAACGAACATATAGAAATTTCAGCATTCCGATCATCCATGATAAGAAACTTTTTGCACGAAATTTCTAGCTCCCTGCATTGCCCAGGGATTCCAGCTGGTTGCTAAGAATTTGACTCCAAGATCAAGATATTTGTCTACATTTTCATCATTAACCAGAGTCCCTGCAGTTCTACCACTTCTCACAATTTTGTCCAACGTTTCTGATATTTTGTTTTGGACGTCTGGATGTTCTTGATTGCCAAGGTATCCCATTGTTTGAGACAAATCGTTTGGTGCTACAAAAAATACATCTATATCGTCAACAGCTAAGATCTCATCTAGATTTTCCAACGCTTGTATTTCTTCAAGTAGCACTATCAGCAAGGACTGATCATTAGCTTTATTCTGGTAATTGTTCACACCGTATGATTGTCTCCCTCCAAATGTTCCTCTTTCTCCTAGCGGGGCAAACTTTGTCCCCTGCACAGCTTTTTCAGCAGCGGATTTACTATTAACATGAGGTACTACCACTCCCATAGATCCTTGATCTAGAGTACGAGTTATCAACCATGGTTCATTGGAATTAACCCGAGTTATTGATGTGTTACCCCACAAATCACACGCTCGAGTCATATCTCCAATTTGTGACCAAGTAACAGAGCCATGTTCACATTCGAGCCAAAACCCATCTACTCCTGACGTACCTAAAAAGTCAATAATATCACTAGTTAAAAGCCCCATCGTTACTACTACAGATTCAGATGATTGCAGTTTCTTTTTGACTTTATTTTCTCTCATCATTAACTCCTATTTTTTCTCATAACCTCTTGGTGTAACAAATTTACCACCATATATGTAAGAAGACGAATTGCCAACTACTACAGTAGTAAACATGTCTATGTAGTCATAATTATCTAATACATTATCGAGTGTGGTAAGTTTAATATCTTGCCCATTTCTATAAGCATTCTTTACTAAACCTACTGGAGTATTTCCAGGCCGGTAATCTTTAAACGTGGTGAGTGCTGCTTTTAGTTGCCAGTTCCTAGTTTTACTTTTTGGATTGTAGAATACCACTACAAAATCTCCCACCGAAGCTGAGTGTATACGTTTTTGAATGTCTTCCCAGGGTGTTAGTAAGTCACTGAGACTGATCGTACAGAAATCTTGCATCAGTGGGCTACCCAATAATGCAGATGCTGATTGCAAAGCCGATATGCCCGGGATAACCTCCAAACTAGGACTTATCCCATCCCATCCTTTTTCAGAAAGTATATTAAAAATAGGGCCTGACATACCATAAATTCCAATATCTCCAGAAGAAACCATCGCCACCGTATGGCCTTCAAATGCCAACTGTACTACTCGATCAGCTCGTTCTAGCTCTTCGCCTATATTCCATGTTTCGCATACAGCACTTGATGCGAATTCTTGGATTTGTTCAACATACAATGAGTACCCTACTATGAAATCTACTTGCCCCAAGACTTCTCTACTCAGATAAGTGAGTAAATTAGGTTCCCCCGGTCCGATTCCTACCAAATAAATTTTACCTGATGATTTCATATCTACATTCCTTTATCTCATTTAGCTACAGCGATTGTTGCATCAGATCTCTTATGCTTAGGCACTACTAAATCAGAATTAGCAGAGGACAGTATAGCAGTTGGTTCCGCTACCCCCCACACGCCTATTAATTTTTTGGGATTTGCGCTTTTACTCAAAACCTTCATTTGTGGTAAATCTTTTTCAAAAACTCGATCTATATCTGTTGACGTGTAAATATTCAGAGGCACTCCGAAAGACTCAGCAATATACTTAATCGACGCATCATCTTTCTTCAAATCTATGGTAGATACAGATGCTACACAAGCTTTACTAAAGCCATGCTCTTCTAATATTGTTTCAGTAAAAGCCATTAATTCCTCACAATCTGTAGATTTCCTGCATCCAATCCCAATATGTAGTACTGGGGGTCTAAATAATACCCATGGCATTTGCGCTGTCAGTAACTGAACAATTCGCGGGTTTAATATTTTATCAGTGATTACTATTGCAGCATTAACATCTGAATCAGATAATTTTTGCAGGTTTTCAAATTGTTTGAATTGGTTATCATCTAATTCATCCAACCAAGAAGGCTCGCCTGCATCTTGAAATATTCCAATCTTAGAATCGTTAATTACTTCTGCGCTTACAGCAGTAACTTGCTTAGAAGAACTGTCCATGCCCCAAGAATATTCTCTCCCTAACAAATCAATACTTGGTTTATGTAATACATTAGATGAAGAGGTTACAACCGGTGTAGCCCCGATTGCTGATGCTATTTCTATTGTTAAGGCATCAGCGCCCCCAATATGACCAGACACCAGACTAATAGCAAAATTGGCTCCGTCATCTACACAAACCACCGCTGGATCACTAAGTTTAGATTCCACGAATGGAGCTATTAATCTGACCGCTATTCCAACAGGCATTACCAATACCATAGCTTGGTAACGTTTGAACACGAATTCAATCCACGGCGAGACAGGTGAATCAATCGGCTTATGTGTGATACTAATGCCATCATCAACCCTCAAACAATACGCGTCAAACTGTTTGTCACCCATACAACTGACGAGATCAGATACCCTAATAGATCCAGTTTTGGATAACGACAACACAGCAATATCCATACAATCTACCCCGATATATTATTTGCTATTTGCCACCGCTGATCTATATAAGTGAGTATATTCAGGAGAATACAAGTTTGATGTATCCACATCATCTAAATCTAATATATTAGGGTCAAAGGCAGCTCCTACCATTACTAAAGCACTAAGCGTGATTTTTGCGTCTCGCACTTTTTTAGCTATATCTGTAAGATCTCCTCTTATCACTTGCTCTTCTTCCCATCCAACCTTATATGCCACAGCAATCGGAGTATCATCTGGATACCCTGCTTGGCGTAATTCATTGACCAATTTAGTCATTCTTGTAATACTCAAAAATATAAGTAATGTGCAACCATGCGAAGCAAGATCTTTAAGTTGTTCTCGTGGCGGCATCGGCACTCGACCTTCCAATCTAGTGAATATCACAGATTGAGATACACCAGGAACAGTTAATTCCGTTTTCAGTAATGCTGATGCAGCGAATGCAGAAGCAACCCCAGGAATAATTTCAAAATCGACTCCGTTAGATTTCAATATGCGCATCTGCTCTAGAATCGCACCGTATACTGATGGATCTCCACTCTGGACTCTAGCAACTATTTTTCCCTCATTCACAGCCTTAAGTTCCAATTCCGTGATTTGTTCCAAATTTAACTTTTTACTACCATAAATTTCTGCCTGAGGATTTGCAAAATCTACAATAGATGGATGAACTAAAGAATCTGCATAAATCACAATATCTGCAATTTCCAGTATGTTCCTGGCTTTGATAGTCAGAAGCTCCGGATCACCTGGACCTCCTCCTATGAAATACACTTTCCCTTGTTTTGTTGGCATTTTATTCACCTTTCCTAATAATTAATAAAGAAAAATAATCTAAATCTTGTTCGGTTAAATCGGCTAAATTTTGAACTATCCTTTCATTATCTGTCGATGCCCTTCGTACGTATGTTGTTTTGCCAAGAAGTCCTAATTGTTCTAAATTTGCTAAAGCCGTCAATAGAAGCTTATTAACTTTCATTAGCACAATAGTGTCATAATTAGAAATCGCTTCCCTTAAATCATCGATCCCGTACACATAGGGAA
Source organism: uncultured Dehalococcoidia bacterium (assembly GCA_964343075.1). GTDB lineage: Bacteria > Chloroflexota > Dehalococcoidia > Lucifugimonadales > UBA3495 > UBA2588. The sequence goes on along the minus strand of CAYFGT010000001.1, from coordinate 135,716 downwards.
GTATAGCAAGTTTTTGTCCGTGCCTTACTAATGGAATGCCAGCACTCGAAGCTGCGGCCATAACCGAGGATACACCTGGTATTATTTCTACTTCCGCCTCAGGACATTGATTTTGTATGACTTCCAGCACATACGAAACGGTACTGTATATCATAGGGTCTCCTTCGGTTATGAAGGCAACATTTTGCCCTTGATTCAAATATTGAATTATCTCGCCAGCTGATTGTTCCCATACAGCTAATGCCCCAGCTTCGTCATCAGTTGGGAATGAGCTCTCTACGATTTGCTTGTTATTCAAATCTATAGCCTGCCCAACAATATTTAGGGAGTAGGACTGATCACTAGTACGAGCAATTGGGGCCCATATTATCTCTACTTCGGATAAGACTTGGTATGCTTTTCGCGTTAACAAGTCCGGATCTCCCGGACCGACACCAACAGCATAAAATTTTCCTATGTTTCCTGCAGTCATTTTATTCACCGATATATTATTGTTTCATCCCGTAGACTATAAACACCGGATTTAGAGGAGATAAAACTAAGGATTTGTCTATCAACTCTTTGCCTCTGCTTATATTCACGCAAATATAATTGCTTTCTAAACCATTTTGTTTAAGTAGATTATACGCTGTCACAGATCTTTCCATAGATGCAAAATTCATCACCACATTACCTTTTTGGTGCAAACGGTTACTAATATTAGCGATAATGGACTCTAATTTGCCTCCGGTACCTCCAACAAAAATAGAATCAGGGGCTGGCAAATTTTCTAATATTTCTGGAGCTGTACCTTCAATAATTTCTACATTAACTGCTTTATGTTTTTTAATATTGGATTCAAGTAACGGAAGACTACCAGTATCCTTTTCTATAGCAATAATCTTGCCATCTGTGGCTATTCGCGACGCCTCAATTGCTACGGATCCTGTAGCAGATCCTATATCCCAAACTACAGAATTGGCAGAAAGTTTCAAAAAGCTAATACTCAATGCCCTTATTTCTCTCTTGGTGATTTGGCCGTTCAGGGGTGTCCTCTTTTCGAAACAGTCATCATCCATCCCATAATATATGTTGCCAGAATTCAAAAGTTTCATCTTTTTACCGCTAACCAGCTATTGGGATTGAATCTGACGTCGAAGATGATCCCAATAAATTACCGTCAAAATCAAAGCACATAGCATCTATGATCAAATTCTTAGAATCCTCACCCATGAATTCCACACTTTTCTTGCATACCAAATCACATAAAACCGGATAGATTGCACCTAATCCATGTTCTAAAGCAATCTCTTGGAACTCTCTTCCACTAGTGGTCTCCATCAATTTCTCTAATACATCAGGTGAAGCTCCTGCATCTCTAGCCAACTCAGACAAAAACTTAACATCAACTTGGTTACCTGCAACGTGTGTAACAAAATATCCTTTTGCTAACTTAGCAAATTTTCCTATCATGCCAACATGAGATACTCTTTTAATACCTCGCATGTGAGCGCGCCTCATCGAGTGCCCGCTAAAAATTCCCACTTGTACAAACGCCATATCCTCAAGATCTAACAATTTCTTACTGTATTCTTCACTCCTAGTTCCGGTAGTGAGTACCACATGATCTATATGGTTAGTGGCTGCTACATCAATAGCGACATGAACACTAGCGCGCCAAGAAGCAGTAGAGTATGGATGAACTATTCCTGTACTACCTAAAATAGATATTCCTCCGATAACCCCCAATCTAGCATTAGTAGTTTTCTCAGCGATTTTTTCACCGCCAGGAACAGACAATACCACTTTAACTATGCCTTTGAATTCTTTATCGGCAGTTTCAATCCCTTCTATCACAGAAGACATAATCATTCTTCTAGGGACTCTTGTTACAGCTGGGCCACCTACTTCTATGCCTGTACCAGGTTTTGTTACCAAACCTACACCATCACCTTTTTCCAGAACAATTTCTATATCACTTAAAGCGTTGGGCTGGACAGATACTGTAGCGCAAATTTCTGCTCCGTGCGTAACATCTGGATCATCTCCAGCATCCTTAATGACCGAGCATAAAACCTCATTAGTACTGACAAATTCACATCTATTGATATTGAAAAACTGCCTCCGGCCAACCGGTAACAAAATATCAATTTCATCTACAGAATTCCCACTCAAGAGGGCCAAAACGGCAGCTTTTGCAGCGGCCGATGCACATGACCCAGTAGTAAACCCGGTTCTCAAAATTGGAGTTGATTCGTTTTTAGCCAAATTACTTCCCGCGCAATCACGCTGTATAAGCTAGTATATACCAGAGCTGATTAATCATTAGATCCATTCTTTAGAGAGTTCTCTATCCTATCTATTGCGATATCCCGTAACTCAGTAGTGATACCTAAAGGCGGACATAACGCAAATTCCATGGTTGAGAACTCTTTTTGGTATTTTTTGATGCTACCCATTATATTTCTTTGCAATATCAGACCCGGGAAAAACACATATGGAACAAATGTAATTTTGTCTATTCCATGAGTTTTTATCAAATAGTTGGTGCGTTCATCTATCTCAGGCAGTCCATAATGGGATTGAGCGTAAGTAGTAACGAACGATTCTCCTAGTTGTGCCTGAACCAATTCAGAAATGTCTCTCAACCACTCACAGTCATCATATTCTGTTTTTGTCCCCGCTTTTACAATTATTACACCATGCTTAGATTCATCCTCTCCATCAGTCACAACTACTTGAGCTCGATCCTTTATAATATTCGCCAATCGGATATCAGCTCCAATACCTTGAGTTATTCGAAGGGATATCCCAGGATGTTTTTCACTCAAATCATCTCTTATTTCTTCCATTTCTAGAGTCGCATGTTTACCATTACCTAACAAAAAAGGGAATATCACAATATTACTTATGCCTTTAGATACAAGCTCTTCTACAGCCTGGAAGGGATCTGGAGCTAAAAATTCCAAAAAAGAACTAATAACTGTGACTGCACCATTACCCATTTTACCTTGGATCATGTCACGTAATTCCGTTACTCCTTTTGCGGTATCCGGGCATTCCATGCACCAAGGGATATCATCAATAGTCTGGTGATCCCCATTTGGAATCAGGTGACAAGAGCATTCATCTTTAGTGAATCCTCTCTGGCTCCCATGAGCTAGTACAACTATACCAATATTATCTGAGTTCATGCCTACCCTTCTTTCTTCTTTTGATCCAATGCCAATAGAGCTAAAGCATTTACAGTAGCCGCTGCTGCTGAACTACCCCCTCTGTTTCCCGTAACAGTTATGTATTCCACTTCAGTCTGAGTCAATTCATATTTTGATTCAGCACAAGCTATAAATCCTACTGGCATACCAATAACCATTGCGGGGCGTATCATTTTAGCTCTAATCAAATCCAATATTTCCAACAACGCAGTCGGAGCATTACCAACACATAAAATTGCATCGTCTAAATAAGTCTTTAGTTCCCTAATATTTGCTATTGATCTCGTTGTATTGTCAGCTCTTGCTCGGTCCGCAACTTCTGTCGTATTAATTTTACATATAGTAGATACCCCTACCTCGTTCAATAGTGCTTCTGATATTCCAACTTGCACCATTCTCACATCAGTCACAATAGTTTTCTTATTACTCAAAGCTTCAATGGCTTTTGAAATTGCTTTGTCGCTAAATTTGATAAACTCCGAAATATTGATATCACCTTCAGCTCGAACAATTCTAGAAGCCACAAACAATTCCGAATCGTCTTCCCATCCATTCTCGATCAATTTAGCTGTGACCATACCAATACTGCCCTTGTCTATATCATCTGGCAGCAAAGCATGTTCTTCAACTAAGCTCATTTAGTCCTCCTTCGGTCTCAATAATCACAAAAAAAAACTTGCCATCTGGCAAGTAAAACACCTACGGTCTGTCTTCTGTATTGCGCAGAATATCAAACATTTTCTAGGTTTCTGACTACTACTGTACTTTGTCGCAGTATACACAGTGGCGCAACCGTGACGGAATCTAACCGCCTTCCCTAGTTTAGTCGTCTGGAACGATAGCCATTATATCTGACATAACCATATTTGTACAAATGGTAACTCCTATCAAATCACAATATTAATTAGCCTATCAGGCACATATATAATTTTCTTAATTTCCCCTCCATTAATGTGCCCTTGTATTTTACTACTGGCTATAGCAGCTGATTGTGCTTGATCTTGGTTCAAACCAGCATCCACAGAGATAGTATCCCTTAATTTACCGTTTATTTGTACAATGAGAGTGATTGCATCATCTGCTACCAAAGATTCATCCCAGTCAGGGAAATTTTGATTGTGAATACTAAATTCGTATCCATTCATTTCCCAAAGCTCTTCAGCTAAATGTGGGGCAATTGGAGCTAACATTAGCAAAAATTGTTTGATACAGTTAGCCCAGACATCTGCATGGATATTCTTAGAATTCCAAACTTTATTCAAATGATTAGATAATTCCATCAAAGATGCTATAGCTGTATTAAACTTAAACTTGTCTAAATCTTCGTAAACTTTCTTAATTGTCTTGTGAAGTAGCTGTTCTGTGGACGATTCTATTTCTTGATCAACAACGCTATCCGGATCAATGTTATATGTTTCTGATGCGATTCCCCAGATACGATTTAACCATCTAGCAACTCCGTTTATACCAACATTACTCCATGGACCTCCTTGGTCCCAAGGTCCTATAAACATTAAGAAAACCCGGACAGCATCTGCTCCCATGACGCCCACAACGTCATCAGGATTGATCACATTGCCTCGACTCTTACTCATTTTCTCATGATCTTGACCTAATATAATGCCTTGATTAAACAACCTCAAGAAAGGCTCATCAAAATCAATTAATCCCATATCTCGAAGAGCTTTGGTGAAAAATCTTGAATAGAGCAGATGCATTACTGCGTGTTCTGCACCGCCAGTGTACTGATCTACTGGCATCCATGATTTAACCAACTTACTTTCAAAAGGACCTTCTTTATATACTGGATTAAGGTATCTATACATGTACCATGACGAATCGAAGAAAGTGTCCATCGTATCGGTTTCACGTTCTGCATTTCCTCCGCAATTAGGGCAAACTGTGTTAACAAAAGATTCACTTGTAGCGAGAGGAGACTCTCCCGACGGTGTGAAATCAGCATCAGGGGGAAGTTCTACTGGTAACGATTCAAAAGGCACAGGTTGAATACCACAATTGTCACAAGTTACCATTGGAATCGGAGTACCCCAGTATCTCTGTCTTGATATCAACCAATCTCTTATCCGGTAACTGACGGTTCTTTTGCCCCAGCCTTGTGATTCCACATCAGAACCTAAAATTCTAATCGCCTCCCGATTGTCCAATCCCGAATAATCTCCGGAATTTATTAATATTCCATCATCAGTAAATGCTTCGTCCAACTCAAGGAATGCCTCACTGTTCGGAGATACAACTTGTATAACATCAATATCATAATTGTTCGCAAACACAAAATCTCGTTCGTCATGCGCAGGTACTCCCATTACTACTCCGGTACCGTAATTTGGTAATACGTAATCTGCCACATATATCGGAATCCTTTGACCATTAAACCGGTTCACTGCGTAGGATCCCAAAAACTGACCTGTCTTAACTTTGTCTGTAGACAATCGATCTATTTCGGAAGTTTGACGAGCTTTTTCTACATAATTGGTAACTGCATCTCTATTTTCAGATGTAACCAACTTGTTGACTAAATTATGCTCCGGCGCCATAGCCATAAATGTAACCCCAAAAATGGTATCGATACGCGTGGTGAATGTAGTTATTTCTTTATCAATCAATTCCCCATTTTCAGGGTTGATCAGATCGAATTGAATTTCAACACCTTCACTTTTACCAATCCAATTACGCTGCATAGTCAAAATCTTTTCTGGCCAGTCTATTAAACCATCAAAGTCCAGCAGTTCATCAGCATAATCTGTTATCCTAAGGAACCATTGTTCTAAGTCTTTTCTGGTAATCGGGGTGTCACAACGCTCACAATTCCCGTTCACCACTTGTTCGTTGGCTAAAACTGTATTGCAAGACGGACACCAAACCACTGGTGCTTTTTGTTTATATGCCAGTCCTTTTTCAAAAAACTTTAGGAACAACCATTGATTCCATTCATAATACTCAGGCTCGCAGCATACAACTTCTCTATTCCAGTCATACACTGCACCTAGTGACTTCAATTGATCTCTCATAGTTGTTATGTTTTGCATAGTCCATATTTTAGGATGGATGCCCCGATTAATGGCAGCATTCTCTGCTGGCAAACCAAAAGCATCAAACCCTATGGGGTGCAATACGTTATAACCTTGCATTCTTCTAAATCTAGCATGGCAATCAGAAGGTGAAAAAGCATACCAGTGCCCTATATGGAGATCCCCAGATGGGTAAGGGTACATAGTCATTTCATACCAATTAGGTTTATCTGATTCGTCAGACACGTCATATATTGACGTTTCAGTCCATTTATCTTGCCATTTTTTGTCTATTTTTATAGGGTTATATCGTAATGACACTTGATTATGATTGCTCGACATTAATACACCTTATATATCTGGGTTTTCATCATATATATTATATAGATTGACAAAAGTAGTCCACCCTATAATCGTTACACAACAATCCCGCACTGGTATAATTGGTCCATCATAAAATACAGACAAATCTATGCAGGGATGTCAGTTTTTGAATAATTCACCTCTCAACTCCCATGAAGAACAGATAGTCACTCAACCTAGAATTACCGAAAGTGGACCTACTATGGTAACCCATAGTGATATGCGCCGAACCTCTATATGGGATGGATCTCACATATTCATATTGCTGGCGTTTTTAGGTTTCATACTTGTTGGGACCATATTGTTGTTATTACCCATCTCTAACAACTGTATAATTGAAACTGTAACCTGCAGCAGCAACAATTTTACACCATTTCGTATAGCGATCCTTACAGCCACATCTGCCGCAACTGTGACTGGACATACTGCAGTGTCGACCCCGGAATATTGGTCTACTTTTGGGCATATCACTATATTTACTATGATGACAGTAGGCGGCCTTGGATTTATGACCGCAGCTACTTTCATATTAATCATCGTAGGACAGAGATCTACTTTACCCCAACGACTGTTAATGCGAGACATGGGATTCGATCGCATGCAAGGCCTAAAACGATTAGCACTCAATATCATTGCGGTAGTAATGTTGTTTTATGTACTTGGTTTTCTTCTTATCTGGGTGTTCACATCCAATCTAAGCACTGTACAAACTACCCATGGGCTTTGGCATTCTGTTTTCCTTTCCGTTTCAGCATTTAATAACGCAGGTTTTACAATTAATCCCAATGGAGCAAACCTAATTGCCCAAAGCTACGGTTTGATGACAACTGTAGCCATTCTTATTATCTTGGGCAGTTTTGGCTGGGCTTCTATGGTTGATATTTTCAGGAATAGGCACTTTAACAGACTGACCCTCAACACTAAAATGATAATTAGTACCAATTTAGCACTTTGGAGCCTTGGCGCAATTGTATTTTTCGGATTGGAATATCAAAACGAAAATACCATAGGAACAGTTAACTTGTTAGATCAATTATTTGCTTCACTATTCCACACAGTGAGCGGAAGAACAGCAGGATTTACAACTGTAAACTTCCAAGAGGCTACTGACTTTACAAAGATCATATATTCCATACTCATGTTAATAGGAGGTTCTCCTGGTTCAGTTGCAGGTGGAATAAAGACTACTACACTAGCAGTACTAGCAGCAGCTGTGATCTCCTCTTTGAAGGGAAGATCTCAGGCAGAAGCATTTGGGCGTGAAATAGCTCATTTCCAAGTAATGCGGGCGTTAACCGTAACAATAATGTCACTAATTATTGTTCTAGTAGTAGCTCCTACTATCACCTTTTTGCACCCTAATTTACCTTTTATCGATGTCATGTTCGATGTATTCTCAGCTTACGCAACAACAGGATCTTCAACTGGAATAGTGCCTCACTTGGATAATTTTGGTACAACATTGTTCTCGCTGACAATGATATTAGGTCGATTAGTCCCGTTATATTTAGCTTTCTCTCTCGTTACAGAAAGAACTTCATATAGATACGTCAGAGAACGCGTAACACTTGGTTAATTCTGGTGGTATACAATAGCCACGATTAATATACGAAACAAACCATAAAATAGGGGCGTTATGAAAAAACAAGTATGTGTTATTGGACTAGGAAGATTTGGATCAACGATGGCGAAAGAATTCTACCAGGCTGGCCATGATGTGTTAGCTATAGATACCGATGATGAACGAATTCAAGATATGTTGGGTTCAGTCACATACGCCGTTCGAGCTGACGCTACTAATGAAACAACGCTTAGAGAATTAGGAGTTCCTGAGTTCGATGTGGCAGCGATTGCACTTGGTTCAGATAACATGCAGGCTAGTATATTAATCACAGTAACGCTAAAGAGCATGAATATACCTCACATCATTGCAAGAGCAGGTAGCGACATTCATGGAGAAACCTTGGATAAAATCGGAGCCGATAAAATTGTCTACCCAGAAATGGAAAGTGCCAAACGAGTAGCTCATGTGGATTTCAACGATAATATCTTAGATTATATGGAGATTGCTCCCAACGCAGGTATTAGTAAAATACGACCCCCAAAAGATATGTATAACTTAACCATAGAACAAGCTGGTTTTGGAGGGAAACAACTGAGAAACGGAGTCGCCGTACTTGCTATGAGACGAGGGAGGAATTACATTTTAAATCCATCCAAAGACGAGGAAATCAAGATAGGAGATTTGCTTGTTGTAACAGGAAGAACTGAACAAGTTGAAAAATTAAGTGAAGGGTCAGTTCAAGAGCCTGAATAGGATAAGAACATGATATCAGAAAAAGTTTTAGTTGCAGTGGACGGTACTGAAAATAACAAAACTGCTTTCAGATGGATTTGTAAGACCGCCAAACGCACCAAATCGAAAATAGTCGCTACATATATTAACTTGATCCCGTACTCAGAACCACTGAATGCAGAGATACCACAGGATAATCAAGGTGAAAAAGTATTAAGTGAAATCGAGGCTATAGCTATAGAAGAGAAATTAAAAATACAGACACTCATCTTACAAGGTAGATCCACTGGGCCAACTATAGTCGCGGGATCCAATAGTATCTCGGCAGATACCATAATCCTAGTACCTGAATCAAACCAAGAGATAAGCGCCTCTTTCGACAAAACATCCAAATATGTTATACGTCATTCGAGATGCAACACACTCATTTGGACCAGTAATAAGACACTAGATGGTAAAATAGCACTATGAATATATATCTGTATGGCAATGATACTTTAGTCGAGAGCACACTTAGAAGCATGCTCAACAAACAAAACAAAATTGCTCTCGTTTCAGAAAATCAAGAAATCTTAGATTATCTTGGGCATTTCCCTAATGTTACTGGAATCCTTGATTTGGCAATCACAGACCAAGATATATATAACGTGCAAGGAATAGATCGATTTGACGTGTGTGTTGCAGTTTCTAATAATTATCTAGCAAACGTACTGGTATGTAAGAACCTGCAATTAATTCATGACGTCCCAAAAGCTATCTGCCTAAGTGATAATAATATGGTTTCAGACTTATATAACTCATCGAATTTCAATGTCATCAATTTGGAAAACCTTCTAGCCGAAACCTTGACTTCCATGTTCCCGATCCCGGTTGATACTAATCAAACTAGATTGTTTTAGAGATACTCATGTTCGCAATTATCGTAGGTTACAATCCAATGAGCCACTTACTCGCAGAATCGTTAATTAGTTCTGGACATGAACTATGTATTATTGAAAAAGACTATAAGAAAACGGAATATCTATGGGATAAATTTGGAAGCATGATTATTCACGGTGACGGTACTCAGAAAGAGCACCTGGAGAAAGGAGGAATCAACAGACCTGCAGATATTATATTCGCTCTTACCGATGATGATGGTGCAAATCTGGTAGTGTGCCAAGCAGCGCATGATCTGTACAACGTCCAACAAACTGTCGCTATAGTAAACAACAGCAACCTAGAATCTTTATTTCATGTTATAGGTGTCAAAACCATAATAGACAAAAACTATTCTACGTTCCAACAACTCGAGAACTCTATATCTGAAACGATGATCAATCATGTCTTACCTATTAATAATGGAAATACTAATTTAATTTCGATAACAATTCCGTCCGACAGCCAAGTCGTTTTGAACAGCACCCCAATATCTGGGCTGGAAATGCCAGCAAATTGCCTAATATGCCTAGTAGTACGAGAAAATCAAACCATCAGACCTTCAAACAACCTAATACTGCAAGCTGGAGACCAAGTAATAGTTGCTGGTCCCAGTAATGAAGAAAGCAGAATCTACAATGCATTAACCGGGGTATAATGGGCAAGTCATTTGCGTATCTTGGTCCTGAAGGAACATTTACTGAAGAAGCCGCAATTTTATACGATTCTTCTTTAGCAAGAGTTGCAGAATCCACTATAGCGCGGGTAGTACAGGCGGTGCTAAATAATGCGGAAACTATCGGTATCATCCCAATTGAAAATAGTTTAGAAGGGCCTGTTACGTACTCGCAAGACTTACTCATAAATAACCCTGAATTACGTGTAACAGGGGAAGTAATACTGCCAATTAATCACTATTTAATTACCAAACCAACAACTGAGCCCGAAGAAATAGAATTTATATATTCTCACCCTCAGTCATTAGGACAGTGCAAAAACTATTTGCAATCCAGATTTCCTGATGCAGAACAAATCGCGTCATTAAGTAATGCGACCGCAGTTACCACTATGCTAAGCGACCAAAAACCTAGTGCAGCTATTGGGCCAAAACGAACAGCAGACATATATAATGGCCATATCATTGACTCCCGGATACAAGACCAAGAGAATAACGAAACTAGATTTATAATATTGGACCATTCAGATCATGAAGCTACTGGAGATGATAAAACTTCGATATGTATTTCTTTTAAAGAAGATCGTCCAGGTAGTTTGTATGAAGTATTAGGAATTTTTGCAATTAATTCAATTAATTTGACTAAAATCGAATCTAGGCCAACTAAAGAGGTTTTAGGTCGATATCATTTTCTTATAGACTGTGTGGGGCATCGGAAAGAACCTGTAATATCCAATTGCTTTACAAAAATTGAATCGCTGGTAGATAAGTTAACGGTATTTGGGTCTTACCCTAAATACCGTTCGAATTAGTAATCTCTAACCAAATATACAGTATTGTAATCATTAGAATAAATTTTATCTAAAAAGCCCAAAGTTTCTAATTCTTGTAAGTACTTATACGTATCATCCCCGTAATAAATAGATTCGAGCTCCCCAAATACAATCAATTCAATGTCATATTTATCAATCAAGTTCAATTTCAAATCTAGGTTTTCAGTTTGATAAAGAGTTTTAATGTCTTCCGAACGATTTATTATATTAGAATGCAAGTATGGTTTTTGTTGAGTCTGATGCCAAGGCCATCCCAAAACCGTGGGAAAGCCTGTATAGGCGGAAACTCTACCGTTCCATCTGTACTGATCTCCAGTAGCTTCTAATATTACGGGAGTACCTTGCACATTTTGAATCAACCATTTAAGCATATCTCTGTCACTAGACAAACTAAATTGTTGTTCTTGCTCTGAGTGTATAGCTTTTTCGGCGTACCCTAGGCCATCAAGCGTAGGGTCAACGTCAATAAATCTGTCGTTGATTCTAGGATAAATAGCAAACACTGGGTACGTGCTTAATACTATTAGTACAACCGCAAACACAACACTATATGAGGATGAAATAAGAAGGTTAGTTTGCTGCAGCACCAAATTACTCAATATGATAAGCAAGCCAACCGAAGCAATTCCGGACAACACCCAAGATTGCAGATAAAATTTAAAAAGTGTATTCATTCGTCCTATATCATCATCATATCTTACGAATTCCACTCCAAGATCTATGAGCACAGAATAACTCATCAATAACACAGGTAAAACTATCCATTTAATATTGTTCGATCGTCCAGGCTCGCATGTCAAAGACCTGAAAATATAAGCTAAAACCATTAATAAAATCACCAACATACCAGAAAGCATCCAACCAAGTGCTGCTACATAAAATGCAATGACCGCTCCGATCATAAAACCTATCGCTAAATAATAGTTGAATCGAATTGAGCTCCTTCTCCTTACGGTACGAAAATCTTTTGCTATACAGAATATAGTTAATCCCACAATGCAAGATAATGGCAAAAATTTGATTTGTATGTAATCCCATACTGGGGTTGCCCATAATGAAGGCACAAGTGACGCTTCTGCCGAATTAAATTCAGTGTGGAAAAACCAAAATGAAAAGTATCCTATGATTACATACAACATCATCAACAATATTGTTTCTTGCCATTTACCTATAAAATCTATCACCACTACCGCACGGGCTATCAAAAGCAGTAAGCCCAAACCACAATACGTTGGGAAATCCCATGCATTGATCGCAAATAAGCTTCCGCATCCCACTGCAAACAACATCACTGATACTAAAGATTTTAGGTTAGTGTCTGTGCTCAAATATGTATTTATGCCCAGAATCAATACCATGATTGAGAACGGAATAGATATAAGATGAGCATGCAAATCTGCAAACAAGAAAGTGAAAAATGGAAATTCTGTTATATGCGGTGACCATTGCTGCCCGGTAAATATTTCATTCCCTACCCAAAATATTCCAGAGGTATTGGCTAGCTGAGGCAATACCGGAACTATCCTGCTACTTCTCCAGTAGTCAAAAGTACCAAACCACTTAATAAATGGTACTTCTTTTGAAATCATTTCAGAAATCTGAAACACTCCATCTAGATTGCCCAATAAAATCACAGTAACTATCCCAAGTAATCCCCATAATGCCCCTATTGCTAGTTTCCCAGTACTGAGGCTAGCTATAGTTAAGCCTTTCAAACCTATGAATAAATTCGAAGCCAAACTAAACAGAAGCGTACACGTAATCGAAAACAAAGTAATAATGCCTAAATTGAAAGTAATAACCGTTGGGAGGTAAGTAATCTTGGTCAGTACAGATAATGGAACATATCCCCAATAATAATAATTCATCTTCGAACCAGACATCCAAGGATCAAAAGGAGGAAACGAAACGGAATTGACTACAGCATTAAAATATGCCAATTCCATGGGTTTCTCTCCGCCGCGATATGGATGCCACAAATCCGGATTATTCATTCTCAGGATTAAGAAACCCACAAAGCTCGCAAAGAACACTAACTCAATGATCAACATGTACTTCCAATGATTCCTGAAGTAAGTTGTTATTTCTGAATAACATCGATATAGAACTACCACATTGAAAATAGCAAATATACCTATAAACATAAAACAATAACTAGCACTGAACTCTATCATCCTTGAGGAAACGGCAACCCAAACAAAGTAACTCACTAGGAATAATCCTAAAATCTTACTCAACCCATATCCTCTATCAGGGAGAAATCTCGCAATAACGAGTGCCGTTGGAATTGCGAGAATCGACAGTAAAATCAATGTTACGACCCATATAAGTACTGCGCGCACATCAGATATTGTTCCAGAACTTACTTCATCTATGGTTACTTGAATAGGCCTCAATTTTGACAACTGAGGTTGTTCATAAGGGTAAAGACTCCTGCCATCATAATCTAATATCACATTCATGATAGCTTCGGCCGCCATGTCAGAAGTATTTTTAAAAAGAAGGACTGTTGGATGGTCATAATTGATAACATTTTCATCAGCATAACCAACATTTATACCGGTAGTGCTTTCGTCTATTACTACAAGCATATCTGGACTTACCAAGCCTGTCTTTCTAAAACTATCCTGTTTGATCGATATTCCTGCAAACTTAGGATTTTCTTGAAACACTTGGTTTAGTTCGTACCCTAAATTCCCTTCAAATAACGCTTTATAATAAGATGAAGAATATGGGTACCTATCTTGGTCAGCCAAGATTCCAACATAGGGTCTATTACTGTAGAACATCACATATTCTGAAGATTCTAAATTAACAGCAAGTCGATAAATCTTGTCAATTGTGTCTTCATCATAGGCTGGATATAACCATCTATCATAGTAATGTAGGCCAGGGATTTGTTCATCCCAGTGACTTTCCATGATAATCTTTGTTTTTGTAGGTACATGTTGTTGGATCCATTCGCTGGCTTGAATAGCAGTGTGATCTACCTTATAAATTTGTACAAAACCTATTCCATATACTATATGCCCCAGTAATATAAATAACACCAACCCTGTTCCCAGTGTAGACGGTATCGCTCCGCATCTGTGTTTCAGGATAGCCGCAGTTCGTGTTATTACACTGTAAGCCAACCTCAATATCAGATCAGCATTCAATATGAAAATCACAGGTATGATCGGGAATAAGTATCTCAGAAATCTCACTTCATAAGATTCCATAAATAAGAAAAAGGGAATCACCCAACTGCAAAGTAATGTATATCTGAATTGGATTTTGTTCCTTTTATACACACTCCAAATCCCTAATCCAATCAACAATACACTTGTTATCCCCACTGGAATTCCCAATCCCCAGTAAAACAGCTGTTTAGCATTGTACATAATTGATGATGTCCCAATGTATTGAGTGGTAAATGGGAACAATCCTGCAGTCCCAGCCATTAATGATTGGGTCTTAATATCAGTATAGAATTGTTGATAATCAAGCAAAGTAAATGGGGAAGTCACAAAAAATGTCGCTGCCCCTAGAAGAGCAATCATCACTCCTTCTATAACTAGTTTTACTAGACCCTTGTTAAATAAAAAATGATTGTGAGTTTTCCAGATACTCAAAAATAACACGAAAATGGGTAGTGCTAATAAAACACTGCTAACCTTGAATGCAATGGCAAAGCCTAAAAATATACCTATCCAAACTGAAGGTTTCCGGGTCCTAACAGAATACCGGTTCCAACAATTTAATAAGACCAAACCAGAAAATAGAACCATAAAGGGTTCGGGGCGATAGAATAAGGAGTGTTGAATAAGAGACACAGAGAAAGCTAACAGCAACCCAGTTATCACCGCAGTTTTAAGCCCAAACATTTTGTAAGCTAGGCGGTAATAAACGATGATACTCAAAATATCCGCAAATACTGTCATGGATCTACCCATGAGCCTGAGGTCCATGACGTCAGTAACAGGCATCATAAATTGCCCTATCACCAAAACATATATCAAAATTGTCCCTAACGGAAACCAGTGAGGATTTAATGGACTGGTTGAAGGATTTAAATACCTACCTACTCCTGTCCCTATGTCCGCGATTGGGAAAGAACAATACTGAGGTAATGCATCACCTATAATCTCTCGGAACATACAATAAGATCTCATATAAATAGATCTTTCATCAGGATGAAATCCTATCCCTTGATCCCAATTTATTCCATATTGTCTTAGTGCTAGAGCTGCACCCAAAATAATGATCAATGTAATATGACGGGAATAAATTTTAAATAACAAAATAGCTTGTTGACGGCTATATTGTAATATGGAGTTCGTCGCAACCGCCCTTTAATTCAAAGATTTACCCATCAGAGAACATAATTCAATAGTTCTGCAGGAATACCCCCATTCGTTATCATACCAGCCCAAAATTTTCACCATGTTGTCTTGCATGACAATTGTGGATAATGCATCGAAGATACAACTATGTGGATTTCCTCTAAAGTCGGAGCTTACTAAAGGCTCTTCATTATATTCTAAGATACCTTTTAAAGTAGTTTCGGAAGCTTTCTTAAAAGCAGCATTCACTTCATCAACTGTGACCGATACTGACAAATTTGCAGTAAAATCAGTCGCTGAACATGTATTTGTAGGAACTCTATATGCTATACCGTGTAATTTTCCTTGTAATTCGGGGATTACTACTCCTACAGACCTAGCAGCACCCGTAGTTGTGGGTATTATATTCATAGACGCTGTTCTAGCTCTTCTCAAGTCTTTATGCCCTCTATCTAATACGGATTGATCGTTCGTAAAGGAATGTATTGTAGACATCAGACCATGTTCTATGCCAAATGCGTCTTGTAAGACCTTAACCATAGGAGCGAAACAATTAGTGGTGCAGGATGCATTTGACACGACCTGATGCGAATCTCCATCATAAATACTTTCGTTGATTCCTAGGACTATCGTGGCGTCTGCTCCTTTGGCTGGGGCAGATACAAGCACTTTTTGAGCTCCCCCTTGTATATGGGCAACTGCTTTAGCAGAATCTGTGAATTTCCCAGTAGACTCTACAACAATATCAATACCTAATTCTGACCATGGTATATTTGAAGGCTCTCTTTCGCTGAACACTCGAATACTGTGACCGTCGATAATTAAATCATTTCCTACTGCTTGTACGTCACCCGAATAGTTACCGTACGTAGTATCGTGTTTGAAAAGATGGGCATATGTTGTAACATCACTCAATCCATTAACAGCACAAATCTCAAGATCTAGATTCTGATAATCTTCTAACCAAGCTCTAGTAACCAGTCTTCCAATTCTGCCAAATCCATTAATCCCTATTTTTGTAGTCACTGTACCTATCCTCCAATACTTTCCTAATCAACTCGGGGAAATTCTACCAAAATCTAACGCCCGTGACATCTCTTATATTTCTTGTTGCTGCCGCATGGACATTTCTCATTTCGACCTATTTTACGGTCCAAATTTTTAATCTTTTGCTTTTCCTCACACTCTGCACATGTACATGCAGCAGGATGATCAGAATACCAGTTTGCTCTTACCATAGTTTTACCCTATTGCATGAAATTAGAAAATACCTTCTTGCCAGCAAATACAGCACCGTCCCCCAGCTGATCTTCAATTTGTAACAATCTATTATATTTAGCAACCCTATCAGATCTCGCTGGAGCTCCAGTTTTTATTTGCCCAGCCGACCATCCTACAGCCAGATCTGCAATCGTAGCGTCTTCTGTTTCTCCTGATCTGTGACTCATTACAGTTGTCCAATCATTCGATTTAGCTAATGTCAAAGCTTCCCTAGTTTCCGACATAGATCCTATTTGATTAGGTTTCAATAAAATAGAGTTGCACGCATTTGTACCACTCGCAATATTAATTCTATCAATATTAGTGACTAACAGATCATCACCTACTAATTGCACATCTTGACCTAAACGATAATTTAAAGCAATCCATCCATCCCAGTCGTCTTCATTAAGACCGTCTTCAATACTTATTATTGGATATTTTTTAATCCATGTCTCGTATATATTGATCAAGTCATCGGATCCAACAGTTATACCCTGTCGGTCCAGTACATACAGATTTGTTTCTTTATCATATAGTTCCGAAGCAGCTACATCTAAAGCAAGCATTATTTGGTCGCCTGCCGAATATCCGGATCGTTCTATAGCTTGCATGATAAGGTTAAGAGCCTCTTCATTGGACCCTAGTTGCGGAGCAAATCCTCCTTCGTCACCTACATTCAGATTATGGCCTGATTCTCCTAATATATATCTAAGAGACTGATAAATTTCCACACCCGCTCTCAGCGACTCATGAAATTTGTCAAATCCCACGGGAATAATCATAAATTCTTGAATATCAGTTGAATTGGAGGCATGCCTACCGCCGTTCAAAATGTTTAACATTGGAACAGGAAGTTGGGGCTGCATTCCGTCTTGTTGAGATAAAAACTCCCATAACTGAATATGGCTAGCCTCGGCAAAAGCCTTGGCTGTAGCTAACGATACAGCAAGTATTGCGTTAGCTCCAATTTCAGCTTTGTTACCGGTTTTATCTAACGCTACAAGAGATTGATCGAACTTCCAAAAATCACTCCATTCCGTCCCTGATAAAGCGTCATTTAGTATACTGTTCACATTAGATACAGCATTTCTAACACCTTTCCCCTGATATCGGTTAGTGTCTCCATCTCTGAGTTCGTAAGCTTCGTATTGACCAGTACTGGCTCCTGACGGAGAATAAGCGGTTCCTTTTGCCCCGTTTGACAATGTTACGGTGCATCCCACAGTAGGGTTACCTCTTGAGTCCAAAAGCTCTAAAGCTTTGATCGAATCTATTTTTGTCATGTTCATTCAGCCCTGTTGTTTAATCTAGAAATTAGAGTGTCCATAACTCCTATTGCTTCATCAACGGTAGTTGTACGGGTAAAAGATGACTTATCTGACACATTTTCTCCTTCACCTGTAGTTTCTAAATTCCACGAGTCTAACGCAATAACTGGCCGTCCTTCTGATAAGGAATGTCCTAATTCAGATAACGTACCGTAGGCCCCACCAACAGCTATAACAATATCACCAGTCAACGCTACCACGATATTCCTAGCAAATCCCATTCCTGTGACAATCGGTATATCAATAAACTCGTTACCCAAAGATTTGTCATTGCCCGGCAAGATTCCTATGGTCTTACACTCAAATCCTTCGAGGATACCGGTCCTGACCCCATTGCAAACATCCTGCATTATTCCACTCATTCCTCCACACACCACATAGTCAACCTTGGGATGTTTTGATAACTCAAGCCCTAAATCAAAAGCCAGTTGGGAATGATGCGGCAGAGAAGAACTACTTCCTATGACAGAAATTATCATCTATATATATTCCTGTTGAAATCATTTACTTAGTAAATTACTAATGCCATGTATTTGGTCAATCACTGGTTCTGGATAAACACCGAATAGAATAGTTGCCAATACCGATAGTAAGATCACTATCCTCATTGGCCAACTAACAATAATATCTTTATGAACTCCTGGAATAACCGAAGCATCCACATACATACTCTTTATCAAAATAAGATAATAATATAACGATACTAGACTGGCTAACACAGCTATACCTGCCAGCCATAAAAATCCACCAATTGCTATTGAAGAAAATAAATAAAATTTAATAGTGAAACCAACAAATAAAGGAAGTCCTGCGAGAGAAAACAATCCCATAGCAATCGATGCTGACAATAACGGTTTCTGTTCTGACAAACCAGAAAATTCACTAATCAATTCAATTTCATTTCTACTAGTTATTGCTGTAATAGCACTAAATACTGAGAAACTGGTTACTGTGTATCCTATCAGGTAATATCCCAAACTTTCTAATATAACGCCATTAGTAGATCCTAATACCACGATTCCTGCCAACAAAACTCCGCTATGACCTATAGAAGAATATGCCAACATTCTTTTCACTTTGGTCTGTACTATGGCAACCCCGTTACCCACAATCATGGTACTTACAGCTAAAGCAGCAAAGATCATCTGCCAGCTCTCCCAAAAATCTTCGGCAGGAAGTAAAATACCAATCACCACTCTCACAAGAAAAGCAAATGCAGCTATTTTGGCTCCTATTGCCAAATATGCTGTCACTGGAATCGGGGCACCTTCGTACACATCAGGAATCCAAGAGTGAAACGGTACTATCCCAACCTTGAATCCAATACCAATCATGATGAATGCTACACCTACTGCAGCTACAGGGTCCATAGTAGTTAGTAATGTATTTGATATATCGCTATAGACAGTACTCCCGACTACTGAGTAAACCATACTCAGTCCATATAAAAGTATAGCTGATGAAAAAGTTCCAAATATTATATATTTGATCGACGCTTCATTACTTTTGGGATTGAATTTCGCATAACCCACAAGTACATACAGACAGAAACTCAATAGTTCTAATGATATATACGCAGTCAAAAATTCTTGGCTTTGAATCAAAATATTCATTCCTAAGATTGCAAACAATATCAATCCATAAAATTCCCCTTGGGATGTCAAATTGTTTTTAACGTAATCTTCCGACATTAAAATAACCAAAAATCCTACGCCAATAAAAACCATTTTAAATATGAATGAATAATGATCGACTAATAAGAAACCATTGTATACATACTGATTAACACCTAGTACGGTCGACACTGTAATCAGCCCTACTCCTAAAAGCCCAAAGGCGGCTAATCTGCCTACCCATTCTTTTTTATTCTCCGGAATAAACAGGTCTGCAGTGAACACTACTAACGCTAAACCAGCCAGAACAAACTCTGGAGTTAATAATAATAAATTATTTGAGTCGTCTAACATAATACAATCACAATACACTCATTACCGTTGCTACTCCAACATTAATCGAATCGAGTAATACCGCAGGCCAGACCCCGACTAAGATTAATGTAGCAGCGAAAGCCAGTGAAACAATTTTTTCGTATCCATTTGCATCAGGGAGATCAGCCAATTTGTCATCAATTGGTCCTACTATAGTTCTTGCTATAAGTCTAAGTATGTAAATGGCAGTTAAGGCCGCACCAAATACAGCAAGTGCCGCTATCCAAAATGAAATTTTGATTACTCCCAAAAATATAAGAAATTCAGCTATAAATCCACTAAGGCCCGGCAATCCCAACGACGCGAACCCTGCAATTATAAATAACACACATATATGAGGCATCGTTTTAATCAGACCATTTAACACGTATATATCCCTAGTGTGTGCTCTGTGGTAGATAGCTCCTACCAGTACAAACATTAAAGCAGTCATTATGCCATGGGAGAACATTTGCAATACTGCGCCTGACATCCCGACAAAGTTTAAAGTAGCAGCCCCAATTAAAACATAACCCATGTGGCTTACACTTGAGTATCCTATGATGTATTTTAAATCTGTCTGTGACATAGCAGAAATTGCACCATAAATCACATTCACAATTCCTAGAACCATCAATACAGGCATCCAAGTCTGAGCCCCCATTGGCAATATAATCACACCTATCTGGATTATCCCAAATGCTCCTAATTTCATCAAAACACCCGCATGTAGCATGCTAACCCCTGTCGGCGCTGCGACGTGCCCGTCTGGAGACCATGTATGAAACGGCCACAATCCTGACAAAACTCCAAAACCGATCATGAACAGCAAGAAAACCCAGTTTTGAAACTCCAAACTAAACAATCCTGCTTGAGACAACTGCCTAAGCTCATCAAATGAGAACGTTGGAGTTCCGTTCTCAAAAGTTTCTACATAAATCGCAATAATTCCGATCCAAATCAATACACTTGCAGCCACCAAGACCATCATTAGTTTCATCGCCCCATATTCTTTAGTCCTTATGAATGTACCAAAGTCGGTAGAGCTACCCCATATCGCGATCAAAAGATACATCGGAAGTACTGCTAGTTCATAAAACAAGAAAAAGAAAAATAGATCTGACGCCAAAAATACCCCAAAAACTCCGCCACCCAGAGCTAACAATAAAACATAAAAATCCCTAGATCTAGCTCCTATATCCAGAGATATTAGACATGCACCAAATAAAACTATCCCATTCAATAGCACCAAAGAAGCACTAATGCCCGTTAATCCAAGTGAAAAAGAGATATTTATACCTTGGTCGATCCACGGAATACTGAACGCAAACTGCGTCCCGCCCAAGGTAGTGTCATATGAAAAGCATAACAAAACAGAAATTAAAAACATTATTCCGGATATTACACTTGCAACTAACCAGTACATTTTAGGAGTCAAATTGGGGATCATCATAAATCCTAGCGACGTGATAAGCGGCGTTAGGATCAGGGTCAATCCCATTAGATTTTGAATTTCATTCATCATATTAGTGCCATCCAGATCCACAACATTCCGAGTATTATGGCACCCACGGTCATCAGTCCCATGTATACATAAATTTGTCCTGTTATGTGGTGTCTGATAAACGCTCCTAAATAGCGAGTCACGTAACCAGGACCATTCACTCCAATATCATTAACTAATACTCTATCAATTAAACCTATCAAAAAAGCTATGGGCAAAACGAGTTTATCCACCAACAACTGGTATAACTCATCGAAATAATACTTATTTTCTACGATTCCTATTATTTTCTGCGCTCTTGCTTTCAACTTGGGGAAAATACTCAGTTTTTTCACATAAATCAAGTATCCTAGGACAAAAGCAATCAAAGTAATAATTAGCGTCAATGTTGCTATATCAGGTTCAAGATGAAAGTTTTTCGGGTGAGAGTAATATAAAAAAGTTCCGAAGCTACTAGGCGCGCCTGGCATATACATCGCAATCCATCCAAACAAAACAACAAAAATTGCCAAAACTCCCATCGGTAGTAGCATAACGAGTGGAAGTTTATGCGCATGGCTGTAATCTCTGTTAGGAGATCCAAAGAATGGCAGAATAATCAATCTGACCATGTAGAATCCACTTAAGAACACCAAAATCATAGATAATACCGCGAACAACAAACTCCTATTATGAACTATAGAAACAATCACTTCATCTTTGCTCCAAAATCCAGAAAGCAATGGAATTCCCGCTAGCGAAAGAGCTCCTATGCAGAACAATATGGTAGTCGCTGGTAAAACCGATTTAAGCCCTCCCATTTTGTGTATGTTCAAGTCATCGATGGAATGCATAATATTACCGGAGCCTAAAAACAACAATGCTTTACTAAAACCATGGGCCAGCAAATGTAATATCGCAGCTGTGTACCCAAAGGCACCTAAGCTCAACATCATTAATCCTAAGTGACTGATTGTTGAATAAGCCAAAGCTCTCTTTAAATCAATAGATACACAACAAATTAACGCTGCACCTATAGCTGTGATCAATCCAACTATGGATACTATGAGCATAATTAAGTCAGACTCAACAAATAACGGATATGCTCTTGCTACTAAATAAACCCCGGCCGCCACCATGGTGGCAGCGTGGATCAGAGCACTTACAGGAGTAGGGCCTTCCATTGCATCTGGCAACCACACATGAAACGGGAATTGGGCAGATTTACCCATGGCTCCTAGAAACAGAAGACCACTAATTGAGAATATCATCCAGGATGTCAATTCACCTGTTTGAATATGAGAAAATAAATCGCTCATGTTAAACGATCCCACTTCAAACCAAATCAATAATATTCCTATCAACAGACCCACATCACCCAATCTCGTAACAGTAAATGCTTTCTTCGCAGCTTCTTTAGCCTCTGGTTTTTCATACCAAAAACCTACCAACAAATAGGAACATAGTCCTACCAATTCCCATGCCACGTACAGTAGAAGGAAATTATCTGATAGTGCCAGTAAAATCATTGAGGAAATAAACAAGGCTTGAACTGAGTAATACCAAGAGAATCGAGGATCATCTTTCATATAACCGATTGAGTACACTTGTACCATTAGCGCCACTACTATCGCTAATCCTGCAACCGACAAGCTAAGTGGATCTACCGTAAATCCTATGAATGAATTAACAGAATCACCTGCGTAGGCACCTACAGAGAACCATTCCACACTGTAATTACAGGACACCATTCCAGTTACGGTTTCTCTCACACAATGGCTCAAATCAAATCGAGACTGCAAATATTCAGTTAACCCTAAGAAATAAATCAGTAAACCCGCTAGGATGGCGACAACAGGAAATATCCAAGACTGTTTGGGCATTTTACTGCCCGCTAAGCTTGTAATAATGAATGCTATGAAGCTGATTACAGGAATTAACCAGAAATATTGCATGTTACGTAATCCATAATATCTTAAAATCCTAATTTACAACTTCATAATGTCAAACTGATCAACGTTAACTGTAGATTTATTTCTAAATATCCGTAAAATCAAAGCTAAAGCTAATCCAACTTCAGCAGCTGCTATAGTAATAATGAATATGGTTAATATGTGCCCATCAAATTCGGTAAATAATCCTCCTCCATGGTTAAATGCTGCTGCGGCTATAAAATTGATGTTTACTGCATTCAACATCAGTTCTATGGCCATAATAATCAAAATAGCGCTTTTCCTGGCCAGCACTCCGTACAGACCAACAGAAAATAAGACTAAACTCAATATGTTGACATGAATTAACTCTAACATCTAGTTACCATCCTTATCTGATCGAGCAATCACAATAGCTCCGATCAAAGCGACAAGTAATACCAAAGATGCAATTTCAAATGGTATAGCCCAAGTTGTGAACAAAGAAGCTCCCAAAATTTTGACTCCCGCTGGGGTAATTGATGTAGAAGCTTCTCGAATAGCATCAGACCTCATGTATGCAGTTAACAAAGTAACAAGAACCAAGACTGACAATATACCTGACACAGGCCACAATTTGTTATTCTGAATTTTTGGGTATTCTTCATTGCGTGTGAGCATCAATGCAAATAGGATCACTATCACTATCGCTCCACCGTATATCAGTAACTGAACAATAGCCAAAAATTCAGTTAGTAGAACAAGATATATCCCAGCCACACTAATTAGCGCAAATAACAGGAAGAGAGCAGAGTGGACTATATTCCTAGAAGTAACTACTCCAAGAGCACATACAGTAAGTACTACTGAAATTATTGTGAAAATGATCAAATGCATACTAAGTAAACTATTCCTTTGATGCTGGTTTCCAGTTTGTAGCAGACTGATAATTGCTACCAATCTGTAACAAACCACTTAAGTTCATTCTGCTGCCATCTCGTTGCAACCCACTTTCTTCATGCTCGTGTGTCATAACAATTGCATCAAAATTACAAACGTCAACACAAATACCGCACAATATGCATCGATTGAGATTAATTTCAAACTCATCAACAATCTTGCGTCTCTTACTAGTTTCATCTGCAAATTTGGGATTATCTTTCATAGTGGCTGTCATGCATTGAGTTGGACAATTCCTTATACATACCATACAACCAGTGCAGAAGGGCTCGTCCATTTCACTGTCCCATGTCAAACCGGGAAATCCCATAAATCTGTCTTGAAGCACAGTGGGATTCTCTGGGTACAATTTAGTCACAGGACTTCGTAACCCACGAAAAGTCGATGACAAGGTCTGAATCATTCCTCTTACTGTACTTAACATCCTATACCTCTTGTGAATTTTGCAAGGAGCGTAAACGTTCCCTTACTTCAGCTACTTTACGGGCGGGCGCTGTTATATATCTATAAATTATAAAGCCTACGACTCCTAACCCAAACAAAGACATGATTGTGGATGACCACCAAGGTAAATTATAAAACGTGAACATGGAAGAACATACTACTAGATAAAATGACAGAGGAACCATAACTTTCCATGCAAATCCCATTAATTGATCTATCCTTAATCTAGGCAACGTTCCTCGTATCCAGAAAATTAATAAGATAACAGCATATATCTTCACTAACAGCCACACAACCGGAGGCAAAAATGGACCTGCCCACCCTCCTAAAAACAATAAGACAGTCAAAGTTGCTATAGCGAATGTGTTGATATATTCAGACAAGAAAAATACAGCCCAGTGGGCACCACTGTACTCAACAAACGGACCTCCAACAATTTCTGATTCTGCAAAATATATATCAAAAGGAGTTCTTCCTACTTCTGCTAAACCAGCAACAAAAAACAACACAAAACCTAAGGGCAATACCAAGACAAATGGCACAGGTGTCTGCAGAGCAACAATTTCAACAAGATTAAACGTTTGGGTAATTATAGCTACAGAGACCAATACCATAATCAGTGGGATCTCATAACTGATTAGTTGCGCCGCAGCTCTCAATCCCCCAATTACTCCATATTTGTTTGCCGAACCCCAACCAGCCAATACCAGTCCTAAAATTCCTATAACTCCCACAGCTCCGATGTAAAATAAGCCCATTTCTTCTAAATTTTCTACCACAATATCAGGCGTAAAAGGGATAGTTACCCAGAGCATGAATGCTGAAATCACTACTACGATCGGAGCTACCCAGAAAATCACCCGTTCGGAAGAATTTGGCACTATATCTTCTTTCAGTACAAGCTTTATAGCATCAGCGATTGGCTGAAGCAATCCAAATGGGCCGGTCCGAGTGGGTCCTAGCCGAAGTTGCAACCTACCTAATGCCTTCCTTTCTAACCATACCAACGACAGTACCACAATTGCCAAAAATGAGAATAACAACAATAGACTTATCAGTGTGTTTATTCCACCAATCATCTATCAACTTCTCCCAGCACAATATCCAATGATCCCAATATCACTACAGAATCAGCAATCCATGAATCTTTGAGTAGAGGTTGAATAGCTGAAAGGTTGCAAAATGATGGAGGCCTCACTTTAAGTCTATACGGTTTATCTGTTCCGTCACTTACTAAATAAACCCCTATTTCTCCTCTAGGATTTTCTGTTTTTACGTACACTTCTCCTTCCGGAGGGCGTATTAAACGTCTACCTAAAGGGGATTCAATGTCGCCTTCGGGCAAATTATTTATGGCTTGCTCCACAATCTTTAGTGATTCATCCATTTCCTTAACTCGCACCCAATGTCTATCCCAGCAATCCCCGTCTAAACCTATAGGAATATCAAATTCAAAGTCTTGGTACACAGAATATGGCTCAGATTTCCTAACGTCGTACCTTACGCCTGACCCACGTAAACATGGACCGGTCAATCCATAATCTATCGCTTGTTCAGCCGTTATAAGCCCAATATCTTTTGTACGACTCAGGAATATTTCGTTGAATGTCAGCAATTTTTCTGCTTGATCCACGTCTTTCCTGATATCAGGGAGTATATCTCTGACCATTTGGATAAAATTATTAGGAACCTCTTGCTTTAAGCCCCCTATCTTAAAATAATTATGCATCATACGGGCACCAGAAATACTTTCAAACAAAGTTTGGATCCTGTCCCTACCAATAAACGAAAACAATGCTGGCGTCATGGCACCAGCATCTAGCCCTATGGTACCTACATACAATAAATGGCTAGCAATACGATTTAATTCACACAAGATTACTCGAATATATTCTGTTCTCTTCGAGAGTTCGAGACCCAAAAGTCTTTCAACGGCCATGCAATATACAAGTTCATTGTTAAAATTTGCCAGATAATCCATTCTGTCAAACAAGGTAACAACTTGATGATATTGTTCTCCTTCGCTCAATTTTTCAGAACCTCGGTGTAAATATCCTATATGCGGCTTTACATCAATAATTTTTTCCCCATCAACCTGCAGTTCCATACGAAAGACACCGTGTGTAGATGGATGTTGAGGACCCATATTAAGCATCATATCCACTGTTTGATTGCCAGATTGTCGCATCATTGTTCGTTAATATTCCTGATAGTCATAAAATGGGAAATCTTTCTTCCCGGGATATCCTTCAAATCCGTCATAAAGTAATAGGGGAGACATATCTTCGTTACCCTCAAATTCAATACCATAAAGATCATGGATCTCTCTTTCATACCAATCAGCCGCTTTCCATAGATCCGACACACTAGGCATTGGGGATTCATAATCGATATTACATTTAATTCCTACAGTACAATTATTTTCTACCGAATAAAGCATATATAAAATTTGACAGTAATCCACGTAATCCACGCCGGCCATGCAAGATAGCATTTTAGAGTCATAAAAAGGATCTTCTTTAAAAAACACACACAGATCATGCACCATTTCTTTCGTGATCTCGACCGAGGGGATGTTGTCGGTCATCACTACAGAGAATCCCGCGTCTCCAAATTTGTCGCTTAGAACCCCTTGCAATCTTATTAATGACGGATGTAACTCCGCATTGTCTGATTTACAGTCTGGCTTATCTACCATTGCTTTTAGAATCCTGCATGATTTTTTCTTGTAACTTTACGATGCCATATAGCAAAGCTTCTGGTCTTGGCGGGCAGCCAGGTACGTATATATCCACTGGAATTATGTGATCGACTCCCATAACAACAGAATAAGATTTATAATATGGGCCGCCGTTAGTCGCACAACTGCCCATAGCGATTACCCATTTAGGATCAGGCATTTGCTCATATAATAATCTGATAGGTTCTTCCATTTTCTTTACTACGGTCCCTGCTACAATCATCACATCCGATTGTCTCGGGGATGGCCATGTTACAACACCAAACCTATCTAAATCATAATGAGACATATATGTTGACATCATTTCTATAGCGCAACAAGCAAGCCCAAAACTTAGTGTCCATAATGAAGATTTCCTAGCCATGCCAAATAATTGTTCTTTGCTGGTTGTTATGACTCCCGGCACTTTGGGGCCCAATACTTGGTCAAACCTGCTCTTTCCGGGCAAATTTCCCGTTGTAGAATTCACTTCTGCCACTCGAACACTCCTTTTTTCCATCCATATAAGATTGCAAAGAACAAGATCACCAAAAATATCATCATCGCGTAAAATGGGATAGGGTTCCCTAAGCTATTTTGCTCTAAGAAGATAAGAGCCCACGGGAAAAGAAAAACCGCCTCTACATCAAAAATCAAAAACAAGATGCCAAAAATATAAAACCTGAAATTTATATTTGCCCAGGTAAATCCTTCGCTTGGAATCCCGCATTCATAAGTAGTAAGTTTAATCTCCGATTTGCGTTTGGCGCTAAAAATAAAAGAAGCTATAAATAACCCCATAATAGCTCCCGCTCCCACTAACACTGATAGAGATACGGCTAGCCAATCGTTAACAAATACTTCCATTTATCGATCCTTTTCAGATTAATGAACACAAACCGTCAGTTTAAAAGTGATATGATTTTGTATCTATTGTAGAATATCATTCCTCAGATTTTACAGTCAATCAAATAAACCCACATAAGAAAACATATCATTCGTTTTGTCTTATTTCAGTCGATGATATATCAGCACGGAATAATTCTTCAGGAATACCAACAAACAAATCAGATAATCCTTCAGGGAGATCTAAATCTTGTATCCCTTTGAACACTCCGTCATCCAATCGCCCGGCGACATAAAACCGGTTACCATTTCCCAACATTGTCCCTAATTTTTTCAGCATGTCACGCTCATCAGAATAATATTTGGGGTCTATTATACGTTTGGCCGTATCCCAACCTACTAAGAACCTATATTTTTTCAGATGTTTAGCTTTACCTACAAAGGTTGCTTGATTAGTTATTAATAATTTTTCTGAGAACTCAAATTGGGAAACTTTACTCATGATGTCATCTATCGCTAAAGGAGGTTTATCTACATTAACTATCGACGTTTCATACACTGTTGACAGGCCAAATTCATTTCCCATGACTTTTTTTAACGCTTTATGTCCGGCATGTAGTGGATTGAATGAACCTGGGAAAATCACACTTGATTCTATAGGCGGCAACGAGAAGTTCATAGTTTGGTCAGGACCCAAAAGAACAAATGGTATATCTCCGTCTCTAACCATGTTCAAGCACTGAAATGCAGATATATCATGAAGTTCTACTATTTCTTCATTCATAAGCATGTTATCTAAATCAAATTCAGTACCTGAATATTGTGCTATAACATGAAGTAGTAGCGTACTCACTACCAGATCTTCTTGCTCCCTGTTTCTAGCGCCTTTAGTAAGTATTAAACTGTAAGTCCTAAGTTTGTTCTGAGAACAAACACCGATTACCACCCTATGATCTCCTCGTTTTTCTCGATTGGTAGCTATCGTGGCTGTGCAACTAATACCTAATACCTCAGTTTCAGTCTCACAATATCTTTTTGCATTGATAAAGCTTCGTACCGCCATCGAACAAGCAGCAGTTTGCGAAACGATACTCTCCGGTAACCCATCTAATATTTCTGACATAGCATTCTCAGAATATGGTATAGATATATCTAATATAGTATTGGACGCACCAGGCACATTTAACAGCCAAGAAACCGCCTGATTTCCTGCTCCAGCCACTACTAAACAAATCTTAAGTTTAGAACTATGGATTTCATTTACAATTTTCTCTATGTACGGTTCCATTCCAAATCCTAGGTTATAACTATAACCGTATTCCTATATATGTTATTGCGGTACCATTGTAGCAAAATAATGAGTTTGACAATGTATTTTTGGCATAATAACGTTATAGTTGATCCAGAATCACAATTTATCTAATTCCAGACTTAATATTCTAGAAAACAGAGGTCACTATTATGAAAGCATTCATCGGAGCGAACATTATAGATTTCAACACAGGCTCGATCTTGAAGAACCAGACTATAATTGTAGATGGTCCATCTATAACCCAAATAACATCTCACAGCAATATTAGTGACGCGGTGATCAGCAGTATGGAAGAAGTTTATGATGTCACTGGTTTGACGGTGCTCCCTGGATTAATCGATTGCCATGATCATTTAGCTTCTAAGAATTATGAGCTGATGAGCAGATGGCACCTAGATGAACCAGCATCAACTAACTCGATACGAATATTCAAAGTACTAGAAGATACATTGCAATCAGGTTATACAACTATTCGAGATGCAGGTGGTTTAGATGCAGGTTATAAAATTGCCATAGAAGAGGGTCTATGTAATGGGCCTCGTTTAGTCTTAGCGATAAGTATAATGTCTCAGACAGGAGGAATAGGCGATAGAGTGAGTGGATCTGGCCACACTAATATGTTAATCAATAATCCAATGCTTCCTAATGCAGTTGTTGATGGACCGGATGAAATAATACATAAATTGCGTGAATTGGTCAGGTGTGGAGCTGACGTGATCAAAATCGCTACAACAGGGGGTGCTAGTTCTCGCAAAGGACTTGGCCCCAGAGACACATCTTTTACTCGATCAGAAGTACGCCTGATCATTGATGAAAGTGCACGGTTAAATAAAAAAGTTATGTGCCATGCACTAGGTGGCCCTGGATTGAGAGTATGTATAGAAGAAGGAGTACACTCAGTAGAACATGGGTGCCATTTAGAAGAAGATCCAGATCTTCTTAAAATTATGGCCGAGAAAAACGTTTTTTTTGTTCCAACATTTACTGTCTACGACTACCATAAAACCCACAGTGCTCCCCATGTCCAAGTTCGCGCACAACAACTCATTGATCAACACCGCCGGAGTTTCGAGATAGCAATGAAAGAGGGGGTCAAAATAGTCGCAGGAACAGATGCTGGAGGATTTATACATGGAGATAATGCGCATGAACTTGAATTGTTAGTTGAGAACGGAATGACTCCATTGGAAGCTCTTAAAGCAGGCACTATCACAGCGGCTGAATGCCTTGAAATCGACGATTGCGTTGGATCTATCGAGGTCGGGAAAGTAGCAGATATGGTAATTGTCGACGGGAATCCTCTGGACGATATATCCATCTTACGTAATAGGGATCATATCAAGCACGTCGTTAAAGATGGGGAAAATATTCAAATTTTGAAAAGAATCCTATAGAGACTTTCCATGGCAAGTATTAACTTCCATATATTAACGTTATTCCCGCAAATGTTTGATGGCTTTATGGAATCAAGTATGATCGGCAGAGCTATCAAGAATGAGTTTATTCGCATCACTATAGTGAACATCAGAGAGTTTGCCACAGATAAGCATTCAATCACTGATGATTACCAATATGGGGGAGGGTCTGGGATGGTTATGAAACCTGAACCTATCGGTGAAGCAATCGAACATACATTGGCAACATGTGATAATCCTAAAAGCGTCCCTGTAATACTCATGACCCCTCAGGGATACACTTTTAATCAAGAAAAATCAAAAGCTTTTTCTGATTACGAGGATGTAATAATTATCTGCGGACACTACACAGGTATTGATGAGAGGATAATCGAATTAGTAGTCACACATAAAATAAGCGTGGGAGATTTTATTACCACAGGAGGAGAAATCCCTGCTATGTTAGTGATGGATTGTATTTCCCGATTTATCCCGGGGGTAATAGGGGCGTCTGAAAACGTTGAATCTGATTCAATAACATCTGGATTGTTGGAACACCCGTTATACACACGTCCAAGAACTTATCGTGGATTACAAGTACCAGAAGTATTAATAAACGGAAACCACAAGAAAATCGAAGAATGGAGGAGAACCCAATCGTTAATCCGAACCTACCTAAATAGACCTGACCTGCTCTATGATCAAAACCTAAATGAGTTTGACAAACAAATACTTGATGAGCTCGAGAACGAATAATTCTTATGCAACCTGATAATTCACAACCGTTATTCACCACACCTATCAGAGTCCGATGGTCTGAATGCGACAGGCAAGGCATTGCTTTTAATGGAGCGTACTTAGAATACTTGGAGATTGCCCAAGCTGAATATTTTAGAAACCTAGGCTATAGCATCTATGAATTAGCTGAAACTGGTTTTTTTGACACAGTTGTAGTGCATACAGACCTGTCTTTCTTATCACCTGTCAGAGTAGATGAAGTCTTGGAATTACATTGCAGCATAACCAAGTTAAAAACCACGAGTATGTATTTCCGAGTCAATATATATAACCAGACTGGCGAGCATACTACAATTATAAACGCAGTGTATGTTGGTTATGATCAAACAACTGGGACTAAAAAGAATATCCCCGAAGATATAAGAACCCTAATAGAATCATTTGAGCGAGATGGCACAATTATACCTGTAATTGAACTTTGTAATTTAAGGAAATATATAACGTAATAATCAGATCATAAAAATCGGATCGTCATCAGAGTTGATCCTAGATTCGTTTTGTATTTGTTCACGGACATATTTGGGAACATTAAACATATGAACATGAGATTCATGATCATAAAATTTCAAATCTCGGTGTACTCTCTCTCTAATATTGTTCATTAAATTTTCAATATCAGTGTCCACAGGTTCTTGAGATGCAATTGTGAAAGACCATGGCATACCGAATCCTGATACGTTCACTTGATAATTCTTAGCATCGGGAAATACTGACTGGATAGTATTCACAATTGGTGCATAACATTCGGTGAAATTAGTTATGTCGGCAGATCCAGATTGAGTCACCATGATACCACCGCGATTCAGACAAGACCTTACAATCTCATAAAATTCTCTTGTATACAGTTGATATGCTATACCCTCTTCTAACGGATCAACTAGATCTAAAATGATAACATCATAAGTATAATTATTATCATTCAAATACGTTCTAGCATCACAATGATGCAATTCCAATCTTTCATCATCGAATGAACCATTATGGTGATTAGGCAAATACAATTTACTCAACTCTATCACTTCTTGATCCAAATCAACCATGGTAACTTTAGAAACGCTCTTATGATTAAGTACTTCTCTTAAAGTAGCACCTTCGCCGCCGCCAGCGATAAAAACATCTTGAGGTTTTTGATGTAAAAACATAGCAGGACTTACCAATGCTTCATGATAAACAAATTCGTCTCTCTCGGTGGACTGAGTTTTTCCATCAAGAATCAAACTTCTTCCATAAATCTCTGACTGGATGATATCTACTTGCTGATATCGAGTCTTACCTGAATACAAGACTTCTGTAACTTTTAGCATGATAGATTGGCTAGATGACAAATGCTCTATATACCAATTACCAAATGAATCCAATAAGTCCTCTCTTATTACCCAATTACTCGCTTAAACCATACGTTGGAAGCGCTAGACCTGCACCTCTGTCAATCACGGTTATATCAAAATCTTCACTCTTGAATTTACTACCCAACCAAATAGCCGTTTGGTTAGGATCAAACTTAATCCCACAAGTAAATATATCAATAGCAACAAATAATGCTTCTGGCCAGGTATGGACTGATATGTGAGATTCCGCTATTGATAGAATTCCTGTCACTCCTTGAGGAGAAAATTTATGGAACGACTCACCTATAACCGAGACAGACAAGGTCTCAGCTGCCTCGTATAAAGTGTCTCGCACATATTCTATATCATCGATAAGCAACGGATCACATTGTTTCAAATCCGCTATTACATGTATTCCTAAACCGTCCAAGTACTCCCTCGAAATTCTTACATTCTTCCAATCACGTAGCTCAGAATTGTATATGTAACATTGCTTACAATCAACTAAATATTAATCATAAGGAACAGACAAAGTAGACTGTAATATAGATGTCTTTTTGGTTAATATTGGGCTGAGGCAATTTTATGGCAAAATTTTTCGACTTGCATATACACACAACAAAAGGCAGCAGTGATAGCAATCTAACTCCTGAAGATTTGATCTTAGAAGCATCAAGGATTGGGCTTAAAGGGCTATGTCTAACAGAACACAGTGGACCTTGGGACAGACATGAATTTGAACAATTTGCCCAGAAGCACAACGTCGTTTTAATCCGTGGTATGGAAGTAGACACAGATTTTGGCCACATGTTAGCTTTTGGCATGGATAAATATGAGTCTGGCTATAACAACGCCGAGACCTTGAGTAAGGCTGTCAGAGCACACGGTGGATTTCTCATTTCTGCACATCCATTCCGAGGAATCTTTAGCCCTCCTGGAAGAGGACGACCTTACTTGTACAAATCCCCTGATGACACTATCCCTACCACAGCCGATCAAGCCTCACAGCATCATGTTTTTGACATGGTAGACGCGATAGAAGCAGGTAATGGAGGAACAGCAGAGAATGAAAACTTGTTCGCTCTAGAAGTTTCTCAGATGCTTAACTTACCAGTATCTGGAGGAAGCGATGCCCATTCGACTCATGGACTAGGGAATTTCGCCACCGAATTTGATACAGATATAAGTACCGAGGAAGAATTCATCAAAGCCTTAAGGGCAGGAGCATTTTGGCCAGTCCATGGCTTGCGGCAGGGGTCTCCTAAGCGTTTCTCGTTACACAAAGAGTAGGTCGCTATGGTTTCAACAAGTCCAATGAACCTAGAATATGTATCCCTTGATTTGGAAACCACCGGTCTGCATGCTAACAGCGATCGGATTATTGAAATTGGAGCAGTAAAATGCTCCTATGGTACCATCTTAGAAGAGTACCAAACTTTAGTAGATCCCAAACGACAAATCCCTCCATTTGTACAAGATCTTACAGGAATATCCAACGATGATGTCAGATTTAAACCAACAATCGAACAAGTCATACCAGACCTGATTAAGTTTGTTGGTGACCTGCCCATAATCGGACAAAACATTCAATTTGACCTAAGATTCTTAGCAAGTAACGACGTACAATTTACTCAATATAATTTTGATACCTGGGAATTAGCAACAATTTTTTTCCCAAACCTACCAGAGTACTCATTAAATTACCTAGGGAAATATTTCGAAGTAGAAAACCAGTCTCCCCATAGGGCACTGGAAGATGCCAAAGCGACCCAACAGGTTTTCATTAAACTACTAAATCACATTCGGAGATGTGATCACAATTCCCTCAAATACATGATCGACCTCAGCACTAAAAGTAATTGGAATCTAGGCAACCTTCTGGAACAATGCTTGGAACACTCTCTGGTCACATCTCAACAAAAAAGCCATGTTGGCCCTAGACCCAACCAAAATGGAAACCATAAATCATTATTAGATTTTGATCCAGAACTTACCATAGATGAAATATTCAATACCGAAGAAACTTTCACACAAAATCTCCCTGATGAATTTGAATATAGGCCTGAACAACTAGAAATGCTTCAAATCGTCGATTCAGCAATCAGCAACAAAAAACACCTAATAATAGAAGCCGGTACGGGTGTTGGTAAATCGTTAGCGTATTTAATACCAGCAATCAAGCATGCTATCAGCCACAACGAAAAAGTAGTAATCTCTACCAACACCATCAATTTACAAGAGCAACTGGTGTCAAAAGACCTACCTGCTTTAGTGTCACTCCTAGAAAATCTAAAAGTGATTCCTGAAGGTGGTATCAAATATTCTTTACTCAAAGGTAAATCGAATTATTTATGTGTCAGCAGGTTAAACTATATGTCCAACGCGACTGAAATTTCTTCCGATGAAGCAAGGCTACTCAGTAAGATTCACTTATGGATGGGCTCTACACAAAATGGTGACAGAACTGAAATAAATTTATCATCTAGAGACCTTGCTGTATGGAATCGAATCTCCTCTGCTGAAAATTTATGGTGCCCAAACTTAAGAGGAGACGATACTTGTTACCTTAGGAACGCCCGAGAGCTTGCTGAAGAAGCTGACATACTCATAGTGAATCATGCTTTATTGTTATCAGACATAAGGATGGGCGGGACACTTATACCCCACTACAACACACTGATCATAGATGAAGCCCATAATCTAGAAGATGAGGCGACAAACCAATTTCAATTTGAAATTACAGCGAACCAATTATCACAGATCGCAGACAATCAAACCAAAATATGTAACAGTATTAGAATAGATCTAAACAACATCAACAACGGTGCCTCAATTAAACAAATCATTCTAGACAATATCCATTCCTGCGAGCAATCCATAGATCGTATAACTACTGGATGGAATACTATGTGGGAAGCCATGAATAACACATTCTTCTCATCCCAAGATAATCAAGACAACAACCAAATGATCATTCATAAAGACTTCCGGTCCTCGCAATCTTGGTACTCGATCCTTTCTATGTGGGAAAATTTTCAAGTTACACTCAAAGAAAATACTTCATATATCCGAAACCTTTGCAATAATGTTGACTCACTAGACGTTAATTTGAATAACAAGTCTCACTTGATAGTTGAATTAAATTCAAACATCGACCAAATTGACTCATTAGAAGACCAATTGACGTCCATATTAACCAAACCTGATGAAAATTCGGTAGAATGGATATCATCTGATCGTAATCAGATTGAAGTCAGGCTTCATTCCGCTCCAGTCCATGTCGGGGCATTCTTATCCTCTAATCTTTTTTCAGAAAAAGATAGCGTAATATGCACGAGTGCAACTTTAACTGCCTATGATTCATTTGCTCATATAAAAGAACGTCTTGGAATCCCCGAAAACGCAGAAGAATCACAGTTAGGGTCTCCGTATAACTATAAAGAAAACGGCCTATTATTACTGCCAAAGGGAGTCCCAGCTCCCTCCCAGGATTCATATATAGCCGCAATCTCTGAAACAATTTTGAACGCAACAATTGAAATCCAAGGGCGAACGGTTGTGTTATTCACATCCTACGCTGCCTTACGCAATGTATCAAACCTTATAAAAACTCATCTAGAACAAAATGATGTGCAAGTACTTGCGCAAGGAATCGATGGCACTCCGCAACAAATCATACGGCGATTTAACGAGAATCCTAATAGCATTATTTTGGGTACGAATAGCTTCTGGGAAGGCGTTGATTTTGAACGTAACAACTTGAAGCTTCTAATGATTACAAGGCTACCATTCCAAGTCCCCACTGACCCAATAGTACAAGCTAGAAGTAGTAATTACGAGAATTCTTTCAGGGAATATTCTGTACCCCAAGCTATTTTAAAGTTCAGACAAGGGATAGGAAGATTAATTAGGAGTAAAGAAGACAGCGGAGTCGTCGTGATATTGGATAACCGAGTAGTAGAAAGATCAT
Source organism: uncultured Dehalococcoidia bacterium (assembly GCA_964343075.1). Lineage (GTDB taxonomy): Bacteria > Chloroflexota > Dehalococcoidia > Lucifugimonadales > UBA3495 > UBA2588. The sequence continues at coordinate 98,360 of CAYFGT010000001.1, read as the reverse complement.
ATGGAAAAACTTTCCTTGACTCATTGCCTGACTTCAATATCCAAACTTTCGAATTATCAGATATCCCTAACGCTGTGAAGAATTGGATATAAGTATGCAAGTAACCATACAAGAGCCTTTGAATTTGAGAGAATCTCTGGAAAGTGGACAAGCTCATAGGTGGAGAAAAGTTAACGGATATTACTCGGGCTTCATACAAAATAACCTAGTGCACATTGGACAGCACGATAAAACATTATGTATAGAAACAGCTAGTAAGAACATAGTCGAGGACGATTACCACAAGTATTTACGTCTAGATGACGATCTTGGATACATATATAGTCATATAAATAAAGATGAACGAGTAAAGAGTATGACTGCAAAATATAACGGGCTTAGATTATTACGACAAGATCCTTGGGAATGTTTAATCACTTTTATTTGCTCATCGACAACTAACATGAAACGAATATCTTTAATGGTAGAAAATATGTCTACCTATTTTGGGAACAAATTGCAATTGAACGACGATGTGAGATACTCGTTCCCTTCTCCAGAGGATATTAGTAACAGTGATGAATTTAAACTACGAGAACTTGGCTTAGGGTTCAGAGCCCCGTATGTCCTCGACTGCGCAATCAAGGTTTCAAAAGGAGAACTCAATCTCCAAGAATTACTAGCACTTCCGTACGGGGACGCAAAAACCCAATTGATGAAGCTACGAGGAGTAGGACCTAAAATAGCAGACTGCGCACTTGTGTTTTCGCTTGACAAATTGGAAGCATTCCCTATTGATGTCTGGGTGAAACGAGCATTGTGTGATTGGTACTTCCCGAATCAAACCCCACCTTCCAACCAACAACTTCAAATATGGGCCAACGAATACTTCGGAGAATATGCAGGTTACTCACAACAATATCTATTTCATGGTAGACGACTATTAAATTCCTAATTTAAGGATGAATAATAATTTTCCCGAAAAAGTTGGTATCTTCCATCATCTTATGAGCTTCCGCTGTCTCAGACAGTGGAAAGATCTTATGAATACTAGGGTTGATATGCCCTCTATTCAATGTATTCGTAATTTCCACCATGTCTTTCTTTGACCCCATAAATGCACCAAATATCTCTATTTGCTTAGAAAACAATAACCCAAGATGCAATTCTGTGCGCAACCCTGTAGTTGCCCCACAAATACCATATCTCCCTCCTGATCTTAAGGCATAGAAAGCGTCTTTAAAGAAATCGGCACCAACATGATCAAGAACAAAATCGACGCCCATCCCATTTGTAATTTCTTTGATACGATCACTGATCGATTCTTCATTATAATTGATCACAAAATCGGCTCCAATTTCTTTTGCTTTTAGCATTTTTTCTTTACTGCTAGTAGTGGTAAGCACAGTCGCTCCAATGACATTTTTAGCTAACTGTATTGCTGCGGTACCAACACCTGCTGAAGCAGAAAGGACCAAAATAGTCTCCCATGATTTAAGTTGACCTTTTCTGACCAATATATTCCAGCAAGGAAGAAAAGTTGTGGGTACCGCTGCAGCCATATCGTAAGTAACATCATCACTAATCACATGCGCGTTTCCACTATCAACAACAACATATTCAGCATAGCTTCCATTAGATGCAGTTCCCAAGAATTGAGCTCGGGAGCATAGATCATCTCTACCCGAAAGGCATTCCACACATTGCCCGCATGTCATCTTAGGATAGACTATCACTCGATTGCCCAAAGATAATCCATTAACTCCTTCTCCTATTTCAACAACGTCTCCTGAGCAATCTCCACCTAAGATTAAACTAGGAGGAAATTCGCGTTGCAAACCACGATCACCTTCTCTCGTATACAAGTCTAATCGATTCAAGCAAGCTGCTTGCACTTTAACTTTCACTTGCCCAAAACCTACAGTAGGCTCAGGTACTTCTCCATATTCTAAGACATCTGTACCACCATGTTTGTTGATAAATACCGCTTTCATGATTCTCCTTCCTAATTCCTTGAATGCTTTATACAATCGACACACAAAAAAACAATAGCCAATGCATCGTCATGACTCGCAAGCGCCCCGCAAGATTCGGACTCTTGCATATCGGTCCAATAATAATGAAAAAAACAACCACATCGCTGGCAGTTAGTCTCATTGATACCATCTAAACCTTTGTCACACATGGCACAAAGATTCAAGTCTTTTTCTTGTTGATCCATGGACCTTATCCGTTCACAAATTGAACAACAACAGACACTTCTTCAGACTTGCTACGAATCTGTCCGGTTATTCGGAGGATGGTTAGCATGTCAATAATTTCCGCGAGTTGCTGTTTTTCAACACCCAAACCGATCAATTCTACAGCATCTATGCTAACCGCTCTCTGTTCAGTATACAGTATGTATTGCTCAAGTAATCTAGTATTGATAGTACCTGGGTTCAATGCGACGTAAATATCCATAATCGGTCTCGGGGTTTGCTTTAATAGTCTATAGATACGTTCCAAGTTTGTTTCATTTAAAGTTTCTTCATCAAATGCATTAATTACACCGCACAACTCCACAAAATCCGTAACTAATTTTGTGGTCTGCCGCCCCCATACAAACATATCGGATAAAGCTTTTTGAAATTCCGTGTCGTACATATTTATTAAATATATCCATTTGAATCCGTCCGATTCACAGTCAAATTCAGGAACTGGTCTATACTGACAGGGGAACGGGAACACTTTAAACAATAATAACTGTTCGATCACTTTCTCGAAATTAGACTCATCAAGAAGCAAACTGATTTCATTAGTCAATCTTTCCTTGCTGATAAACGTAATAAAGTTGTTAGTTACCGCATTGGACACCTGCTTGACAGTATCAGTTCCGATAATAAAACCAAATCTACTTGAATATCTGAACATTCTGAAAATTCTAGTAGGGTCATCTGAAAAACTATTATCGTGAAGGACTTTGATTACCCCATTAGTGAGATCAAGCATACCTTCTAAAGGATCAACAAGAGCGTAAGGTTCATTTAATGAAATAGCCATTGCATTTATTGAAAAATCTCTCCTACGGAGATCATGTTCAATACCTGCAAGTGTAACTTGCGGAAGAGCACCCGGTGTAATATATGTTTCAGACCTAGCAGAGACAATATCAATTTCCAAGTCATCAATTTTAATAGTAGCAGTGCGAAACTTGGGGTGTCGGACAGCCACTACAGCTATCTGTGCCTCAATTTCATCCACCAGCATGATCGCATCTCCAATCACCGACACATCAATATCTTTTAGCGGTTTATCTAAAATTAAATCTCGTACCGTCCCACCCACTATGAAACTTTCAAACCCAAGAGTATTTGCAACACGCCTTATTTCAAGTAATAAGTTTGCTGCTTTATCGCCCAATTTGTCCCTTATACTTTCTATAGGGTTCATAATATTGTGCTGTTCCATATACAAGCTATTCTCTTCTTCTGAATTGATTCACATTTTATATTTGACAGTAATTCTTTGACAATGAATTTCGAATGAAGTTAGAATCATCTTTGACTACTACATGAACGGAGGGGAAAATGACTGCAGAATCTAAAACTTACAATTTCTCCATATATTTCGATTTCCGTTGACCATTCGTATACAACGTTGCTGTATGGCTAACGCAAGTAAGAAAACATTTAGACGCTGATATCAATATAGACTGGAAGCCTTTCTCATTGGCTCAAGCAAATAACCCAGAAGATTTCAAATATTGGGAGCATCCTGATGTATTACAAGGCAAAGATAATACTTTGATAGCTCACCAGGCTGGTCTTGCAATAAAAAAACAAGGAACAGCATTATTTGAAAATTTCCTAATAATTCTTCTTAAAAAGCGGCACGAAGAGAAATTGGACCTAACAGATACATCTGTCATCGAATCAGCAGCGGCTGAGGCGGGCGCTGACCTTGAATTGTTCAAGAAGCATCTCTTGGATACTAATCTACTTACAGAAATAGGGGATAGTCACACATTTGCCTCTGAAGAATTGGGAGCTTTTGGTGTCCCCACTTTTCATTTTGAATCTGGTCAGTCAACATTTCTCAAAATGTTTGTTCCTCCAGAAGAAGATAGTGCCTCGATGTTTACTTCTTTAATGGAAGTAATGGGATCATTTAACTACGTAGGGGAAATGAAACGACCTCAACCACCTTGGCCTCTAGGAGTAGTATAGAATACAGGCGGACTAACTTGTCAGATTTAAAGCAGCTACAAAAAGTAATTAACGTAAAATTTGACGACTTGCGCTTGCTTAAACAAGCTGTAACGCACAAATCGTTCATAAATGAGCAGCCTGATCCCGATTTACTATCATACGAGAGGCTCGAATTTCTAGGAGATTCCATACTAGGACAAATTATCGCTGAGCAATTATATGTGAAATTCCCCAACTTATCAGAAGGGGAGCTTACTAAAATGAGATCCGCATTAGTCTCCGGAGAATCCTTATTCCAAATTGGTCAAAAGATGGGAATAGATCAATTTATAATTACAGGCAAAGGAGAGAGACTTAGCAATGGGTCTCGAAAGCGGTCGGTAGTGGCAGCTATATTTGAATCTATAACAGCAGCTATATATTTAGATAGAGGCCTTGATCCCACTAAAACTTTCATTTTAGACTCCTTCAAATCAAAAATAGACGAGATGTCTTTAAAAGGGTTACATGGGAACGATCCTAAATCAGACCTACAAGAATTTACGCAGAAAACATACCAAGAATTACCTAAATACAAGATAATATCTCAATCAGGACCTGATCACGAACCCACATTTGAGATATCAGTTGCAGTACAATCAGTAACAATAGCCATTGCCAAAGGTAGTTCGAAGTCCGAAGCGGAATCCAAAGTAGCGTACATCGCTTTACAAAAACTCATCCTAGAGAATTTATAAATATGTTGAACTTATTTAAAAAATCCGGTACCACAAATTTAGAACAAACCACCAAAGCAGTAATCAAAAGCAAGCAAAGCTGGTTCTCAAAACTACCTTCTTTGTTCCAAAAACAGAACCTTTCCAATGAAGAATACGAACTATTAGAAGAGATCTTATTATCGTCTGATGTCGGCTATCAAACCTCTATGAACATCATTGAAGAAGTAAAACTGCGACTAAGTGACAATAAAAGAGACCATGCTCAAAGTTCTATATCTATTCTCAAAGAAGTTCTAATAAATTATCTAACTTTCTCATCAAGGCCACATATGCAATTCATAGACGCTAAGCCTTTTGTAATCCTAGTAGTTGGCATTAATGGTGTGGGCAAGACCACTAGTATTGCAAAACTAGCATCTTTATTTACTAAGCAAGATAAATCTGTACTATTAAGCGCTGGTGACACCTTTAGGGCAGCTGCAGCAGAGCAACTGTCATACTGGGCAAATACTTTAGGGGTAGATATAGTGAAGCAACCTCAGGGTTCTGATCCAGGAGCGGTTGTCTATGACTCCTACCAAGCTGCGCTCGCACGCGATACAGATATTCTGCTCATAGACACAGCAGGTCGTATGAACAATAAAAGCAACCTGATGGATGAACTTACAAAAATTAAACGTGTGCTTGGCCAACACGATGACAGCGCCCCTCATGAAGTAATTTTGGTCTTAGATGCCACGACCGGTCTAAATGGACTCGAGCAAGCCAAATCCTTCACTAACTCGGCTCAAACTTCAGGAATATTCCTAACAAAACTAGATGGGACATCAAAAGGCGGTGTTGTTTTTCCAATAACGTCGGAATTAGAAATCCCCATACTTTTCATAGGAACTGGCGAAAAAGAAGATGACATCGCCATTTTCGATCCAAGTGAATTCGTTGAAGCCATATTAGATCATTAGATGTTAGGTTAAGAAGTGCAAGAAATCATATCATGGATTTTATTGACCCAATTCCTAGGACTCTTAGGCTTCCCAATATGTTATCGACTTTTCAACAAATTACCCGATCACGGCTACACTATTTCTAAAGTTATTTCCATAAGTATTTTAGCTTACTCTGTATGGATTACTTCCAGCTTAGAAGTATTAAAAACAGGGCCATATCAAATCATATTGGTGTTAATGTTATTAGTCATATTTGAATTCTTGTGGTTACGATCTTATTTTTTTTCCGCCCCTTGGGCCTGGTTCCGTAACAACATTAAAACAGTCGTATTTGGAGAATTAATTTTTGCTGGTAGCTTCCTTATATGTGCGTTTTTTGTAGCACAAAGTCCGGCAATTGAGCTAACAGAAAAGCCGATGGATTTCATGATCTTGAATTCGATTATGCTTTCCGGAATTTCTCCTCCTCCAGATTTATGGTTTGCTTCTACTCACCTTAATTACTACTATTTCGGTCATTTCATAATGGGAGTACTCGGAATCCTGTCAAACACAGCACCAGCTTCGACATATAATCTGGCAATAATATTCATTTTTGCTGCGTCTGCAACTGTTACATATGGAATCAGCTATAACTGCATATATTTATTTAAGCCTAAGCTAGCATACCAATTATCGCTACTACCTCCAATCGCCATTTTGACATTAGGTAATCAGTTAGGGATATTAGAATTTATACGATCCCTTAATATATATCCCGCTAGATTAGCGAACTGGATAGCAATAGAAAACCTTCTTCCTATCACAAATAAACCATTATCTTTATTCCCTTTAGACCATACTTGGTGGTGGCGATCCAGCAGAATAATAAACACTTTCGGTCCTAATGGTGACAATATTGATTACACGATAACCGAATTCCCACTATTCAGCTTTCTAGTTGGAGATCTGCATGCACATCTTATTTCATTACCATTTATGCTGATGCTTTTCTATCCTGTACTTCTATTATGCCAGTCCCCTAATAATGCTTTTCAGCATACAAGATCAGGATTATTAAAGCCTTTAAGCATAGCCTCATTCTTGATAGCAATTAGTACACTAATCAATCCTTGGAATTTACCCGTGAGCATTATCCTACTTGCTGTAGCGTTAATCTATTACATGAATAAGCGGCATCCTTTCGAGATCTTAACCATATTCAAGGTAACTGGACTTTCCGCTTTAATCTTGATAGTGGTTTTGGCTATAGGAGGCCCATTTATTATCAATTACGAAAGCACCAATTCAAGTATAGCTATAAACACCGTACTAAACACTCGGATTTCACATATGTTGTTAGTTAATGGCACCTGGATACTGGGGTCTTTGGTCTTATATTACAAATCATTTCAAACAATAAAAACGCGACTAAAAACTATCACAAAGTACGAATTTATTATCCCTTTCATAATAGCCTTGGCTCCATTATCATTGTGGACTATATCAGTATTATTCAGCTCATCATGGACTTCGATTGCCATAATAATAACTGACAAATGGCTGATTTCTTTACCAATGTCTGTATTAATGGGAATGAGTTTGTTCTTACTATTCAATTCAAGCAAGCTTTCTCTCGAATCAAAAATAAATAGTTTCGCTCATGTTCTCTTTAGTGCTGGGTATTTAATGCTAACTTTAGGAGAATTATTTTATATAGTCGACGTATTCAACAACCGAATGAACACTGTGTTCAAATTTCATTATCAAGCGTGGATTTTATTAGGAGTAGCGGTAACAATTCAACTAATCTGCAATGCCATAGCTGAGCATAATCGTACCCTGAGTAAGGGAAGGTTCCGCACCTTCGGTATTGTAATCCTCACAGCCTTAATGTTTTCAGGGCCTCTATATTACCCTGTAGCCTTATTTGCTAACCACACATGGAACTCTGTTGCAGAACTTTCATTAAACGGGGAACAATTTTTACAAGCGTATAATTTAACTGAATACCAGGCCATTTCTTGGCTTCGGGAACAGCCATTTCAAGTCTTAGCCGAGCCTTACGGAACTGACTATTCAACACATGGTCGACTATCTTCTTTTTCAGGGCATCAATCTGTTTTAAGTTGGCCAGGACACCAAATCCAGTGGAGAGGTAACGCACCTAATATTATCGAGCGCCAAACAGATATAGACACCTTATACACAACAAATAACACCAACTCACTTACTTACATAATAGACAAATACGACATCGGCCTTATAACGACAAGTCCATTAGTCAAATCCATTTATAGTTCGTACACCAGTAGCTTATTTGATAATTCATTGGTGCTACTCTACTCTAATCACGATTACAAGATTTACGGTACTGTGCATTATGAGTTTAAGGAAAAATAAATTGGGCAAATCAGCTATGTCTTGGTACACATGTGCCTACATATTAGTGATTGTATCCGGATTAATATTGAGATTAATCGATCTAGACTCCCGGGCCGTACATTATGATGAAGCGATCCATCTAATGGCATCTTTTAAATTAATGACAGACGGGTTATATGAACATTCAGCTTGGATGCATGGCCCTCTACAAATAGAAACTGTCAGTATCATATTTAAGGTAATAGGAGACTCATTATTCTCTGGTCGCATTCTTTATGTGATTACCGGAACTGCACTGATTTGCCTACCTTTATTTATAGCAGGGTCAATTGGTAAACCAACAACTTTAATAATGGCTATCATGCTCAGCTTCTCGCCATCTTTAGTATATATGAGCAGATTTGCCCGGAATGACATCATTATGGTGTTCCTGTCATTCTTATTATTCATACTTGCCTATAAATACGCATACTCAGGGAAATATAGATTCCTAATATATATAGCTGCTATTTTAGGACTCATTTTTAGCACTAAGGAGACAAGCTATTTTATAGTTGCCACTATGGGAACCACGTTGTTCGTAGCCATATTATTTTTAACAGTCAATAAATCTGTGAATAGTATTTCATCTAAAATACTATTACCTAGATTATGGGACCTTTCCATCCTAACATTTGGGTTAGTATTTCCTCTTTGTACAGCACTAACTGGGTTTTCCCAAACATTTATCGGAATAACCTTAGTAGCAGCTGAAGGAAGCAATAATCCACTTACAGGAGCTCTGGGGACAGGGAATCCTTGGGTAAACGTCAGTGAACTAGTCAACAATCCGGTGACGGTCATACTCCCCGTAATTATATGTAGTGTAATCACTACTAGCATATTAATTAAAACAAATTTTCTCCCTATATTTAAGGTGTTTTCAATATTCTTACTAATAATCTACACCATATATGCTTATTTAATTGCTGTTCTAAATGCTCCTCATAATAATGTAGGCATATCACTAGCAACTTCCTTAGTAATTATCAGTATTTTTGTGTATTGGATCAAACACATACAGAACCCAATATTCAAGGCAATATTCCTATACTCCACAATAATCATAGGGATACACCATTTACTTATTACATCTGGTGAAATTTTATTGCCCTATTTGTTGCAAGTGATCTTCCCTGGAACACACGTGTTTAACGAATTTATAACATTATCAGGGCTATTAAGCCTTACTATCATTGTTATTTTCTATTCTGTTTCAATTGCAGTGGGACTATGGAGATTCTCTTATAAATGGATAGTAACATTTGGAGTATTTACGGTTATTATACTGGTTACATATACTACTTATTTCACAAACTCTCAGGGTTTCTACACCGGAATCTGGCAAAGCTTGGGATATTGGATGGCGCAACAAGAAGTTGCCAGAGGCAATCAACCTTGGTATTACTATTTCATCGGCTTAACAGTCTATGAATTTCTACCAGTTATTTTTGGAGTGATTGGTATTGTATGGTCTCTCAAAACAAAAAGTTTATTCGGTAGTTTATTCAGTCTATGGGCCATTATTGCTTTAATATTTTTCACTATTGCCTCAGAAAAAATGCCTTGGCTCCTAACCTACATGAGTGTGCCCTTGATATTGACTAGCGCCGTTTTTTTAGGGTCATTATTCAAACAAAATGAAAACCGTCTAAAAACAAATGTAACAGATATATGTCTGATAGTTTCGTGTAGTTTCGGGATATCCTTAATAATGCTTAGCATCCTTTCTTTAAGCCAGAATCTACTGGTAGTGATACTTTTAATAATATTATCTATCTCACTAGCATTTATAGGGGCTTCAATCTTTAAGCATCAAAACAACAAAACCTATAATTCCGCAATAATATTGCCAATCGCATCTATACTGCTGATACTTACAATCATCAATACCTACTATCTCAACCACCGCAATGATGACTCCCTCAAGCAGTTAATGGTATACGCCCAAGGAAGCCATAATTTGCCACAATATTTCGATGATCGTAATGCCCAGTCTAACGGATCGCTACCTTTAACCACTATTGATTATGACATATGGTATCCAATGCACTGGTATGCTAGGCATTACGACATAGAAGGTTCTGTCAACTTTAGGTGTTTTAAGTTGCATGGTGATCCTGAATGGAATGAATCTTGCGTTACCTACAATGACCTTAACAAAAACCAAAACTTTCTCATAAGTGAAATCCACCATCCCTTTTACAAATCCCAAGCTAATTCCAAATCAATCATCGGGCCAACTAGAAATATATTATGGTTTCCTGAAATTTATAGACGACCTGGGGAAAATCGTAGTGATGAATCTTTATCCCAAGAGTTGTATCTAGATTATCAATATTTACAAGAATCAATATTTAAAACAGACTTTTGGAATTCCATTCGAAATTATCTGTTTTTCCGCAAGACTAACCAAGATTGGTTCCACGGAGATTATTACCTATATGAATGAATGCCTAATTATTAAGTAAGATTCAGGTTGCAAAGTCTAATACCCAGTGTAAAATATTATATAAAGAATACATAAAGGCGAAAAATGTCCAAAATCAATAAATCTAATGAATCGAGAAGATCTTTCTTATCTAAAGTAGGCATCGCTACTGCTGCAGTGGCTTTAGGAAGCAGTCCTTTATTGAACTGGATACGAAAAGATTCAACTTATACCGCAAATCAGAACACTGATTCCATATTCACACCAAAGGACCCTAAGATTTAATCATTTGATACGTCCAAAAGACCTATCCAAGAAGTACTGGGTCATTTCTAAAACTGTAGGGCGACCATGTGGACAAGTATGAGGATTTGGAGTATCTGCTAACTGCGCTAACAAAGATTCCATCTCACTTAAGGGTAATCGCTGACCAGCCCGTATAGAAGAATGACACGCTACAGTAGCCATCAATGCATAATTCGGCAACCCCATTGAGTGTGCGGATATTTGTAACAACAGATCTTCCACGAAATTTTGGCTGCTTGAAGTGGCGATTGATTTAGGGATAGCCCGTATTAGAAAAGAATTTTCACCAAAAAAATCAGCCACAATACCCAACGACTCCAGTTGGTCTTTATTATTCAGGATATATTCAGATTGGTCGCCACTTAATTCAAAACGGATAGGTTCTAGTAATACTTGGGGAGCTTGCTGTTGCTGAGCTGCTTCACTAGATAATTTGTCAAAGACGATTCTTTCGTGAGCAGCATGCTGATCAATCAAATAAACACTTGATCCTGATTCTCCCACTATATAAGTGGATCGTACCTGCCCTACCACATGCATATTCCTTAATGTAGTCCTAAATAATCCAGGAGAATCATATTGCTCATGTATTTCTATGTCTTCGATGGAAGTATTATTCTGCATGTCAAATTGATCATCTCGTTTGAGGTTAATCTCATACTGCATGTTGAATTGGGTATCTCGCCCAAAGTTGACTTCTGATCCATAAATCGATTTATCTTTTTGACTATCTCGGATAGGGGCAACACCAGCAAATTGAGAAACATGCTCTCTGACAGCTCGCTGAATATAGGAATATATTTGTGATTCTCTAAGAAAGCGTACTTCTGTTTTGGATGGATGTGCATTTACATCAATCACGTCCATTGGCATTGTTATGTTTAATAGTCCCATTGGGAATCGTTTGTCAGGTATCAAACCATGATACGCCTCGGTTAACGCTCTAGTAAGCAATGCATTGTTCACTAGTCTACCATTGACAAAAAAGATCATTCCTTGCCTATTAGATCTGTGTAAATGACCAGGGGATATAAAACCATACAACTTATGATTATCCCGTTCGAAATCCACTCTGATGAACTGTCCAGATAGCTCAGGCCCGAAACATACCGACAAAACATCTTCTAAATTACCGTTCCCAGAACTATCTAACACATTCTTATCGTCAGAGGTAAGCCTAAATTTAATTCCCGGATACGCACATATATACCGAACTATCAGTTCCTTTATTTTCATATTTTCACTTCTAGTCGATTTTTGAAACTTTTTCCTTGGCGGTAAATTATCAAAAATATTTGAAACAGAAATTTGGGTGCCTGGTTGACATCCAGAGGGTTGAACATCAGACAAAACACCAAAAGAATTGACCAATTGATTACCAAAGTCCGTACCTTGCAACCTACTTAACATAGTGACATGAGCTACCGAGCCTACACTAGGTAATGCTTCTCCTCTAAAACCGAGAGTACAAATACCAAAAAGATCATCTACAGTGTATATTTTACTCGTAGCGTGGTGTTCAAATGCCATACGCATATTGTTTGCTGACATCCCTGTACCGTTATCGCTAACTATAAGTAATTGACTACCACCTGCAGTTATATTCACTCTGATCTCAGTGGAACCAGCATCGATCGAGTTTTCTATAAGTTCTTTGACAACCGAAGCAGGTCTCTCGATCACTTCACCTGCAGCGATTTTTGAAATCAATAAGGGATCTAATTTGTGTATATCGGGCATTTTAAAATAACGGAAGTATAGTTCCTTTTGGTTTGTAATGTTTATTGGTTGAAGTTTTCGTCTCTACAACCTCTGTAATCACTTCATATATGGTGTCCATTGCGTCATCCTTATTGCGTTGAAAGAAATATGGTTGCACCCACAATCCTCCATAATGAGCAACTATCTCCGGATAATCATCAATAACGAAGTCAGGAATTTCAGGAATGTTAAGCAGTTCGAATTTCTTGTCAAAATTGTCCCTAGGCTTCTCATATACTCCAGACACATATTGACTCAAATCGTGCCCTTCTATTACTTCCCATCTTTCACCCATCCCAGACCATATGTAAATCAGGTGCCCATCATCAAGAAGTCTCTGAAAGGTCTCCTTAGTTCTTGGTCTCAAAGAATTGTCTAAACCTAAAATTGTGTAGTCAACATCAAAAAATATTTTCACTTGTGATTCCTAATATTCAACTAAGGCATTTTTATTATTACATGTATTAAAAAAACTCTTTAACAATGGAACCCTCGTAATGCTTCAGTAATTTTAGCCTCATATACTGTTGCCGTAACTTCTACAAGTCATTGTAGCAAAAACTTAGTTACTTAACACATATAGAGTGTTATGTTAAGGAGTTTCACAAATATGCGCAACAACCCTACAAAAGACGAACCTACGCCCATATATAAAATTTATTGCAAACTAAGTGAACTCCCAAAACTCAACGATGAGATGGCCGCTTCTTTTAGAGTGTTGAGTAAAGCTGGTTTGATAGATAAAACGAAACCTTTTGTAATCGACCCTAGGCAATCATAATATGATCATAAAGATGTTTAACATAGAGCGACTTAAGTGGGAATATTTTCTATGTGGAGGCGAAGATCGCCCGAAACGAAAATTACCTGCTTCTATATCTATTATTGACATTAGCAAATGGAAAGAAATGACCCCAACAACTAAATTCAGGTTCAACTTCTCAACGAACTAAAGCTCAGCTAATCCATTTTTTCACATCGGCACCCACAAGTACCTTAATTCCATCCACGATCATAGGTCGCCGTATCAATCTAGGCTCCTTGACCATATTACTTATTTTATCTTGGTCCGACATAGTATCTATATTTAATCCCATTTTTTTTACTGAAGGACTGCGCTTAGCAAATATATAATCTATATCGGTGTATTTAACGATGCCTAAAATTTCAGATTCAGATAAAGGAGCTGAGAAAATATCTCTCTCATCGAGCTCTATACCATTTTGCAAAAGTAACTCTTTTGTCTTCTTGCAAGTAGATCATTGATTCCAGGTATAATAAGTAATTAACGCCATAAAACCTCCAATTAAAAATCTGATTTAAGTTTATTCAAGAAATTCATTGCCTCTAGAGGAGTCATATTATCAACATCTATCTCTGATAATCGCTCTAGTACTTCTTCTGACTCCCAACTAAAATGTAACTGCCTTTGATTATTGTGTTCATGGTGCCTTGGTTGTCCAAAAGATTTCTCATTTTCCAGGTCTTCCAATAATTCCTCTGCTCTAGATAAAACAGACTTTGGCATACCAGCCAATTTAGCAACATGTATACCATAACTTTTACTTGACGAACCTCTCAAGATACGTCTTAGAAATATTATTTCCCCATTTGTTTCAGATACCGCTACATGATAATTTTGTATCCTTGGCATAGTGTCAGCCAATTGACTCAATTCATGATAATGGGTAGCAAACAGAGTTTTACATTTAAGCTGGGATGAATTATGTATATATTCAATCACTGATTGAGCAATTGCGAGACCGTCATACGTGCTGGTCCCACGGCCTATTTCATCAAGAATTAACAAAGATCTCGACGTTGCTTTTTTAATGATATCAGCAGTTTCTACCATTTCTACCATAAAAGTTGATTGTCCAGTGGTTAGGTCATCCTGTAATCCGATCCTAGTGAATATTCGATCAACTATTCCTATCTCTGCAAAAGCAGCTGGTACAAAACTCCCAATATGTGCCATGAGTACAATTATCGCTATCTGCCTGATGTAAGTACTCTTACCTGCCATATTCGGACCGGTGAGGACTATAACGTTACTATCATCCCTAGACAGAAACAAGTCATTAGAAACGTAGTTACTATAACCGATAACTTGCTCAACCACAGGATGTCGTCCATCGTTAATGTTAATAGTATAGTCATTCGTCATATGGGGTTTAGTATAAGTGTTCCTGATTGCTATCCTTGCAAATGACGACATAACATCAAGCTTGGCTATGCCATAAGAAGTTGCCAATAAAGGAAAATGAAAAGATGAAATTTGGGCACATATTTGACTAAATAGCTGTTTTTCTAACTCTTCTATCTTGTCATTAGACGTTAAGATTTCTAATTCATAATCCTTTAGTTCTGCAGTAATGAACCTTTCAGCATTAGTGAGGGTTTGCTTCCGAATGTATTCTTCGGGGACTTTGTCCAAATTGGATTTACTGATTTCAATGTAATACCCAAAAACTTGATTGAACCGTATCCTCAAGTTTTTTATACCTGTTCTTTCTTTTTCTTGAGCTTCTAGATTCAGTATCACATCTTTTGTAGAATTCGATACCCCTCTCAACCGATCGAGATCTTCAGAGAAACCTAGTTTTATGGTCTTACCATCTCCTATTTTACCTGACCATTCTGGGTCAATTGCGGACTCTATCAGATAAATTATTTCTTCGCTGACCTTCACCAAAGAACATATTCTTTGAACGCTATCATATAAAGGTTGTTCCAACAAATCAGCCAATTTATTGCATTCATAGGCCGTATTCTTGAGTCCTATTAAATCATTAGGAGTAGCTCGATTGAACTTTACCTTACCAACGATACGTTCAAGATCGGATATTTTGGACAATGCCTGTTCGATTTCATTTAAAACTGGAAGATGATTGATCAGGCAGTCAACTGCATCTAGTCGACCAACTATATCCTCTCGCTGGATCAATGGCTGTCCTATCCATTTCTTGAGCAATCTCGCACCCATAGAAGTATGGGTATAGTTTAGTGTTTTAAACAAAGTTGAATTAGATGCCGAAGATTGATAATTATCAAATATTTCTAAATTAATTCTAGTCTGCTGATCAAGAATCATGAAGTGATTAGTCCTGTAAACAACAGGAGAACGAAGATAATCAGATACCAAAAATTGGGTCTTAGTTAAATAAGACAAAATCCCTGATACGGCTTTGAACATTGGCTCGGTGATTTCATCATTTGTATCCAATCCTTCCATATGCTTGTTCAGTAGTTCTGACGATTGGGTTCTAGGCGGTCCAAAATCTTGATTATCCAGGAAGGATACAATCTTAGTAAAATTATTGTTTGTAGCAAGAGAAGGCAATGATTCAAAAAAGTCTTGATCTTCGGTAGCGATTAAAATTTCAGATCCTTCTAGGCGCGCTAACTCTGCTTCGACTTCATCTATATCAACGCTAGTTACAGCGAACTCTCCTGTAGATATATCAACGTATGCTAATCCAATTTCTTTACCATCTCGCTTTAAACATATTAAGTAGTTATTTGAGTGTTGGTCTAAAAATTTATCCTCATAAACTGTTCCAGGAGTAACTACCCTAACAACCCCTCTATCCACTAACCCTTTGGATCCGGTAGGATCACTCAATTGTTCGCAAATCGCTACTTTATGGCCATTTCTAACTAATTTACCCAGGTAACCGTCACAAGCGTGAATTGGGATCCCTGCTAGTGGTACAACCACACCTTTCCCTAAATTTTTTTTAGTCAAGGTCAAATCCAATTCTTCTGAAATCACCCGAGCATCATCGTCGAAACATTCGTAAAAATCTCCCATACGGAAAAACAGTATTGCATCTTCGTAAGATGTTTTGACATCTAAATATTGTTCTCTAATAGTAGTCACAACCACCTCAAATGCCATTCACGACACAACCCCAAAATCAACTAAGATGCATTTGTTATTCTTTCCAGAATCTCTCTTCTATGAAATTCCAGCCATCTTCAACAACTTCTTCTCTTACTGACTCTATCATTCCTGGATGCCCACATGCATAGATATAAGTTTCTGTTTTAGGGAGTTGTCTAAGATCCAATTGTTCCTTCACGATATCATTCACTCGACCAGTTAATCCTGACCAATTATCGTTTCTAGGTTCATTAGGTCTACTTACAGTAGGTACAAATTTAACAATGTCAGGGTGTAATTCCGATAGTGATTGTAATTCTTGATCATAGACGAGTTCATCGCAATAACTTGCACCTAACAGAACATAAAAAGTATGCTCCATAGGAACATTAGAATTCAAGTGATTTCTGATCATACTCACATATGGGGAAACCCCAGTTACGGTCGCCACCATTACATGATGTTTATAATCCGACTTTAGGGTAAATATACCTTTTGCTCTAGGCCTGATAGATACTTTGTCTCCTAGGCTTAATTCCCATATCTTGGGGGTCAACTCACCATCTTTTACAAGTTCGACAAAGATTTCCAAATATTCCTGATGTGGTGATGAAGCTATAGAATATGCCCGTTCGGTCCCTTGAATACCCAGAGTGCAGTATTGTCCAGGTTTAAATGTAAACTGATTGCCTACACATTCAAGTTTTATTATCATCAAGTCTTCAGTAACTTGATCCTTAGATACCAATTGGGCTTCAGGCATTGCCATCTTGATTACCCCTTTTTACTGATACTCGCCGAAAGTATCCTTAATTTTGGAACATCTGCCATAAGATTCACTTTTTCGCTATTTTGTAATGCTACAGCCAACTCTCCAAATAGACTAGTGTGTGATATCACTCCGACGGGCAATTCATTATTAATCGAAACTGTCCCATTAGCATCATATTCCTCTGTATGTAACGTCACTTCATCTCCTTGGTTTAAGTTCATAGTCTGTGCAGATGATATATTGAGTTCAAATACATCAGGCCTATCGATGACATTATGATCACCAGCTTCGTTGACAGAAAATAGATCGTTATCCATAAATAGAATTCTACCTTGCACCAGCCAATAATTATCTATATCTTCAGTCGAGGTAGCGTTTGGTATCAATGCACTGAATTTTTGATCGTCTTCAAAAAGTATTTTAGTACTCTGCAGTTGTTCATTTAATGGCCATTGCACCCCTAGAGACTTGTATGAAGTATATAATTCTTGTGTTGGTTTTGGCATATCGTATCCAGACCTTAACACCAGCTGAACATTTTTATCTATTAAGTCGTAAGTGATCCCATTATAACTAGCAACAGCTGAGGAAATTTCATCCATTACTAATGATTCCGATTCAAAACTAAGACCATCAACACCTAGCATTCCCCCTAGCCTTGAGACGAGTTCCACTTCTGATAAAGATTCATTATTTTTGTGGTCCATTGCTGGAGTTATTTTTTGAATCCTTCTTTCGAGATTGGTATAAGTTCCTGTTTTCTCAGCAAATGTTAATCTCGGAAGAACTACGTCTGCAATCTGAGTTATATCACTTGGGTAACTTTCAAGAGTCACAAGAAAATCCAAGTCTTTAAGCTTAGTTTTCAATGCAGCGATTGCAGGATGACTTTCATTCAACAATTCACCAATCAGGAACAAACTCGTGATCTCGCCATTAGCTATAGAATCCGGCAATCCAACGAGTGAGGTACCGCTTGATTCAGAGATATCCATGCCAAGCAATTCTTTGATTTTGTGTCGAGCATCCGAATCATTTAGCAACATTCCATCAGGTAACCTACCATACAGAGCACCCATATCTTGTGCTCCCTGCTCATTGCCCCCTTGCCTCATGGGATAAATCCCACCACCTTTCTTACCCAGCGAACCTAATAGCAGACTGACATTGATAAGGTTACCTACAACTTGTTCGCATTTATCTATATCAATGGTATCCAATGAATATACTATTGAAGTCTTGTTAGATTCAGTCAACAAAGCCGCTGCAGTTTTTAACTCTTCTTCGTCTACATTAGTGCGGTTATAAATATCTTGTGAATCCATAGATTTAACAAATGCACTCAACTCATCTAGATTCTCAATTCGTTGCTGTAAATCTTGGTCAGGGATCAAATTCTCATCAATGATGATCTTAATAATACCCAATAAAACCAAATTTTCTGTGCCGGGGAAAGGCCTAATCCATAGGTCACTATGCCTTGTCATTTCTGTCTCTCTAGAGTCCAACACCACAACCTTAGCCCCTGATTTTTTAGCTTGTTTTATAGGAAGTGACACAAGTGTGTGCTCTTCAGTTATATTGGAATTAAAAACAAAACATGTAGCAGAATCTTTCAAATCCCAAATGGAACCTGTAGACGCCCCTACCCCCAATAAACTCTGCATTGTATCAGTTAAATTTGGCTGTATATTGGTAGACTGATCAATATTATTAGTCTTCATATATGTCCGGACCAGTTTTTGCCACAAATACAATTCTTCATTGGTACTATCGCTTGCAGTAAGCACCGACAAATTTGATTTGGAAATCTCAGACCATTTATCCACAATATGCGATATTGCCTCATCCCAAGTCACATTTTCTAATTTGCCATCTTTTTTGATTTGAGGGTGACGAATCCTTGTAGTAGTATTCAAATACCCTAACCCAAACTTACTGCGATAACAGCCTTGACCTCGGTTAACAGGAGAATCTAACTCAGGGACCACTCTAATCATCCTACCAAACTCATTCAATTCAAGATTTAATTGACAACCCACCGGACATTGGGTGCATACAGTTTTCTTTATTTCTCTAGGCTTTTCCCATTTGTTTTCTTTTTCAGTTAAAGCACCTACGGGGCACACGTCCAAACATGCACCACAAAATTCACATCCCGATTCTAGTAAAGAGCTACCAAATGAGGTTCCAACAAGAGCTCTGCCTCCTCTATCAACAAATGAAATTGCAGAATCTCCACGAACCTCTTCACAAACTCGAACACAACGTCCACAAGTAATACAAAGATTGTAATCCCTATCATAAAAAGGATCTTTCAGATCAAGCGGCAGGGCCTTGTAGTTATAATCCAAATGGGATTCAAGATCCATGCCAAGATACCTCACGGTATCTTTGAATTCACAACGCTCGTTTTTGGGACAAGTTATACATCGATCATTAACCGACACATGACGGAGACAAACGTCACTTGGGCCACAGATATCAATTCGATGACAAGTGAGACATCCATTTGGATGCTCAGCGATCATCATGCTCATTATAGACTTACGTAGATCGTTTACTTCTGGAACATTACTATTAATCACCATCCCATCTTGGACAGGTAAAGTACATGATGCTGGCATTCCTCTCCCATCTACGACTGATACGACACATGTCCTGCAAGCGCCAAAAGGTTTCATCCCTGGGTGATAACACAGATAAGGAATGTAGATACCTGCATCAATCGCTGCCTCAAGTACCATTTTTCCTGGTTCTGTTTGAACTTCCTGTCCATCAATATGAATTGTTATCTTATCTTCCATTAATCTTTCCATCATCTCCTAGTTCTTTTTGGGGAAAATCTCTGGTTGTTACAAACTCTGGTGAGACAAGTATGCCCAACAATATGTTGGCTAAATTCCTCAGGGAAATATTTGATAGCGGAAGCTACTGGGTTGAATCCTAACTGACCATGACCACATAAAGATCCTGCTTGCATGTTTTCTCCAATGTCACGCATAAGATCCAAATCTTCATCTGTACCTTCCAAATCACATATCCTCTCTAACACTTCTAACAGATGGCTCATACCCATCCGACAAGGGAAACATTTCCCGCAGGATTCATATTGGCAAAAAGCAATAAGTGACCGGGTCAAATCTACTATACATGTACGATCATCCGCAGCAATTATTCCACCGGAACCTAGGATTGCTCCAGCGTTACGGAACGTCTCATAATCCAAGACCAGATCTACATTTTCTGCATTTAAAACTCCGCCTAATGGGCCACCAGTTTGTACAAGTTTAAGATTTCTATCGTCAGGAACCCCTCCAGCTACTTCTAACAATATATCTTTGAGGTTAAGTCCCATAGGAACTTCTATCATTCCTGTGTATTTCAAAGACCCAGAAAGACATAGAATAGCAGTCCCTTTACTTTGTTCGTAACCTATATCTGAAAACCATTCACCGCCATTCCGGATGATTTCAGGAACATACGATAAACTTTTGACATTATTAATATTGGTAGGTTTACCAAACACCCCTACTTGGGCCGGGAATGGAGGTCGATACCTTGGCATCGATCTCTTACCTTCTATTGCTTCCATCAAAGCCGTTTCTTCACCTGCAACATATGAGTCTCCAGTCAGTGCTACTTCCATATTGAATGAAAAGCCAGATCCTAGAATATTATCTCCTAGTAATCCTTTCTCATAAGCCTGCTTGATTGCAGTTTTCGTTCTTTCTATCGGCCCATCATGTCCGTGTCGTATAAATATATAACCATAGTTAGAGTTAGTTGCATAACCAGCAAGTATAACTCCTTCCACTACCGTATGAGGGTCACTTTCTAAGATGCCTTTGTCATTAAACGCCCCAGGATCTCCTTCTTCGCAATTACATAATATATACTTATCAGGCGCGTTGTTAGACGCTAAAAAGCTCCATTTTATTCCAGTTGAAAAAGCTGCTCCTCCTCGACCTCGTAAGCCTGAGTCCTTAACTTCGTTAAGAACACTTTCAGGATCCATTTCAAACAATGCCTTATTCAAGGCATGATATCCACCATTCGCCATGTATTGATTGATGTCATAAGGGTCAATATGTCCAGCGTTTCTAAGAGAGATACGTTGTTCTTGAGCCTTCATAGGATGCGACTCTAATTTGGCTATATCGGCTAAATCATTTTCTCCTTCATATAGGAATGCTAAATTTGGATCCACGCTCAAATCTCTCAAATGAGTCGATATAATCTGATCCAAATCATCTTCTGTAACATTCTTATAGAAAATTCTATTTTGCCCGGGCAATTGTATATCTAGCAAAGGTTCAGCGAAGCATAATCCTATGCATCCAACTTCACTCACATTTGCCTCGATCCCCAGAGATACGAGACTATTCTGTATTTTAGGTAAGAGTTTCTTACTACCAGCCGCCTCTCCGCATAGAGCTGTACCTATCCTAATCCACGGCTTGGACCCAGAATTCAACTCATCCCATCGTTTCTCTGCGTCTGATACAAGTGATTCAAACGTGTTAGTTTCAGTTACCAAATCTTATTTAGAGTCCTCTATAGATTCTTTTAATGAGCTCTTCGTTACACGTCCAATCAAATGATGATTGACAGATATAACTGGCGCTTGAGCACATGCACCCAAGCATGTATTAAAGTCTAATTCAACAGATCCATCTGTAGTTTTACCTTCGGATTCTAAGTCTAATAGGTTAAGCGCTTCTCCAAACAACTCCATAGCGCCGGCAATATGACATGTCGGACCCCAACAAATCTCAACCGTACATCCTGATCGTGGCTCAAATTTAAAATTTGGGTAGAATGATGCAACGGCCCATACATCATTTACAGTAGTGTCGGGAACTTCTGATGCTACTACTTCCATAGATTGTTTAGGGATGTATCCCATAGCATCTTGTATAGCTAGCAAAGATGACAGTACGGTTTTCGTGGGTTGTTCTTGATTACGAACAGCTTCAGTAATAGCTGTCGTTAACACATCCATTGAGCTCCCTCTTCCAATTCAATCGTTCCTAAATACTAACACACGTACAGTTTGCCATTCAACCAAACTATGACTCCGGATACAAGGGCACAACTTCAGTTTTCTAACACTGATTCTATTTCTGATAATGATTGAATTACAAAGCAGTCTCCCACGCCAGAATGCCATAAATCCCTATCTAATAAAACTGGCTTTATACCCGCTCTCAAAGCACCTTGCACATCGGAATAATACTGGTCACCCACATGCACAGTGTCGGAAGCATTGACTCCTTGCTGTTTCAAGGCATATTCAAAAATTCTTGGGTCCGGCTTCTCAAACCCAACATCCTTTGAATTAATGCATATATCCACATATTCAAAAAGATTAAGTTTATTAAGCAAACACTCCATATCTTGTCTGAGATTAGTTATAATCCCGATATCCAACCCTCGACTCTTCAGTAATTTTAAGCAATGTAAAGTGTCATTGAACACCACAAATTCTTTAGGAATTTGAATAGCTTGCTTCCATATGTCACTTGCCAACTGTGGAGACACGTCCAATCCAGAATGGTGCAATATGAGACGTTCATATTCAGTAAAAAACTCGTCTCGCTGTAGTTTGTCTCTGTTTCCTAACGGTGATCGATCATTCTCCTCATTAAAGTACACATCTGCATATTTGTATCCTAAAACCAGGTCTTCTTCTCTCACTTCTAATCCAAATTTAGAACAAGCCTCTTTCTGGATAGACTCTAGAGGTGGCCAAAATTTGACTAACGTATTATAAAAATCAAAAAATACAACTTTAATTGCCATGAATGATATATATATTATCAATGTTTCAGTGTCAATCCATCATCTCAAATTGGAATTCCGTCAGATAATTCTGTATCCTAACTAAATACTTTTTAGTAGGACATAGCATGAATATAGCGATCGGTGCAGACCACAATGGTTTTATACTCAAGAACAACATTATCATTCCTTGGTTACAATCAAAAGGACATGAAGTGATCGATTCTGGGGCTTACGAACATAATGCCGAAGATGACTATCCAGATTTTGCACACAATGTAGCAATCGCTATATCAGAAAATAAAGCTGACAAAGGCATCGTGATTTGCGGTAGTGGCGTTGGAGCTAGCATTACAGCAAACAAAGTCCACGGAATAAGGGCAGCTATATGCCATGATACGTATAGCGCAAAACAAGGAGTAGAACACGATGACATGAACGTGATTTGCATAGGGTCTAAAATCGTCGGAGAACAGATAATACTAGACATATTGGATCTATTTATTGAGGCTTCGTTTTCTGCCCATGAACCTAGATTTGTTAGAAGACTAAATAAGGTGCTGAATATTGAACAGCAGAATTTACAGGGATAAATTCCCGTTAAAGGAGAACATATGTTTGTGCAACGAAACTTAACTGACTTTGTTGAAACCAGGAACGGGAACATGTATTTTGAAAAAGCCGGAACAGGTTTCCCTGTAGTCCTGCTACATCCTTTGGGAATGTCAACGTGGGTGTGGAAAGATATCATCAGAGACCTAAGTGAATCTTATACAACTTACGCTTTCGACATGTTAGGGCATGGCAAATCCGACAAACCTAGCAATAATTTTGCAATTCCCGATTATGCCGAAGCGCTCGACGATGCCTGTCAGATACTGAATATACATAGAGCGCATTACATCGGTAACTCAGTGGGAGCATGCCTAGCAGCCGAGATGGCGGCTAGTTATCCTGATAGAGTCGACAAATTAGTACTCGTTGGATGCCCTATATACAATATCCATGACGCTCAAGAGCGAATCCAATCATCATTCACAGATTTTGATGAAAACAACTTACCTATACCAAGAACAATAGATGATCTTATAAACAGGACAACATTTGCGAACCCTACCCAAGAATTGTTGGAATTAGTAAATGACTCAAGAAATCAAGCGGGAGAATGGGTTAGACATTTGTCACACAGTTTGAATAATTATGACTTAATCAGCAGGCTACCTTTCATCAAAGCCAGTAAGACCCTCATCCTCTACGGAGATAAAGATAGGCTAGTAACGGGTAACCCAATACTTAGTAATAACATCGTCCGCTCATCTTCTATTATTATGCCTGACATTGCCCACATTCCTCAAATAGAAGATTCTAATGCTTTTACACACCACCTTTTAGAATTCCTATCTTAGAAAGACAATTTTAATCCGCTGCGGCCGTACTAATTTTAGACTTCTGTTTAAAATGCGGAATCACATACTTGTCGAACAACCTAAGAGTTTCCATCACTTCTTCGTGGGAAACTGGACCAACTTGGAATAGTGGCATTATTTCATCTATCCCTAAACTTTCATATTTTTCTAGATATCGTATACAGTCATCGGGATCGCCCATACAAAATCTATCTCCTTCATTTAGCAGATCCATGGAACTGACTTCATCTTTTCTAGCAGTATCTATTTTTGTAGCTCTGTCATAGTGCCATTTATAATCATCTGGCACATCTTCAGCAGAATATCCATCCCACACTTTTGAATCTCTCACTTTTTGTTGATATCTGTACCAGTCTATAAGTTCTGCACTGCGTTCAAGTGCTTTACTTCGATTTTCTGAACAATAAGCCACAGTACTACCTGATACTTTATTGGTTACTAATTGACTAACCGGTTCAGGAGACTTGATTGCATTCCTGTATATCTCGATCAATTGCTGCGTCCTATCGATTCCTATGCTCGTTTGCGTTAAGCAACCAAGTCCTTGCCTCCCTGCCTTTTCAAAAGTGTGTTCCTGAGAACATGCTTGCCATATGGGAGGATGTGGAGATTGTATTGGTTTAGGAACCACTTCTCTTTCACCAATATTAAAATAATTCCCTTCATACGAAAATACCTCATTTGTCCAAGCTTTTGGTATTATTTCTAAACTTTCTTCAACAATATCCGTTGCATCTTTTAAATCTCTATCAAACGGCAACATTTGGTACGGATAACCAGATCTCCCAATACCAAGATCTACTCTTCCATTGCTGAGGATATCCAAAGTGGACATCCGAACTGCAGTATGAAGAGGATGGTGCAACGGGGGTAAGACTGCTGCAATTCCCAGTCTTATATTCTCTGTACGTTGACTGATAGCAGCTAATGCCAAATCTGGAGCACTTGCATGAGACCATTCAGACCTAAAATGGTGTTCCACAAACCACACTGTGCTCATTCCTATCTCGTCCGCATAGGTCACTTGTTCCAACATTTGTTTATATTTATCAGATTCAGTGTTGCTATCCCAAGGCTTGGGAACTTGTATTTGATAAAAAAGTCCTATATCCATAATTGTGTCTCCTTAAGCCTCATTTCATTTAATTTTTACGTATTTATCTACAGATTTTTCAGCTGTCAAACCTAAATATATGTCTCCTTTGTGATCAACCCATGAACCATGCGCAGATCTACAAGGCCAACGGGACAATACTTCTCCAGTTTTCGACAGAATACTAAACTGAGGCGGTTTATCTTCTTCAGGCCGTTCACTGATATAAAACAACCCATCTGAATCACATGAAATATCTAAAGGCCGTTGCATATCATCCCAAATCCCTAGATGGTCCCCGTCTGGAGAGAATATCTGTATCCGACTGTTCTCTCTATCACAAAGGTATATATTTTTATCTTGCCCAACTATCAAACTATGAGGCAAATGAAATTCAAATGCTTCTATTTTCCCTGGTTTACCCCAAGACTGAACTAATTCTCCGTTAGCATTAAATCTATGAATTCGGGCATTCCCATAACCATCAGCAATATAATAATCACCATTAGGATGGGGAACCATTTCTGTAGGCAGATTGAATGGTCCTGCAGCTCGAGCTAACAGTTCTCCAGGTATTTCGCAACCTGTATCAGAGGCCACTCCATGCTCACCAATGATTTGGAGAGGTTTGCCATCCAAAGTAAATCTTAATGCAACTTGGCCTTCTCTATCAGTGATATAGACGATGTCATCTTCAATATACAAACCATGAGGGCTAACGAAAATACCATTACCCCAAGAGTTCAAAAAATTACCTGTATCATCAAACACTAACACAGGCGGGTCTTTTCTTTGAAACACGTAAACATTATTGCTAGAGTCTGTTGCGACTGCGCTTACTGTACCGAGTTTTTCGTTATTAGGTAAAACCGCCCAATCGGGACAATATTCAAATTTATAATCACCTTGACCTACAATCTCTTTAGTCATAATTTCTCTCTCTTAATTATTTATCTGTATCCTTCGTATAAAGATTTTACAGTGTTAACGACTCTAGGGACATTGGGGACATATTCATCTTCTAATACTCTACTATAAGGAACTGGTGTATGCGGTGCTGTAACTTTAGTCGGAGGAGCATCCAAATAATCAAATGCTTCTTCCGCTACACGAGCGCATATGTCTGAAGCTATACTACATACTGGTGTATCTTCATCAACCACCACTAGGGCGTGTGTTTTCTTAACGGATTCAATTATATGATCGTAATCAATTGGAGAAACACTCAACAAGTCAATAACCTCTGCATCAATTCCTAAGTCATTTAATTGATGCGCAGCATCCATGCACACCCAGGTCATTCTTGAGATACCCACTAAAGTTATACTGTCCCCTGTTTTAATTGTCCTGGCTTTACCTAGAGGCAATACATATGGCTCCTCAGGAACTGGTGAGGGTTGAGTATATAACCCTTTATGCTCAAAATACATAACTGGATCATTATCTCTGATCGCAGCTGCCAGAAGACCTTTTGCAGTATATGCATCAGAGGGTACAACTCCTTTTAAACCCGGCATATGGCTAAACAACGAGTAAAATGATTCAGAATGCTGTGCGGCACTCCCAAATCCTGCTCCAATCCGAGTCAGCATGGTAAACGGGACTTCTACTTGACCACCAAACATATATCGCATCTTAGCGGCGTTGTTTATTAACTGATCCCAACAGACACCCATAAAATCCACAAACATCAGTTCAGCTATTACTCTCAATCCGGTTGAAGAAGCCCCGATTGCCGCACCCATAAATCCAGCTTCAGACAATGGTGTGTCTAAAACTCTCTCTTTACCGAACTCTTGGATTAAACCCACGGTGGTTCTGAACGGGCCTCCCCACGCATCTTCTATACCCAAATGCTCTCTTCCTGCTCCACCGGCGATTTCTTCTCCCATGATAATGACATTATCATCTGCTCTCATTTCTTGCCTCAAAGCTTCATTAATAGCTTCTCTATACAATAATTCTCTTCCGGTTCCAGGTATCATTTCTACCATAATATACTCCTTAATTTCCTCTATATAGACATATTAGTGCCACGTTTCATCATAGACAGAGGATAGTCGCTATACACGTCAACATATAAATCGGAAACCTCTGGCAAAGGACTACTATCCGCAAATTCAACCGCTTCCTCCATGAGATCCAAGCATTCTGCGTCAATACCATCCAATTCTTCTTTTGATATTTCTCCTTCAGGAATTACTTTTTCTCGAAATAGTTTCAAGGGATCTCTTGATCGGAAATATTCTTCTTCTTCCTTGGTTCTATATGTCAATGGATCATCAAATACTGTGTGTCCATAGTAACGATATGTCTTACATTCTAGTAATGAAGGCCCATCTCCCGATCTTGCTCTATCGATCGCTAACCCTGCTGCCTCATATACCGCAAAGACATCCATTCCATCAACATTAAAACCAGGTATATCATAAGATGCTGCTCTATCAGATAAAGACTCTACAGACGACGCATATTCAAATGGGGTGGACTCTGCATAACCATTATTTTCACAACAGAAAATCACTGGCAAGTTCCAAACGGCGGCCAAATTCATGGATTCGTGCAAGACACCTTGATTTGCAGCACCATCTCCGAAGAACGCTACCGCTACTCTATTAAGCTTCTTAATCTTCGAAGTAAGGGCAGCACCAACAGCCAAAGGGATACTCGCCGCAACTACTCCGTTTGTCCCCAGCATTCCTTTAGTCATATCTGCTATATGCATAGATCCCCCTTTCCCCTTGTTAGGCCCAGAAGCACGCCCAAACAATTCTGCCATCATTGCTTTAGGGTCAACTCCTTTCGCTATACAATGGCCATGCCCTCTATGGGTACTTCCAATATAATCGTCGTTCGATAAATGGGCACATACTCCAGCGGGTACAGCCTCTTGTCCTACGGAAGAGTGTACAGATGCTGACATTCCTCGCTGCCCAGTTTCGGGAATACCTCTTTCTTCGAAATGTCTTATTGTAGACATTACTCTGTAAAGATGTAATAAGCCTTCTTTATTTAACTCCATATCTTCCTCACCTAATGTTATGTAATCTCTTGATTAACGGTATTGTACCGTTATTTTCGTTCCTTCTCCAATATTTGAGGATCTTGATGCGTCTTCTTTATACTTGGCAATCTCTAGATGGCCATGACTGCCGAATAATGCAATGAAATCATTGTTGGTTGTAGGTTGTTTAAAAGTGTCAGATAACCCTTCTATACAAATCTCTGACATGTGAATCTCCAACGGTCTTGTACGATCTATATGCACCTCTTCGATATTTGAAACAAGGTTGCCGAACCTGTCAACATAAATAATCGTGCCCAAAATCTCCTCAGAGCTAACAATCGGTGATTGGAGAGGATCATAATATATCTTAGAACTTAAGGTCCCGAGGTCTTCTGGATTCTTTTCTTTTGATAATATCGCTGCAACAGGTGCAAATATATCTCTACCGTGAAAGGTATTGCTCAGTGGATTATTCCAGAATTGTTCTTTATCTAATTCATACAGATAGCAAGGCTCAAGTATGTCTACATATGATCCTCCCTTGAGAAGATCATGTGGCCGATAATGTTTGACTATTTCACTTAACACTCCATTATCAGGAGCAATGAAATAGGCACCAGGGGTCTCAAGAATAAAAATTTTTCGCTCTGTACCAACGTCCGGGTCGACTACTATTACATGGACTGCTTTCGGAGGAAAGTAATCATAACTGCATCTGGTGAGAAATTTTGCCTGATTTATGTCTTGGGGATTTATTTCATGTGTAATGTCAATTATCACGGATGAAGGATTGTGCTTTACTATCACACTCTTCATCACACCAACATACTGATCCTTAAGACCAAAGTCTGTCATCAAGGATATAGTGTTAGTCACTATAGCCGCCTACGAATTAAGATAACCGTACACTTATTATTGAAATGACTAAGAATAGCACCGCCAAAATGATGGTAAATTGGAACAAAACCTTTTCGATGCCTCTTCTACTACGAATAGTACTTTGCCCGCCTCCAAAAATTCCTCCACCTGAATCCCTAACTTGCAGTAAGATTATTAGAATTATAAAGACTGATATAAGAATTTGTGCAATATTCAAATAAGCCATGAATTTACCTCACTAATATTTCGACAAGATTCCCATTACGATATCCAGCACGACATCCGGTTTGGCCTGTCCTCTTGTTTCTTTCATAACTTGCCCTACTAAAAACTTAGCAGCAGATTCTTTACCAGACTTATAATCCTCTACCGCCTTTGTGTTATTAGCTATAACTGATTCAACTTGTTTAGAGAGTATCTCTTTATCCACTATCACGGAATAGCCATTACGTTCTATTATAACTGATGGACTAACTTTGCTCTCAAATGACTCCGATAAGACTTTCTTTGCTATATTAACACTAATATCACCAGAGACCACAGCAGAAACTAGTTCTGCTAAATGATTCGTTCGCAAACTACAATGTGTAAAATCTTCACTGTCCTCTTTCATCAAAGCTGTTAGATCCCCTAGTATGAAATTGCTAGTAGTTTTTATCACTTTACCATTAACAGGGCCATTGGACACCTCATCCAATACCCGTTCAAAATAATCCGCTGTAGCTTTTTCAGACGTTAATAATGTAGCTTCATAATCCGTCAATCCTAAATCTTGTATGAATCTTTGCTTCCTATAGGTCGGTAACTCAGGTAGCTGCGCCTTGATTCGTTCTATCATTTCTGAAGTGATATTCAATGGCGGAAGATCCGGTTCTGGGAAATATCTGTAGTCATGAGCTTGTTCTTTACTCCGTTGGGATGCTGTAATCTGTCTGTCATCGACCCATCCTCTAGTTTCTTGAACCACCTTACCACCTGATTCTATCAGCTCGATCTGCCTCACTTTTTCGTACTCTATCGCTGACACTACAGACCGAAAACTATTCATGTTCTTGATCTCTGTCCTAGTCCCAAATTCTGTTTGTCCTTTTGGTCTAACACTCACATTGGCATCACATCTAAAATTCCCATCCTCCATGTTCGCATTGGAGACTCCTAGATACTGCACTATGGAATGTAAATTCATTAAATATTGTCGCGCTTCATCTGCGGATCTCATATCAGGCTCTGAGACTATCTCCATAAGAGCCACCCCAGCCCGGTTTATATCAACAATTGAATAAGATCCCGAAGAGTCGGTAACGTGACTTAATTTAGCGACATCTTCTTCAAGGTGTACACGGGTTACACTTACATCTTTATGTATTCCATCAACCTCTATCGGCATTATTCCTGATAGAGCTAACGGCTTATCATATTGCGATATTTGGTAGCCTTTCATAAGATCAGGGTACGGATAATTCTTTCGATCAAACTTGGTATACTCTGGTATTTCACATCCAAGAGCAAGTCCTGTCAAAATAGTATATTCAACAGCTTTACTATTAATTTGAGGCAATGATCCCGGTAACCCAAGACATACTGGACAGACCCGTGTATTGGGCTCAGCCGATTGATAATCAGAACCACAGCCACAAAACATTTTGCTTGCAGTCGCTAGTTGGACGTGAACTTCGAGGCCTATTACCGTCTCATATTCCACCGCCAATTACTCATCATCCTCATATTGAGATTTCAAAGATTCTACTACAGCCGGATCAGCTAGAGTCGTGGTATCTCCTAAAGTTCTACCTTCAGCAACATCTCGTAATAGCCTTCTCATTATTTTTCCGCTTCTGGTTTTTGGTAACTCTGCGGCAAAATATATATCGTCAGGCCTGGCCATGGGACCAATTTTTGTGGCTACGTGTTGTTTCAGTTCTACTACCAATTCCTCAGAAGTAGTTATTTGGTCTTTGATTGTTACAAACGCTACAATAGCTTGACCTTTCACCTCATGACTCTTACCGATACATGCAGCTTCGGCTACTTTAGGATTGTCGACCAAAGCACTTTCTACTTCCATAGTACTTATTCGATGTGCTGACACATTGATCACATCATCCACCCTACCAAGAAGCCAAAAATAACCTTGTTCATCTAATTTAGCTCCATCCGAGGTGAAATATTCACCTGGATATTTGCTCCAATACTGCTCCACAAAACGTTCCTTATCACCATATATGCCTCTCAGCATAGACGGCCACGGGTGCTTAACAACTAGATAGCCTCCTCCGCCAGGAGGGACTGAATTTCCTTTATCGTCCACAATATCTGCATCGATTCCTGGGAACGCTTGAGTAGCACTGCCGGGTTTCAGTGTTGTTATCCCTGGAAGTGCGCTTATCATCACGGAACCTGTTTCTGTTTGCCACCATGTATCCACAACAGGACATCTTTCGCCACCGATATTCTTCCAATACCATACCCAGGCTTCAGGGTTAATCGGCTCACCCACCGTACCTAGCAATCGAAGAGTGGACATATCATGTTTGTCAGGATATTCTTCTCCCCATCTCATGAAAGTTCTAATAGCCGTAGGGGCAGTATATAGTATAGAAACACCATATTTTTCTACTATTTCCCAAAACCGATCCTTATCGGGATAATCAGGGGAACCTTCATAAAGGACTTGCGTAGCTCCATTTGCTAGTGGTCCATAAGTAATATAACTATGCCCGGTAATCCATCCACAGTCTGCAGTACACCAATACACATCGTCATCTTTCAGATCGAAAATCCATTTTGTGGTTGCATACGTTCCAACCATATAACCGCCTGTTGTATGAACGATGCCTTTCGGTTTTCCCGTTGTGCCACTGGTATACAGCATGAATAACATATCCTCACTGTCCATTGGTTCTGGATCACATACTGCTGATTGGGATTCAATTAACTCATGCCACCAGACATCCCTACCCTCAACCATCAATCCATCAGCATGTCCGGTTCTACGGACAACCAAGCTTTTCTTTATTGGACTAGACTCATCTATCGCATCATTTACATTCTGTTTTAATTCAACAATAGTTCCTCGCCTGTATCCGCCGTCAGCTGTTATAATCAGTTTCGACTGCGAATCCTCAACTCGATCTTTAATCGATTCTGCACTAAACCCGCCAAAAATCACACTATGCGGAGCCCCTATACGTGCGCAAGCTAGCATCGAAATCACAAGCTCAGGGATCATTGGCAGATAGATAGTTACTCGATCTCCTTTCTGCACCCCTAAACTTTTCAGTGCATTTGCACATTTACTCACTTCCCGGAGCAAATCAAAATATGTGTATACCTTCCAGTCTCCTGGTTCTCCTTCCCAAATTAGAGCAGCTTTGTTTCTTTTCCCCGATTTAACGTGCCGATCTACGCAGTTATAGGACGCGTTGAGTGTCCCGTTCAAAAACCATTTAGCATCTGGAGCATTCCATTGTAATACTTGGTCCCATCCTTTGAACCAATCTAATTCTTTAGCGAATCCAGACCAAAAACTTTCAGGATCTTCTTTAGCTTTCTTATATATTTCAGGGTCAGAAATATTAGCATTAGCTACAAATTCTGCAGACGGAGGGAAAGTCCTATCTTCTTGCAGTAAGGCATCGATGCCACCATCATTAGTAGTCATATTATTAACTCCTGTGATTTTTTTTTGGGATCTATATTAAAGAATCACTACATCATAACAAATGATACAAAACTTAATGCAATTTTGACACTTTAGATCTGAGCTTACCTATGCCTTCAACTTCCAGTTCAATCACATCATCATTTTGTAACCAATTACCATGTTCTGCGCCGCAACCTCCGCCAACTGTACCTGACCCAAAGACATCTCCTGGATACAAAATCTCACATTTAGAAGCATGCTCTATCATATGATAAACCGACCAATATATATTCCCAATGTTATTATCCGACCATATTTCCGAATTAACTCTAGCTATCATCCGAGAGTCGGATACATTGAATTCATCTGGAGTGACAATCCAAGGTCCTAATGAGGTGCCAAAATCTTTCCCTTTCGAAGGGCCTAATCCTACCGACTGCTCTCTGAATTGAATATCACGTGCACTCCAATCGTTCATGATAGTAAAACCACCAATATATGACGGGGCATCTGCTATAGAGATATTAGAACCTTCTTTCCCTATCACGAAACCCAGTTCCAATTCATAATCGACCACTTCACTGTAGTCAGGCCATACGATTGCTTCTTGATGGCCTAGTAATGACCTGTGATTGCCTTTATAGTAAACAGGCATCTCATACCAAGCATCTGGTACTTCTGCACCACGGTTTCCTCTAACTGTCTTAATATGTTCTTCAAAGGCTATAAAATCTCTCAGCGAAGACGCTTCTACTGGAGGCATGTAAACTACATCGTCCAGACTCCATTCAGGTACATTTGTTACGTCGAGATTCTGTAATTGGTCAGATAATTCTCCTCCCATCGTGGTGTTCATCTGAATAATTTCAACAGCAGTATTCGTTTCTGTATGAACGTTTATGGTTTTTAATGTTTCTTTAGCATCAAGTACTCTGTTATTGGGAACATCAACGATACCAATTTGCACTTCATTTAGCCGATTAGACGGCTTAAATCTCATAATTTTCATTAGTCATACCTCAATGTGTCGATCAAGTTTTGAATAAATTAGACTGGTATCGTAACATATACATTATTGCAACATAAATCCATTTTAGAGGGCGATTAGCTCAGCTGGTTAGAGTACTTGCTCGACACGCAAGAGGTCAGTGGTTCGAGTCCACTATCGCCCACCACCAAATATTGACCGTTCGTACCCATCGAGTTATACTTTCAAGGCCCAAAATAATGAATGTCTAGGGAAATACAAATGCAAGTCGACAAATTATTTCAAACTAACAAGAACGAACTACCTGATTTCGGTCCTGGAGATACTGTCAAAGTCAACTTCAAGATTAAAGAAGGCGATCGAGAAAGAATCCAAGCCTTTATAGGTGTAGTGATTAAAAGAGATAACGGTAATGGACCAGCATCTAACTTTACTGTTCGTCGAATAGCAAATGGAATAGGTATTGAAAGGGTGTTCCCATACAATTCCCCACTAATAGACTCACTTGAAGTAACACGAAGAGGTTCAGTGCGAAGATCCAGATTGTATTACCTCAGAGGTTTGCAAGGTAGAGCAGCAAGAATCAAAGAGAAAAATACCTACAACACTCGATCTTAAGTATTTGTCACCTGCTCGAGGCGTTGTTAACGATAAATGGAATTACTCGGAATAGCAGTTGATTCACCTATAGGTAAACTCCAGACATATACCTACCAGAACAACGATCTATCTCCTTTTACCATTGGAGAGTTAGTCTGGGTGCCATTCGGAAAGAATATTCTTCAAGGAATTGTCGTTCAATATGAAACAGCTTCCGAATTAAAAAGAATCAAACCTGTACTAAAATCATCGGAAATCAACTACAAATTAAGCTCTCAACAACTAGCGATCGGTGCTTGGATTAGCCGACATTACCAAACTTCATTATTCACTTCGCTATCATTATTTTTGCCCCCAGGAGCCAAAAATAAGATCTCATACATGTACCACGTCAATCATGAAAAACTAAGTAACATACCTGGAGAACTAAGCAGTCTAGTCAATCAACTATCCCAAATCCATACTATCTCCGAACGAGAAATTCAGAAATTGCTGGAACCCTTTGCCAAGAACGGCCTTCAACAACTCATCAATCAAAAACTGCTTTCTAGGGTCGAGAAATACCCAGCAGCTTTCAAACGAAAATATTCACAAACTGTTGTTCTTTCTCATTCATATTCTGAACAAAAAACACACTGGGCACATATGGATTCAAGATGCTCAAAAGCAATTACATTACTGGAGGATTCGCAGGGAATATCATTACCACAGTTTAAGAAAACCGCAGGAATCAAAACATTCAATCAGCTTTTATCATCCGGAACTATCGGGATATCTTGGTCAAGGTTTAACAACTTACCAGAACCTGACCAATTACCCATTTCCAAACCTCATGTTCTAAACCGTGATCAAAAACTTGCCGTTGATATTATTGGACAATCCATGAATTCAAGCGATCCCAGTCATAAGCGATATTTACTGCATGGAATACCAGGGAGTGGTAAGACAGAAGTCTATATGGCCCTTATCCAAAAAATAATTGATGACGGTAAGACTGCCATATTTTTGGTTCCTGAAATTTCATTAGCTACGCAAACTTTACAGGAACTAGATCACCGGTTCCCAGGGCAAGTGTGCACACTACACAGCAACATGACACCTCGGCAAAAATTCGAAATATGGACCGACATCCAACAAGGGCACTATAAAATAGTGGTGGGCCCTAGAAGTGCCTTGTTCTCACCATTATCAAACTTGGGAATAATAGTCATAGACGAAGAACATGAATGGAATTACAAACAACAAGATATCGAACCTTTCTATCACGCAAGAACGGTCGCATTACAACTATGTCTGAAAAACAACGCCACCTTACTACTTGGCAGTGCTACTCCTTCCGTTGAAACGTTTTTCAATGCTTCAGAGAGACCTTTCTACCAATTATTGGAACTTCCTGAAAAGGCCGTTCCAAGGCCCGCCAATCCTAGCATCACTAACATAGAAGTTGTGGATATGCGAGAAGAGTTGTTAGAAGGGAATAATAGTATATTCAGCAGATCTTTGCTGAACGAACTAGACACCTGCTTAAAAAACAAAAAGCAGGCGATCTTATTTTTGAACCGTCGAGGAAGCGCATCTATTGTCTCATGTCGCGAATGTGGTACCAAAGTCACTTGTTCTAGCTGTAGCACTGTTATGACATACCATCAAGACTACCAGACGTTGGTTTGTCACACATGCAATAAGAAACGCAAATTTAACGAAATCTGCAGAGCATGCAAAGGAAATCAAGTGCGTACTTTAGGAAACGGGACCAAAAGAGTTGTTGATGAACTTCAAAAGCTTTTCCCGAACATATCCATTGGAAGATGGGACGGGGATACACCCCATTCATTTGAGGCAAACGAAACCATTTACAATAACTTTAAGAATGGTCAAACCCAGATTCTTGTTGGGACTCAAATGATAGCTAAAGGGTTAGATGTAGCCAATGTAAGATTAGTTGGAGCCATCCATGCAGATGTGGGTATAAACTTACCTGATTTTCGGGCATCTGAGCAATGGTTCACTACGATGTATCAATTCATAGGGAGAACCGGTAGGGATGGCTCAGATGCCACAGCTCTTATACAGACATTTCAACCAGACCATCCCATACTATCCCTTCTTAAAAAATATGATTACTTCGCGATGTACAACCAGGAAATTGCCAATCGTAAAAAGTTTAACAATCCTCCTTTTACCAGAATGGCGCACATGGTATTCACTCACGTGAATAACACTACTTGCCAAAAAAATGCCTCAGAAGCTGCCAAGCATCTACGGGAACTAGTCAAAAGAAATGAATTAAAAAACATAGAAATAATGGGGCCTGCTCCAGGCCTGCCTAAGAAGGCAAGAGGACGGTATCGTTGGCATGTGATTGTTAGAGGGTCTAATGTGCAAAGAGTACTAACTCAATACTCGTCCAAGTCGAATTGCTTGGTTGATGTCGACCCTATTCATGTCTTATAAGAACCTTTACACACTAAAACTAGCGCCATATAATTCCAATTCAATCACATACTAAGGAGCATCATAGTGACCGTCTTGCAAATGAGGTTTTTGCCTGATCCAATATTGAGGACACAAGCAAGAAAAATTTCCAAAATTCCATCTAACTTCTCAGATTTTACAGACGACATGATCGAAACAATGATTCATGAACACGGCGTAGGTCTTGCAGCTAATCAGATCGGGTCGCTAGAAAAAGTATGCGTGATCCAGTTGCCTGACTGGGAAGAAGCCATCGTCCTCATAAATCCTGAAATAGTTGAAAGAGAAGGTGAAGTCGAATTAGAAGAAGGATGCCTGAGTCTACCAGGATACCGAGGTGTCGCACTACGGGCTGAAAAAGTAAAGGTTAAAGCTATGGGATTGGACGGAAAGACAATTCGCATTCAAGCTGAAGGTTTATTTTCACAAGCTTTGCAACATGAAACAGACCATTTAAACGGCATTGTATACATAGATAAATTAGTATCCAAGGATGAATTTTACAAAATACAATTTGACCCAGATGGTAACGCAGAATATGTACAAGTCAACAAAGATTCAGAGCTATCGTAAACCTGTATTATTTTATGGGACTTACATCATTAATAAATACAATTAATAATTCATTACCTCCAGATACCCAAGGATACTTAGTAGGTGGCTTCTTAAGAGACAGCCTGGCACATCGGGCCCCCAATGACCTAGACATCCTCATTCAAGGGACTCGAGCATCATTACTTCCAGCAATACTGACAAATACAGACATAAGTTCAGTTTTCGATGATAGAAAAAACAACATAACCAAACTAACGTTAAAAGACTCACTATGCGATTCGCATTTAAGAGAAATCGACATAAAATTTACCAAAGCAAGCATTATCGATAATCTATCTGAACGAGATTTCACGATCAATGCGATGGCTCTTAATTTATCAGAGTATACTCCAGAGTTTTCACAAGCGGACCTAATTGATCCTTTTGATGGACGCCTAGACATCCTGTCCAAAACAGTGCGTATGATAAATCCATCAATATTCAAGGATAATCCGATACGACTTCTTAGAGCAGTACGATTAGCATCTTCATTAAAATTCAAAATAGATTCTGATACCGGAATTTGCATCAGACAAAATTCTTCCCTCCTACGAATGAGTCCAGCAGAAGCAATCACATTCGAACTACTAGAAATCTTATCCAACAATAATTCCAAATCCCATATAGAAATTCTCGATCGATTAAATTTACTCGAGATCATAATGCCAGAATTATTACTCGGGAAACAGGTATCTCAGCCGAAAGAACATTATTGGGATGTATGGGAGCACAATCTACACTGCCTGGAATATGCAGAACGCTTAACTTTAGGCCATCAAAATTCGCCTATATACTCGATGAGTCCGTGGACCAAAGAAATCGAAGACCACTTCGATCAAAGTATATCCACTACACATACTCGTAAAACTCATCTTAAACTTGCAGCCTTGTTACATGACATAGCCAAACCCATGACAAAAACTATTGAAGAATCTGGAAGAACCAGATTTCCTGATCACGAAATTATCGGGGCCGAAATGTCAAAACATATCTTAACAAAATTAAAATTAGAGACAGTCACTGTTAACTATGTTTCCACTTTAATCACTCATCATCTGCGCCCTAACCACATGCAGCAAGGAGTCGAACAGCCAACTGATAAAGCAATATACAAATATTTCAATGACCTTGAATCTGAAGGGATAGACGTATTATTTCTGCATATGGCAGATTATTTAGCTGCCAAAGGCCCTCAATTAAGCATTTCAGATTGGGCAACTCGTGCTAAAATAATGTCTCATGTGATTGATACATACACTCAACAATTGGTGGAAGTATCTAAAACACCTAAAATAATTGATGGAAATAACTTAATGACCGAACTAAACATAAAACCAGGACCAGTGATAGGTAAACTTTTGGCGCAAATACATGAGCAACAAGCGCTGGGAGAAATTATTACCTACGAGGAAGCTTTAGATAGTGCCCGCAACATACTAAATTCCATCCAAGGACAGCAATAAATAATGAAAACCCGTTTAATCAGAGTTAGCATCATAGTGCTAACACTACTAATTCTGGCAACATTAATACTAGGTTTCCAAAACATTAATATTGAAGGTC
This sequence comes from uncultured Dehalococcoidia bacterium, assembly GCA_964343075.1. GTDB lineage: Bacteria > Chloroflexota > Dehalococcoidia > Lucifugimonadales > UBA3495 > UBA2588. Next base: position 58,913 of record CAYFGT010000001.1, on the reverse strand, counting down.
GATTCTTACCGACTTTAAAAAGAGGTTCAGAGAATATATTAGGCCTTAAACTCGGGTTGGATCTGGAAGGTGGAGCACATCTGGTTTACCAAGCTGACTATGGTACTACCATCTATATCAAAACAGGAACTGAAGTCAAACCAGAAGTTGTAGCCAAACTTATAGAACAATCAAAAGTCGAAATCATTGAAGTTATCAGTAATGAAGAAAATACTGAATTCTACGTTAAAACTGAAAATCTCGACCAAGAGACAAAAAGATCAGTCATGGATATAAAAGACAAAGGGCTACTGATCAACACCGAAATCGAATTAGAAATGAAAGATGTCCCTAAACCAACCCCATCTCAAATGACTGGAGCAGTTGACACAGTGCAACGAAGAGTAAATTTATATGGAACAGACGAACCAATTATCCAGCAATATGGAGACGATCGTATATTGGTGCAACTACCCGGGATAGGTGGATCCCGAACAACTTTCAGCTTCCAAAATACCGACCCAGTTGAGCTACAACCTTTGGAATCTTTTATTAAAACGCTGTTTATAAGATCGACCCCCTCTTTAGAGTTAACTGCGCCTAACACTTACCTCCTCAAATCAGTATCCCTGACACAAGAAATGGTTACAGGATTGGAAACTGCGCTGACAGATAAATACGGAGAATTGGAATATATACAAACCATTGGTGGGGTTGAAGGAGCAAAAAAGCTAATCGGCAAAACTGCCCTATTAGAATTTAAAGAGCGTACCTGTACTGATCTAACTTGCGTAGAATACACAGATTCAGATATCGGCCTCTCAGGCGACGATTTAGCTGAAGCATACGCATCTACCAACAGCCAGACGGGTGAATGGGGAATTAATATCCGATTTAATGATGCTGGTTCTGAAATATTTTCCAATTTAACTCAGAGGATAGTTGGTAATAATGGTAAACGTATAGCCATAATATTAGACGGTGAAGAACTTTTGGCCCCAATATCCAGAGCTTGGATACGTGACGGCCGCAGTGAAATCACTGGAAACTTCTCACGTATTGAAGCCCAAACTATAGCAATTCAGTTAGATTCAGGTAGGTTACCGATTCCTCTCAACCTGATACAAGAAAGTTCAGTTGACGCTCTATTAGGAGAAGAGTCACTTCAGAGGAGCCTGTTAGCAGGCATTGTAGGACTATCCCTAGTACTACTATTCATGATCGCATACTACAGAGTTGGAGGAATTGTAGCTGCTATAGCACTAGTATTTTACACAATGTTAGTTTTAGCACTATTCAAAATCATACCAATCACTTTAACACTTCCACACATAGGTGGCCTTATTTTGTCCATTGGATTAGCAGTCGACTCCAACATATTAATATTTGAACGCATGAAGGAAGAAATACGATTAGGGCGAACGGTCACATCAGCTATTGAGGTTGGTTTTAGCAGAGCATGGCCAGCAATTAGAGATGGTAATGTCTCTACCTTTATAACTTGTGGAGTGTTGCTCTTCTTCGGTAATAGACTAGGGGGCGGGCTGATTAATGGATTCGCCCTTAGCTTACTCATAGGTGTTGCTGTAAGCATGTTTACCGCTGTGATAGTAAGCCACAATTTATTACAAATTCTTGCTGCGCTAGGCTTATCAGGTAAAAAATTCCTATTTACTCCCGAAAAAACACGTGAAACGAACTCATAATTAAGAATAGCTCATTAAAACGAAAGGTAATTAATTTAGAATGATTGACATAGTTGGAAAAAGGTTCTGGTATTTAATAATTTCATTAATATTGATCACTCCTGGTTTGGTATCATTAATAATTCCACCTGGTTGGTCCACGTTCGATTCAGGGCTTCGACCAGGAATAGACTTTACTAGTGGCACTGTGCTATCTGTCAGATTTGCGGAAAGGACTAATGAATCACGTATTTCAGAAATTATGTCAGACAATGGACATCCCTCAGTGTTAATTCAACGAATCAATGACAGAGATTACTTAATCCGAACAAAAGTATTGTCCCAAGATCTTGATAACGGCACATCCGAAAGAGAGCAACTAGAGTATGCATTATCTGAAAACATCTCTCCCGTGATTAGCGTAGACGTTGACACTGTATCTCCTATAATCGCTAAAGAGACTATCAGGAACACTATGTTGGCACTGGGAGTGGCATGTATATTTATATTAGCTTATATATGGTACGCCTTTAGAAAGGCTCCACACTCCCATAGATTTGGATTTAGTGCCATATTGGCGTTGGTCCATGACCTTATCATTGTATTAGGTATATTCTCTATCCTAGGACGCACCCTAAACATAGAGGTTAACTCCATGTTCATAATCGGAATTCTAACGGTTGTTGGTTATAGTGTTAACGACACCATCGTTGTCTTTGACCGCATTCGAGAAAATAGTCTCAAATATCCAAATGCGCAATTAGCATCTAACATCAACCTTAGCATATGTGAAAGCATTGGACGTTCTGTCAACACTAGTTTCACTACCATTGTTGTAATCTTAGCTATGCTTCTTATCGGAGGAAGTAGCATAAGAGAACTCCTAATCGTCGTTGCAATCGGCGTAGCGGTAGGAACATACAGCTCCATTTTCGTTGCTAGTCAATTCCTCATATTTTGGGACAATAGACGTAAGCGTAGACTTGCCTAATCTATTAGATTAACCACAATATTATCTGGAGACCTCGCTAACACTGCTTCTTGAGGCACATCATATGGATTTGCCTCAATATGAGGGGTGTTCGCAGGAACGAACAAAAAATCTCCTGGCCCCGCCTCTACAAACTCTTCAAAATTCTCGCCAAAATACACCCTCACATGACCACTTAGAATGTATGCAGCCGTTTCAGCCTCTCCATGATGATGCGGGGGGCCCTTTTCGTTGGGCGCCGCAGTTACCAATCCAAGCCAAATCTTAGAAGAACCAGTACTTTCCTTAGTAACTCCTGGTCTTCTGATCATGCCTGGAGTTTGTGACGTTAAACTTGCATCAGCAGCTCCTTTTATAACGTATGGGATAGTTCCATCCGGTTGTTCATTCATGATTTTTCTCCTTTCTATTCTTCACCTGCGATTTTTATAAGTATCCTTCCGGTTATGGCGGAATTACGCATTTGTGACCGAACTATTTCTAAGTCTTCTAGACCCACAATATCAAAAATTACTGGTTTAATATTATTAAGTATAATATCCTGCTCCGCCATACTAATACTTAACCGGTTGCTACCTGTAGAACATATTATATCTAAATCTTTAAAGAGCATATCTGCTATATGAATACCAATTGGCTCTCCAGCAATGTCTCCTAATATCATCAAACATCCATACTGCGATACACAATTCAACGACTCATTAAATAGCGATGAACCTACAGGATCTAGGAATAAATCAGCACCTTTGTCATCCGTAAGAGCATTAACAATTTCTTTGTATTTAAAAGAATCTGTTGGATCATATACCACAACATCACTAGCACCATAATGTAACAGTAATTCCTCAGATGTGGGTTTTGAGGTTAACGCAATTACTCTATCGAATAGACCCGCACACTTCTGTACCCCGTGGATGCCAATACCTCCGGTTGCACCTAGGATTACAGCCGTGCCGAATTCACCTCTATACCTAAAAAATGCCTCTTCTATGATTCCAATAGGACACCCTAACATACACGCATCCTTTAGAGTTATGTTGTCGTGAATCTTGTATATAGAATGTTCCGACACGGCAACATATTCGGCGAATCCCCCATCACAAGAGTGACCAATCCCTTGACCATATCGGCACCGATAGGACTTATCACCCAAACATCTATCACATGTACCACACGAATTAGTTAAAAATGATATAACTCGATCTCCTGGTCTATAGAGGGAAACCTCTGGACCAATTTCTTGAATTACTCCAGATAATTCATGACCCAATATAACCTCTTTTTTCACTCCTCTATTTAGGAGTTGATCCATCACTGATAAATCATGGTGACAAAAAGCGCAATAATGCACTTTGATCAAAACATCTTTACGACCTAATTGAGGGACTTCTCTTTCATCAAAAGTCAAAATCCCTGATTCTTTATGAAACAATATGGCTTTCATGAAACCAACCTTATGTATAATGTTCAAAAGTATAACAATACGGACAAACGTTATGTTAATGGGAGCACATGTATCCGCTAGTGGTGGATATTCTAATGGAATCAATCGCGGTATGGAATTGAAGTGTGAGTCGATTCAAATCTTTCCATCCGCACCTCATAGTTGGGCAACTAAAGAGCTACAGCCAGAAGATGCTCTAGAGTTTAAACATAAAATTAAACAATCCAAAATCGAAAGCGTATATCTACACGCAATATATCTGTTAAATCTGGCGACTGAAGATAACAGCCATTTACGCAAAAGCATCAACGCTATGGTTGATTTCTTAAATATTTCGAATGACTTAGGTGCTGTCAGTGTTGTATTACACCCTGGCAATCACAAAGGAATCGGTCAAATCAAAGGGCAAGGTATACTGCAAGACGCCCTTAAGCAGGTTCTTGATCAGACACCACCACGAACTCTCATATCAATAGAAAACATGGCAGGTGCAGGAACCCAGTTATGTTCGGATTTCGACCAAATAATTGATATTATTAAAAATATCGGAGATTCACGTATTGGAATCTGCTTAGACACTCAGCACGCCTTTGCATGCGGTTATGATATTAGGGATTACAACACATGTGACCAAATAATTTCTTTAATAGAGTCCGAAATAGGATTAAACAATCTCCATCTCATACATGCTAATGATTCAAAAACGCCTTTAGGATCTAAATTGGACAGGCACGAAAATCTTGGTGACGGACATATTGGAGATATTGGATTTCAAAACTTGATGCACCGACTTAAGGACACAGATATTCCATTTATCCTCGAAGTACCTGGATATTCAAAATCTGGTCCTGATAGTCAAAGCGTGATGTACTTGAAAAAACTACGTAATGAAAACATAATGCACCAATGTTAGTAAAAAAACTTTCCTATTCATACACCTCTGTACTGGGTATAGGGTTCATCCCTTTCGCGTCTGGAACATGGGGAAGTTTGTTTGCGATAATAACCTATCATTTTTTCTTAAGCCATTTGCCACTCTCATTTTCAATTATGACAGTCACATCTCTATCTGCAATAAGCATTTTATTGAGTAATTTCATAATCCCTGACAAATCCTCTGACCCTAAACATATTGTGATTGATGAAGTTATCGGGATGTGGATCACTTGTATACTAGCGCCTAACACTATCTGGTGGCTGTGCGCAGCATTTCTATTATTTCGACTATTAGACATAACAAAACTGCCCCCCGTTAATCTCCTTGAGAAACTTCATGGAGGCTTAGGAATCATAGCTGATGACATTGGAGCTGGATTGATAGCTGGATTTGTATTGTTCATAGCTGGAGCTATCTTAATGTAGTGCTCTATCCTAGCTACGCCAAGTTGGTATTTAAATACGTATATGATATACTCTCCGAGTTAAGGATCTAATGCATATATCAAGACGCTATTGATATATATTAAAAATAAACTAAGGCAGGTCAAATGGTACAGTCGTCAGAACTACCTAAACAAGAAAATGTAAGCGAGACTCGGGAGCCCAACGCTCCTATTTCAATGAAAAACCTACTAGAGGCAGGAGTCCATTTCGGGCATCAAACAAAGAGATGGAACCCCCAAATGAAGAGGTACATATTCACTCAGAGAAATGGGATTCATATTGTAGACTTGCAGCAAACTCTAGGTATGATAAACGACGCCGCACAAGAATTAACAGAACTTGTCGCAAACGGAGGGAAAGTTCTGTTCGTAGGGACGAAGAAACAAGCCCAAGAAGTAATCCAAGTAGAGGCAGAACGTTGCGGAATGTGGTACGTGAACCAACGATGGCTAGGCGGTACGCTCACCAACTTCACTACCATAAGATCTAGAGTAAGATACATGTTAGACCTCCAAGAAAAACGTGACCAAGGATATTTCGAGCTTCTCCCTAAAAAAGAAGGAACAAAATTATCTGAAAAACTCGCCAAACTTGAAAAGTACTTCCAAGGAATTGGTTCAATGGAGAAAATCCCCGATGCACTTTTTGTGGTTGATATCGGAAAAGAAGATATCTGTATAGCAGAAGCACAAAAGTTAGGAGTCAAAATATTCGCTATAGTTGACACCGACTGCGATCCCAACAAAGTCCATCATATAGTACCTGGAAACGATGATGCGGTACGAGCCATCAAATTGATTACAGCTAAAATGGCTGATGCTGTGATTGCAGGTACGGATATATTACAAAGTAACCAAGCCACCGACTCCATAAGTGAAGAAGACTTCAACCCCAATATGCAAGAAGAATTAGTACCAAACTCAACAGAAGCATCGAATGCTCCAGTTGATTCGGAAGAAGTACAACAGGCGGTAGAAGAAACTGCTGAAACACCTGAAAATGTAATCGTTACAGAGACTGAACCCGCTGACATTTCAAATACCGAAACAGAATCCGAAGACACAAATAGCTAAACTACCAAAGAACAATAAACAACAGGAGTCAAATCAGTGGTAACTGTAGATCAAATACGTCAATTAAGAGAACTAACAGGCGCCGGAATCATGGAATGTAAAGAAGCCCTGCAAGAGAATGATGGCGACGCTGAGAAAGCGATGGCTTTCCTAAGAGAAAAAGGATTCGCTCAGGCAGCAAAGAGGTCTGATAGAGAAACCAGCCAGGGTCTAATTGAGTCTTATATCCATACTGGTGGAAGGGTAGGGTCTCTACTCGAACTCGGGTGCGAAACAGACTTTGTAGCGAGAACAGAAGATTTCCAAGAATTAGCTCATGAAATAGCAATGCAGGTAGCAGCCATGGCACCAAAATATATCTCTGTTAACGACAAAGATAGTAATGATGATAGCCCAGATGCTCAGGTGGTTCTACTAGAACAACCATACATCAAGGATAGTTCCAAATCGATAGGAGACTTAATCCAAGAACTGGCAGCCAAAGTTGGAGAAAACATTAGAGTTGTCAGATTTTCTCGACTAGGATTAGGCGAATAAAACATCCATGAATACTCCACCATTTAAGCGAATTCTGTTAAAACTTAGTGGTGAGTCTCTCAGAGGCAGTTCAACAGAAGCCATTGACTCCAATGCCGTCGACTACCTGGCAAAAGAAATCAAACAAGCTTGCGATCTCGGAATCCAATTAGGGATTGTAATTGGAGGAGGAAACATCTGGAGAGGAGAGGAAGCAGAGCGTAGAGGGATGGACAGAGCCACTGCTGATTATTCCGGTATGTTAGCAACTGTAATCAATGGATTAGCGCTACAAGATGCCTTGGAAAAAAATGGAGTTACTACCCGGACACAAAGTGCTGTACACATACAAACCGTATCAGAACCTTACATCAGAAGACGAGCTATAAGACATTTAGACAAAGAAAGAGTCGTTCTCTTCTGCGCTGGTACAGGGAATCCATACATGACTACGGATACGGCTTCATCCTTAAGGGCCTTAGAAATCGGCGCTGAAGTTCTTTTAATGGCCAAAAATGGCGTCGACGGAGTCTATGATTCTGACCCCAAGCAAAATCCCAAAGCTATTAAATATGATGAGTTATCATATATGAAAGCTATCAATGACCGGTTGCAAGTAATGGATGCGACAGCACTTACTTTATGTATGGACAACAACTTACCCATCATTGTATTCGACATATTTAAAAAAGGCAGTATGAATAATATAATTAGCGGCACCAAAGAAGGTACGCTAATTCGTGGAGGTTCCTATGGCAAATGAAACAAATCCAGAAAACAACCCTGATACCATAATAACCAATTCGGGTGACCGTATGGATAAGTCCGCAGAAGCTCTGATTCGTGATCTCAATGGATACCGAACCGGACGAGCAACTCCATCATTGGTTGAAAATATTATGGTGGATTATTACGGTTCAGCGACACCTATCATCCAATTAGCAACTATAACGACTCCAGACGCCCAAACTATCCTCCTGCAGCCTTGGGACAAGGGTTCACTCACAGATATAGAAAAAAGCCTTAGCACTTCGGAATTGGGGTTTAATCCTTCAAATGATGGTAATTTAATCACAATACCAATCCCTCCACTAACCGAAGAACGTCGAGTGGAAATGGTGAAAATCCTGAAAAAAAGAACCGAGGATAGCAAAGTGTCTATCAGAAATATACGCCGAGACGGAATAGACAGTCTAAGAAAATTAGAGAAAAACAAAGAGATCTCACAAGACAATAACAAAAGACTACAGGATCAACTCCAAAAACTCACGGATACTCACATAAACACAATTGACGAAATATTTGCCAATAAAGAAAAAGAAATAATGCAAATATAACGATGTCGGACAAACATCCACTTAATAGAATGACTTCTCACATACCTAAACACATAGGCTTCATCATGGACGGTAATGGTAGATGGGCTAACAAACACGGTATGGAGCGAACAGATGGGCATAAGCATGGTGTGGATTCGATAGAGACTCTTATAGAACACCTTGCACGTCTAGGTGTTCTCTTTGTAACATTGTACGCATTTTCCACAGAAAATTGGAATAGGCCAAAAACCGAAGTTAGCTCGATTTTTGACCTGTTAAGAGCTACTTTAAGTAACAAACTGGACACGCTGATACGATCCAATATTAGAATTGTGCATATCGGGGACTTAAAAGGAATAAATACTAGTACTCGCATCTCCATCGAACATGCAGTAAAAACTACCAAAACAAACACGGGACTAACAGTTATCGTCGCAATAAATTACGGCGGAAGAAAAGAACTGGTAGACGCTGTTAAAAAAATAGTTAAAAGTAAAGTATCGCCAGAAACAATCGATGAGACCACCATAACAAGTAGTTTATACACCTTTAATATACCTGATCCTGACCTAATCATTCGGACAGGAGGCGAATTTAGAACTAGTAATTTCCTCCTTTGGCAATCGGCTTACGCAGAATACTACATCACTGACGTACTATGGCCAGACTTTACAGTTAATGATCTAAATCAAGCGATACTCTCATACCAAACCAGGCAACGCCGTTTTGGTAATGTGGAGGCTGAATAATAATATGCTTACTAGACTTATATCATCAATTTGTGGAGCCATAATACTAGGATTAATTTTATACACTGGGGGCATTTGGTTTTTTTTGGCAAGTTTTGCGATCTGCGTAGCCGCAACTTACGAAGCAATAAAGTTTATTCCTTATAATAATCCCAAAATTATAATATTCCTTTCCGCTCCGTTATTTATGCTGGCATCATTAGTATCGCCAAGTCTGATAAATTTCACTTATATAAGTGCGTTCATCATTATAAGCCTGCTGGTTGTTTCATCTATTTATGTAGTCGGTACATCAACTACCAATTCTTTCGGTACAATGTTGTATTCGATAGGGATGCCAGTATACACCGGTTTGCTATTTTCACATGGTTTATTACTCTATCAAGCAACATCTATAACCAAATTCTCTGGATCCATAATTCTGTTAATTACAATAATAATTACCTTTACAAGTGATACTGGGGCCTATGTATGCGGTAAGCTGTTCGGAAACATTAAAATAATGCCATTGATAAGTCCTAATAAAACTCTGGAAGGGAGCATTGGAGGATTTGTCCTAGGGGTTATAATGTCTCTTGTGCTAGGCAGCATACTACCAATCAATATAACAATTCTGAACATGTTAGTTATTGGAATGATAATTTGTATTGCTGCTCAACTTGGCGACTTGTTTGAATCAAAACTAAAAAGGATTATAAATATTAAAGAATCTGGTCGATTTATGCCTGGGCACGGAGGACTACTGGATAGGATAGATAGTCTTTTATTCACCTTACCAGTATCATACTATATGTTTTGGATCATATCTTAGAAATGAAAAAGCTAGCAATAATCGGCTGTACTGGATCAATTGGAACTCAAACGCTGGAAATAGTTCGGCAATTCCCGGACAAATTATCGGTTATAGCAATGGCTGCGGGTGATAACACAACTGCGTTCAATAAACTGATAAAAGAATTTAACCCCCAATATGTCAATTGCAACCTTAATTCAGAGATAAATAGTAACCTTGTGTCATTCCTTGGATTAGAAGAAATGTGCACCTTACCAGAAATAGACATTGTGGTAATGGCCACTTCTGGCATAGTCGGATTAGAACCAACATTAGCCGCTCTCAAATCAGGGAAAACGGTTGCCTTATCTAACAAAGAGCCCATCGTTATTGCCGGAGACCTTATAAAAGAGGCTGAACGGAGCTCACAAGGAAAGATATATCCTGTTGACAGTGAACCTAGTGCTATATGGCAATGCATAGGTGAATCTAAAAACGTTAGAAAGTTAATAATAACCGGATCAGGCGGTTCAGTAAGAGACATACCCGTGGAGAATCTAAAAGATATTACTCCTGACTTAGCACTCAAACATCCTAACTGGGCAATGGGCAAAAAAATCACAATCGACTCAGCTACTATGGTTAATAAAGCCTTCGAAATTATAGAGTCTCACTGGTTGTTTGATATGCCGTGGGATAAGCTAGAAGCAGTATTGCATCCCCAGAGTCTTGTCCATTCACTTGTGGAGTTTGAAGATGCCTCAATAAAAGCTCAGATCAGCAATCCCAATATGCAGATACCCATACAATATGCTCTATTTTACCCGGATAATATTGCAAATCCCCAACTCAAAAATCTAGACTTCAGCCAAGCTATAAATATGGACTTCTTCCCCATGGATCATGATAGATACCCCGCGTATAACATCGTATTACAAGCGGTAAAACTAGGAGGTACCTATCCTATAGTCATAAATACAGCAGATGAGATAGCAGTTGACCAATTTCTGGATGCTAAAATCAGATATACAGACATCCCAAAGATACTATATGAAATATCTAGCATACATTCCAATTCTACTTATCGCGACATTAAAGATATTCAAGAAATTGTAAATTGGGCTTCAAAAAAGACCTTAGAATTTTGTAAGATTAAATCTGTGTGAGTGATGCAGTGGTAACTATAATAAGCTTCGTAGCAGTATTGCTAGTTGTGGTATTAGTCCATGAATTCGGTCATTTATTCACAGCTAGATGGTTCGGTGTAAAAGTTCTGGAATTCGGGGTAGGTTATCCACCTAGGGTTCTAAAGATGTATACAGGTAAATCAATTATAGCCTTGTCTCCCAGCACAGTTGTCCAAACGCACGACCCGTTGCAAGTCGGTCAAGTCATACAAATAAAATCGTCATGGTCTGATGAACAATTGACCGCAGACTTTATTTCAGATCACTTAAATCCAATAACTAGTAAAGACACTGAACAGGGGTTGGTTCATCAGGGCAAAATTCGTGAGATTCGAACAAATGAAATCATTGTGGCAGATATGATATATTCGCTCAATTTATTTCCTTTAGGTGGATTTGTTAGATTGTCGGGCGAAACGGATTCAACAATTCCATTCAGTTTAGCAAGTAAACCAGCATGGCAACGAGCCATCATCTTAGTATCGGGCGCCTTTATGAACTTGATTTATCCTGTAATAGTATTCACACTAATCAGTATTATTCCACACAATGTTCCTGTCGAAAATACCGGAGAAATACAAATCATTGAAGTGATACCATTATCACCTGCTGAACAAGCTGGCATAATCCCGAAAGATGTACTACTAAAAGTAGACCAGACACCTGTTTCGTCCCCTTCCGATCTACGAAGCATTCTTAACCTTTCACAAGGCAGTTCTTCAAGCTGGACAATTCAAAGGTCAGGGAAACAAATGACAGCTACAGTCACGCCTTCATACGAAGACAGCATAAAACAATGGGTTAGCGGAATTCGCATAATCACTATCAATCAAGAGTTTGTGAAGGCATCTGAACCTCCGTGGACAGCTCTGGCCGGAGGCGTAACACGGACGATCGCTTTACTAGACGCCTTGCAAACTGAATTTCGAAACATTGTAGGCAAAGACGTACAGAATCAAATTACTGGACCGGTAGGAATAGCGCAAATAACAGGAGAAGTCGCCAAGCAAGCAGGTTTTCAAGGATTGGTTATACTCTCAATTATAATCAGTATAAATTTAGCAATTTTGAATATACTTCCAATCCCAATGTTAGACGGTGGCAGACTATTGTTTGTTTTAATCGAAATACTGAGAGGTGGCAAACAGTTACCTAGGCATAAAGAAAATTTGTTTCACGCAATGGGCTTTGTGTTCCTGATAAGTCTAATAATTATTGTTACAATGAAAGATATACAAAGAATAATTACAGGCGAGCCGTTCCTAGGAGGATAATAACCTTTGCAAACTCAAGAGGCCGATATATGAGAAGAAGTACCAGTGTTGTTTCAGTCGGGAATGTCAAAGTTGGTGGAACGCACGACATAACCGTACAAAGCATGACTAAAACTAATACAAGTGACGTCGCAGCAACAGTAGCCCAAATAAAAGCACTAGAACAAGCAGGTTGTGAAATAATCCGATGTGCTGTTCCAGACATGGATGCCGCAGAAGCGCTAAAAGCCATTAAGAAGCAGGTACAAATTCCTGTAATCGCAGATATCCATTTCCATTATAAATTAGCCATTAAAGCTGCCCAAAATGGAGTAGATTGTCTGAGATTAAATCCTGGGAACTTACGAGATTCAGAACAAATCAAAGAGGTGGTTAAAGTAGCTAAATCCCGCTCTATACCAATAAGAATTGGAGTGAATTTTGGCAGTCTCCCTCCAGTTGGCGGGATTGGGAAAACTAGAGGGTTCTCCAGGCATATGGACATGGTAAATAAACTCCCCAAAGCAGGCCAAAACACTGCAGGAGAATATAGCGTAGTAGATCATATGGTTGCTACTGCTCTATGGGAGATCAGCTTATTAGAGCAAATGAATTTTGACGATATCAAAATATCAATGAAAGCTTTCGATGTTCCAACAACTGTAGAATCTTATCGAAGCTTGTCGAAATTAGTTCCTTACCCGTTCCATTTAGGTATTACTGAAGCTGGTACCGCTTACTCAGGATCAATAAGAACAGCTGTAGGTCTTGGTGTTTTACTATATGAAGGGATAGGAGACACGATTAGGGTATCTCTCAGCGATGATCCTGTGAAAGAAGTAGAGGCTGGATTCGAAATATTAAAGGCTTTGAACTTACGAACCAAAGGGACTACTCTTGTCGCTTGTCCCAGCTGTGGCAGAGCAGACGTAGACGTAAGGAAATTGGCCAATGATGTAGACCAGTTGCTTAAGAAAACAGATAAGAACATCAAAGTCGCTGTCATGGGATGCGAAGTCAATGGACCAGGAGAAGCTAAAGACGCTGACATAGGGATTGCCGCTGGAGCTGGCAGAGCTATAATTTTTAAAAAAGGTGAAAAAGTAAAAGTGGTACCGGAAGAGAATATGCTCTCCGCATTGATGGAAGAGATAGAAAACATACCCAGTGCCACTTAAGTTAAACTGGTTAAAATCAACTGGGGAAAGGACGAGAATTCCATGAGGCTTACTCAACTAGCTTATAAAACATTACGTGAAAGTGGATCAGACTCTGATACGATTAGCCATTCATTATTAACTAAAGCCGGATTTATCCACCAACTTGGAGCAGGTATATATTCATATTTACCATTGGCCCTCAAAACCATCAAAAATATAGAAAATATAATACGGCAAGAAATGGATAACGTAGGCGCACAAGAAATATTAATGCCTCACATACAACCTCAAGAGCTTTGGGAGACTACAGGTAGAACTTCAGCATTTGGAGACAATTTATTCACTCTTACAGACAGACGGGACAGAGGATTAGTGTTGGCACCTACTCATGAAGAATCTGTAACTACTATCAGTAAATCTATAATCCAAAGTTACAAAGATCTACCGTTCACCTTTTATCAAATTCAAACTAAGTTCCGAGACGAGGCAAGACCTAGAGCTGGACTAATTAGAGTACGCGAATTCACAATGAAAGATGCCTATAGCTTCAGCCCTGACGAAAAATCTTTAGACCTGATCTACAATTCTATGGCTACAGCTTATACAAACATATATGAAAAATGCCAAATACCTGTCCTGATGGCTGAAGCAGATAGTGGTGCAATCGGAGGAAAAGATTCTCACGAATTCATTTTCCCTACTGATTCAGGAGAAGATACTGTAATTACTTGCCCTAAATGTAAATACACAGCCAACGTAGAAAAAGCGGTTGGCACAATTACAGCCAATACTGATGTTGCAGAGCTCCCTTTATTGGAGGTGGCCACCCCAGGGGTTAAAACCATCGAAGAAGCGTGTAAAACTATGGATGTCAATCCATCCGACACATTAAAAACTTTGTGCTATAACATAGACGGCAAGATAACTATGGTATGTATTCGAGGAGATCTTACTATAAATGAAGTTAAACTTAAAAATTTGTTGAATCCCAAACAATTAAGACCTGCATCTCCATCAGAACTTGAGCAATTAGGTCTTATACCAGGTTCAATGTCTCCAATAGGCATCAACCAACTAAGCATAATAGGTGACGAATCCGTAACAAAGCAAAAAAATATGATCGCGGGGGGGAATAAACCAGACACCCACATCAAAAATGTCAATTATCATAGGGATTTTAACGTCTCACAAGTTGCAGACATCGCAGCCGTCACTGCGGCGTATTCATGCAAAACATGTGGGGAACAGCTTAACGCGGTAAGAGGTATTGAAATCGGACACATCTTCAAACTGGGGAGCTTTTTCACAGAGTCATTTGGAGTCTATTATTCCGACCAAGAAGGCAAGCAAAAGCTTCCATTAATGGGTTGTTATGGTATAGGTGTTGGAAGGTTATTAGCTGCAACAGTAGAAGCCAATCACGATGATAAAGGAATAATTTTCCCTAAAGCTGTAAGTCCTTACAAAGTCCATTTGATCGCCTTAAATTCAACTGACCCAGACTGTAACTCAGTCGCCAACTCAATGTACAATTCCTTGAACATGAAAGGTATCCCTTGTTTGTTTGACGATCGCCCCGATCAAAGCGCAGGAGTCAAATTTAGAGATGCCGAACTATTTGGTATACCACTCCAAATTGTGATTAGCCCTCGAAATATAAAGAACGGTATCTGTGAAATAAAATCCCGCAGAACTTTAGAAACCCACACCACTCCTCTGGAGGATGCTATCAATCACATAGAAGAAGTCTTATTAACTATTAACTGATCTAAACAGTTGGACGAGTTTCCAATACCGAAGCATAAATCTCCAGATTCTTCTTAAGACCTGGAGCTAATTTCCCTTCCATGGAAGAATTTAAAATCAATAGTAATCTAAACTGTGCAGCCAAGTCTTCTGCCAGTTTATGCTTTGCTTCCTTGACTGTGTCTCCAGATACAGGAACCCGCAGCCCTGTGAGAGGCAATTTTGACTTAACCTCGCCTGCCCAAAAAGTGTCTAATGAATCAATGATTATTACAGGGATAGCAGTAGTTATTCGAAATTGAGCACCGGGGTCAAGGTCTGTATCATTTAATTCATCGAAACTAACCTGACTTACATCACTATGATTGATATGATATTCAGCTTTTGTTGAAGTACTAGCATCAATCTTACTCCAATCCCAGTCGGTTGGAGAAGACTGATCAAATCCTGGGGTTACAACAACAGGAGTACTCCAATCCTCAGCCAACAGCTCATCATTTTCATTCATCGGATTCAATTTCCCAAGCATCATAAACCTGAGGTGGCAATTCAATAGGTCCAATTGCATTCTCATAATCTTTCACATGCTTAGTTGCCAACACTGCGAGTGCTTTCAGCATCTGAGGACTGACTTTAATCCTACTTCGTAATATCGGTTCTCGTTCTTCCATTTGTTCACCAAAGAAAAGTACTGCGGAATAAAGGCTTGAATATATATGCAGGGAATCAGCATAAAAAGTTATCGGTTCATCCGATATATCGTCCTCATTCACTGTACCAGGCGTAGAGAAGTTTTCATCCTTAGGAATTTCATCGTCCGGCGGAACATATGGTCTTTGAATTATAGGCATACTACCTCCTAAATCGCTATGAAGTCGACTACTGAAGTGAGTTTTCAGAAACCTTAATCATCCAACAGCACAGTATCGATACCAAAGACAGCATCATAGCTATAACAAATGCTAACAAGTAATCACCATTTAGGTCAAATAATATTCCTCCTAGTATGGGGCCAACAGCTATACCAATGCCTCTCCCGATTTCTACCAATCCTAAAATTTCACCCATATGAATCTTAGGGTAAATATCTCCCGCTTTAGCAGAAAGTATGAGACCTCCTATCCCATCGGTTAAACCTGAAAAAGCCACATACAATAAAAGAGGGAGAATTGTATTCATATTATTTGTCAATACAAGTATAAGAATCGCGATAATTTGAAGCCCTATGCCTAGCGTAAACATTATCTCTCTGCCAAATTTATCCGACATGTATCCCAAACTTGGACGGCCCATTACGCTCACTACACCTATTAATCCGACCGCTGTTGCTGCGCTCATTTGGTCATATCCAGACAAAACAAAATAGGCTAATATATGCAATCTGATCATTTGATTGGATATAGATAAGAATCCTCTTGCCCCAACCATCCACCACACTGACTTAACTTTGAAGGCTTTAAAGTCAGAGTAATTAGATATCACTTGATCATTTTCTTCTTCATCCACTTCATCGTCCCAAACCGGTATAGGTTTTTGGAACAATAAGTTGAGAGGAAAAATCAGCATGAAAAATATTAGTCCTATTATTCTGAAAGACCATCGCCAACCTAATCCTAATACCAATAACTGGGAAAGAGGGGTAAATATTGCCTGCCCCAACGGATTTCCTGAATCTGCTAATCCCAGAACTGTCCCTCTGGTATTAGAAAACCAAGGAGATAAAGTAGCCATAGCAGTAAACGATGATATTGAGGTATGTCCAAGCGCAGCTACAAAACTATAAAACAGAAACAGATACCAGAGACCCGGAGCGTAACTACTCAACTGCCAACCAATCAGGATCACAAGCCCTGCAATAACAAAAAATGTTTTAGGCCCTAATCTATCTAATAGTTTTCCTAAAAAAGGAGATGCAATAGCTCCCAATAACCCACCTAGTGAAAAGATTAATGAGGTTACGGTAGCACCTCGCTTGAATCCGTTCCTCCAAGCTAGATAAAATACAGATTCAACGTTCTTGGCCCCACCTTCCACCACTAAATTACAGAATGATAGTAGAAATACTGTCCAGCCAGGGTATCTCAATCGATTGACCATACTTTGAAGTTTGTTCATATACAAATACTTAGTCTTGTGATTCTTGACCACTGTAACATAGAAAACTATAATTAAGCCCGGATTGATATATTGGATTTACAGTCATTCCAAACTAAATTGTAAATCGAGTTTCACTTGACCAAACTGAGTCCGCAAACTTTAAAAGACCTCCATAAAAATGCTTCGGAAGAACTAGATGCAATACAGTCATCCGACGGGATTGATGCTTGGAGAATTAAATTCCTTGGAAGAAAGGGAGCCCTTGCACAATTACTGAGCGGAATCCCCAGCCTATCAGCCGAAGACAAGCGAGCGGTTGGGATTGAAGCTAACAAAACTAAAGAATCGTTAGAGACATTACTTACAATCGCTGTCGGCAGGGTCAACAATGAAACTAACACAGCTGAAGGTTTAGACGTAACTCTGCCTGGATTTCCTCTTTACCAAGGTAAATTACACCCCACGACGCAAGTTGTGCGGGAAATATCTCAAATTTTCATTCGTATGGGATTCGATATAACAGAAGGCCCAGAAGTAGAGTGGGATATTTACAATTTTGAGAAACTTAATATCCCTTTAGGCCACCCCGCGAGAGACATGTGGAATACACTCTGGATAGATAATACAGAGTTAAACACACAAAATACTATCTTACTCAGGACTCACACTTCTCCCATGCAAGCAAGACTTATGGAGCAAACGTCTCCTCCGATCCGAGTCATAGTACCTGGGAAATGTTACAGATACGAAGCGACAGACGCTACGCACGAATGGCATTTCTTCCAGATCGAAGGACTTGCTGTAGATAAAGGGATAAATTTCTCCGACTTAAAGGGAACATTGTATGAATTTGCACGACAAATGTTTGGATCAGACAGAAAAGTAAGATTTCGATGTGACTATTTCCCTTTTGTGGAACCTGGCGTAGATATGTCGATTGACTGCTTTTCATGCGGTGGATCAAATTCCCAATGTCGGATCTGCAAAGGCACGGGATGGATCGAAATTATGGGTGCCGGCATGGTTCATCCTAAAGTTTTATCAGGAGTGGGATATGACCCAGAAGAGTACACAGGATTTGCCTTTGGTTTGGGGCCTGAAAGAATTGCAATGCTCAAGTACGGGATAGACGACATCAGGCATTTTTACTCAAACAATTTGAAATTCCTACGGCAATTCTAAAACAGAGACTATCTTTATATGAAACTCTCAGTAAACTGGTTAAAACAATACGTTGATATCGAAAGTGATATAAAGGAACTAGCACACCGATTAACAATGGCAGGACTAGAAGTTAATGAAATTATCTCTATAGGTGGATGGAAACATTGTTACGTGGGACTAGTCACATCTGTAGCGAAACACCCCAACGCAGACCGGCTTTCTTTATGTACCGTAGAAATCAATTCTGAGCGATTACAAATCGTATGCGGTGCGCCGAACGTGCAAGAAGGTACAAAAATTTGTTTAGCCAGACCAGGTTCTAAACTCTACAATCCTAGGTCTGGTACTTATGAAACGCTGAAACCCAGCAAAATTAGAGGTGTCACCTCCGAAGGGATGATATGCTCAGAATTGGAACTAGGAATTGGTGATGACCATAACGGGATCCTAATTTTACCTGAAGAAACCGAAGTTGGTATCAATGTTGAATCCATTTTAGCTGATACAGTGCTGGATATTGAGCTAACCCCTAACAGATCCGATTGCTACTCTGTAACAGGTATTGCGAGAGAGATAGCTGCACTTACAAACAAAACCTTATGCATGCCCATCATGGCCCCACCTACAACCAGTACTAATGATACACTAACTATCAAAATAGAAGCTCCAGACCTCTGTCCTCGTTACACAGGAGCAATTATCAAGAATGTGAAAATACAAGAATCTCCAGATTGGTTAAAAGATCGCCTCAAGAAAACAGGCCTCAACCCAATAAATAATATTGTAGACATTACAAATTTCGTTATGTATGAGCTTAACCAACCTATGCATGCCTTTGATCTCAGTACTATACCTAACAATGTTGTTAAAATAAGGAGATCTTCTGAAGACGAATCTATCACATTATTAGATGGCCAGACTCTCAGTCTTGATACAGAAACCTTGGTAATAGCCGATGAGTCAAACCCGATCGCTCTTGCGGGAATCATGGGTGGTCAAAGCACTCAAATAACCGAGCACACCACAGATATTCTACTAGAATCAGCAAGCTTCGATGGGTTTAATAACCGGCAATCTTCTGACAAGTATAGGGTGAAGACTGATGCATCTATCAGATTTGAAAAGTCTCTCAACCCAGAATTACCCGTTTATGGGTTGAATCGAGCTATAAGCCTCATCACACAAATGCTAGAAGCGAGTTATCTAGATGCCTATATCGACGTAGACACTGATCCAGAGAAGGAATCTCAAGAAATCAGACTAACTACTAACAAAATCATTTCGATATTAGGAATGGATATTGCAATTCCTAAATGCTTAGACGTTTTAACCAGCTTAGGGATCACATGTTCCGAAGTTAGTGAACATGAATTAGTGTGCACGATTCCCTATTGGAGAAATGACATTACGTTGCCCGAAGATCTAGTAGAAGAAATCATACGGATCGTAGGTTATGACGAAGTTCCGATAAGGATGCTGTCTTCACAAATCCCTCACCACCAAACAAACAATCCTTACATCGAGAAAGAAGCGATCAGGGATCTCCTCGTGAAATCGGGCCTCCAAGAAATTATCTCATACCCACTTACAGATGACTCCTCAATAGCAAAACTAGAATTATCAGATACACTACCAAAATCAATAAATGTGCTAAACCCAATGAGTGGTCTTTACACTCAACTAAGAACATCCCTTAGACAAAGTTTATTGGCCACACTACAACAAAATCAATTTTATTCAGAAGGCCCATTCAAACTATTTGAATTAGGTAGAGTGTTCTACCCCAGTGATGAAGGGTTACCAAACGAGAATGAAAGAATCACCGGAATATGTACTGGTCAAAAGAGTCCTAATCACTGGAATCTCCATCCGGAAGATATATCATTTTATGACACCAAAGGAATCTTGGAACAGGTATTCGCTGGACTTAATATAAATGTAGAGTACTCGCTGGGTTCGGACGGGAGTTATGAAACAAATCAATCCGCAACTATATCGTACCTAGGCACTGTAATTGGAACTATAGGTAGAGTGAAAAAATCTGTATTGCAAAATTTTGATATCCAACTAGAGCCTGTGTTCATGTTCGATATAGAATTATCGAAGATACTCTCTGCCAACCCTCCCGCAAACAATAAATTTGAACAAATTTCCCGATTCCCTGAAGCAATCAGAGATCTCGCTTTAATAGTTGATGACACTACTAATTCTTCTGATATCACAGCACAGATACTAAAGCAGCCTTACGTGACAGCAGTAGATATATTTGATGTATATTCTGGAGATGAGCTAGACCCAGGGAAAAAATCTTTAGGTATACGTATTCATTTTCAAAGTATGAGTGAGACATTAACCAACGAACAAATCTCCAAACAAATAGACGCCATAATAGATCAATCGAAAAAAAGTTTTGCAGCAAGACTACGACAATACAAGGATTAGGCATGGAAGAACACATACATAAACACGTAGATGAAGATATGCTATCAGTTGAAGATGCTTTGACGTCAATCCTCCAGCATTTCCAAAAGTTGCCTACTACAAATAAACCCATCCTAGAAACTTTAGGCTATACATTAGCTACCGATATTTACTCGAGTATAAATTTGCCCCCGACCCCTAATTCAGGCATGGACGGATACGCTGTAATAGCAAATGATGTAGCTGGATACACAGAATCAAACCCGATCACGCTCAAAGTGATTGGAACCGTGCCTGCAGGTTCAGTCCCTACCATAACTGTCTCGCATGGAACTGCAGTAAGAATCATGACCGGTGCATCAATCCCTTACGGCGCAACAGCCGTAGTCCCATTTGAAGAAACCGACGAAGTCTCTAGACTCAGTAACAATGTCTCTCTGGAAGAAATCTCTATCAACACTAAGATACCCGAGGGAGCTAACATTCGAGCTGCAGCGGAAGATGTCAAGATAGGTGACTTGATCCTAGAATCAAACATCAGTATAAGGCAGCAAGAGATCGCCGTGTTGGCTTCCTTAGGCCTCAGTCATGCTGAAGTGATCCGCAAGCCTGTCGTAGGTGTGATATCTACAGGGGATGAACTAACTGAGTTAGGTCAAAATTTGGGCCATTCAAAAATCTACGACAGTAATAGTTATGGATTATGCGCTGCCATCCAAGCATCTGGAGGGATTGCTAAACGTATAGGCATTGCAGAAGATACCTTAGAAGACCTCGAGAAGGCGATAAATGCGTGCTATGATTGTGACCTCATACTGACATCAGCAGGAGTGTCAAAAGGAGATTATGACTTTGTAAAAGAAGTACTCACAAAAAACGGGGAAATGAATTTCTGGTCAGTCCGAATGCGCCCCGCTAAGCCTCTAGCTTTTGGAATAATAAATATCAAAGGAACAACTATCCCTTTGATCGGATTACCCGGAAACCCTGTGAGCGCATTAGTAGCATTTGAAATGTTTGGCAGGCCTTCAATTCTAAAGATGCGAGGTAAACAAAAACTTAATAGAACTATTGTATCTGGGACATTAAATGGTACAATCCATAACTTCGATGGACGAAGAGTGTATGCTCGAGTGGTAGTTAGTGAATCAAATAGTGGATTCATCGCCACACCTACAGGTCCACAAGGATCTAATATACTGACATCAATGTCAAAGTCAAACGGGTTAGCGATCTGCCCAGAAAATGAAACAAGTAAACAAAATGGTGACACAGTAAAAATAATCATGACCGATTGGAATGAAGAGGTAACATAATGACAATTAAACCAGACATATCTGAAATTACATGCAAAATTAGCTTCGCTAGGATCGACCAATTGAACAGATCTGCACTAGTTTTACTAGCAGAACGACTTCATCCCAATTGTCCATCTTGGAATAAACCAGTTAGTGAACTTCCTACTCCAGAGAAACTGGTTGCCGAGATAACGTCAAACTGCAAAGCAGACGATAATTATATAAATACTGATATGCCTATCAAAGAAATGATCTTTAGAATTTTATTAACCAGTAAAAACAAACCTCGTACTATTGGCAACCTCCACAAGTTGCTGACAGGAACTTGGTCCACCCCTATCAAACCAATTACTTTATCTCAAGCATCTTTAATAAAGGTAATTGAACAAGATGATTACTATGGATTTGAACTTTCGGACTAATTGTATTTAGATGTTAATTACGAACTAAATTCTGGTTAGCTATCTCGATCAGTTTGTTAAAGGCGGGGGTGTCGTTCACCGCCATATCTGCCATCATTTTGCGATCGATCTCTATACCTGCATTCTTAAGCCCAGCGATAAATTCACTATACTTCATATCTGAATTTCGGCAAGCTGCATTGATTCTTGCTATCCAAAGCCTTCGGAAATCAGATTTCCTCTGTTTCCTATGCCTATAAGAATGCGACCATGCATGTATTAGGGCTTCTTTAGCCCATTTGTAGTTTCTATGAGATGAGCCTTGATAGCCTCTCGCGGCAAGCAAGACTTTTTTGTGTCTTGCTCTCTTTGTTACACCTCGTTTTACTCTAGACATCTATATTCTCCTGGACTACCCTATTGGTACGGCATCAACTTAGAGAGTCTCTTAACATCACTCTCACTTACAGCTGTTTTCTGATCGTATTTATGGGTCACTTTATTCGGTTTTTTGCGCCTTAAATGGCTACTATTTCTATGTCGTCTCATAAGTTTCCCTGAACCCGTAACATGGATCCGAGCTTTTGCACCTTTATGAGTTTTCAATTTTGGCATTTTTTCTACCTAACTATTATTTCTTAGTGTTTGGAACCAGAGTCATGGAAAGCGACCTACCTTCCATTGCTGGAGAACTCTCCAATTTTACATCATCTTTTAGTTCATCCGCTACTCTTTTTAAAACTGTTAACCCAAGTTGGGTGTGTATCGCTTCTCTACCTCTAAATCTGACAGTTAGTTTAACTTTGGCTCCATCATCAATCATTTCTTTAACTTTGCGTAATTTTGACTGAAGATCGTGTTCTCCTATGTTGGGCCTGAATCTCATTTCCTTTAATTCAGTACCTTTCTGGCTCTTCCGTGATTCTCTTTCTTTCTTAGCAGACAGGTACCTAAGCTTACCATAATCCAGTAACCTGCATACGGGAGGGTCCGTATTAGGAGATACTTCCACAAGATCTGTTCCAATATCTCTAGCAAATTCTAGAGCTTTCTGGATAGGCATGACACCATGTTGCTCACCTCTATCACCAATTAACATGACTTTAGAAGCTGAAATCTGTTCATTTACTTTATATTGTCGAGCTATAGTATCTACTCCTATGTTTGTGAATGAGTGTAAAATTTAACACAGATAGCCAATATTGGTCAATCAATAAGTGTATTTGAACCAACCTATAGAGTACCACCTATATCCTTCAAAAAATCCTCTATGTCAGGGGAAAGCTCTGTCAATACATCGTTCTTGTTGGTATAAGTACTATCGTAAGATTGCTCCAGCATATCTACCAGGTTGGTTATATCTTCAGCATTTTGGATATAAGCGGCAGCTTCCAAGTATTGATCATCTCCTTGCTGTTTATCAAAATACTTCTCAGGGAAATTATACAGAGCACACAATATTTCCATGATACGAGCCTGACCACTATAATCTTCTTCAATTTCTAAATATTGGGGCAGATGAACGACAAATGTATTTGTTGGAATTCCTTTATCTCTCAAATTTTGTTGAATCATCAAAGTTATAGATGTAGGCCCCTCATAGTCACTCTCCCGCACATCAAATTCCTGTAATGAATCTATTAGATTTGGATTGCTAGTAATTGAGGTCACCACTAAAGGTCGTGTATGAGGAACCATATCATACATACCGCCAATCATTGTGTATTCAGAAATATTAAATTTATTGGCCAATTCCAGTATGGAATCTATGAAATCTTCGCTATTGATATGAGGTTCCAACATTTCCATCAGAATAAGATCATTAGCCTCATCAGGCCGTCTAGCATAATACAACCGTGTCTGAGGTTGCCTAAATATTCTTTTACCTCTGGAGAAATAGGTTCTAGGACGATATATAGTGTAATCATAAAAAGAGCTGGGATTCACCATCGTAGCCAGTTCTTGCGCATCCAAAGCGTCTTTCAAAAATCGAATAACCCTAGTACCAACTCTGCCTACATCAATCCATGGCTTGAGGACCATTATTATTTTTGGGGACCTCAGATTGAGATCCAACGCATCTGCATATTCAAACACTTTATTCATTTCTGTAATTACCCCAGCTTAACATTCACCCATTTCATTTAGGGATCCTCTAGACCAGACTACTTCACCTTTGATTATAGTAGCTATTGTGTCTAATTTAGTAGTACCTTCTACCATATTTCCTGACATGTCATGCCATACAAATCTCCCTTCAATCAAATCGAAAATCGCTATGTCGGCTACCGCTCCTTGAGATAATGTTCCATCACTCAGGCCTCTGTGTTCACTCATTCCTAAAACCCTGGCCGGCGAAACTGTAGCAGCAGCTATAGCATCTTGTAATGAAAGACCTACGGCATGAAACTGGCTCACCAGATCATTCATTTTATAAACAGTGCGGTCATCCGGAGATATGTGTAAATCTGTACTTATAGTATCTATATTTATTCCCTGATCTAGCGCTGCTTGCACAACTGACATGTCACAGTGTATTCCAGCGTGAGCAACGTCAAATACTACTCCTCTATCTGCCGCATCTAAAACTTCAGGGCGCACATTCCCTTGACTGTCCAATATGTTTTCCCTATCTCCATTAAATATATGCGTAGCTATATCTCCTTCGGTCATGTGTTTCAAAATCGTTGGTAATGGGATTGGGGTACCGCTAACATGAACCATCAGCCTCGTATCAGAGTCTACAGCTGCTTGTTTTGCCATGCATAACGCTTTCTCAGCATCCCAATATGAAACGGCATTATAATGCATTCTAACTTTAACCCCGAAGCAAAATCCTTGGTTCTCTCGTATAGCTGCTACTGTGTCTTCAATGCTGATTATATTCAAATCATGTAGTCCGCCTCCTAGTCTCCGGTTAGCAGCCAGGCCAATAGCCGAAATATGTAAAAAGCATAAAAGATTTGTTCGATGATTAGGGAATACATAGTCTCTCATTGCTTTATAATTCAAATATCCTGCACTACCTGCATCCACACCAGTGGTCACGCCATATGGTAAGCAGTTCGTATCAGCATGAACCGAACTACCATTACCACCATCGTAAAAATGCCCATGAATATCAATCAATCCTGGAGTAATAATTTTATTTGTAACATCAATGACTCGTGCATCTTCATTAACGCTTATGCCGGTTCCAATCTCTGCTATAATTCCGTCTTGAACGAGTACATCAGCTTTTGATCTGAAATTATTAGCCGGATCTATTATTTCTCCATTTTTTAAAATCAATTCTCGTACCAATGCTCTCTCCTTAGTAGTATCCACATCTGTTAACTATTGATCAGAAAAATTAATCAATCGAAGTTGGGGGTAAACTTTTTCTACCGGTTTATCTAGATCTTCACCATTTATTTCTGAATTTGATAACAATTCCAACAAAGATTCATTAGAAACGACTTCATCCACCAATTTATCTATAATTTGAGGGGACTTACCATCCAATCTGCCTAATTGGTAAGCCAGGGTAACCGACAGTTGAGTGTTTATTATAGCCTGAAATGATTCAGGCTTACTCAAATCCTCAGGCAAACATCCGCTCTGATCTGCAAAATCATCCAAAATTTGGCCCAATATAGGCGGTAAATCTTTAAAATCTATCTCGGTCATATACTGCAAGATTAGATCTGACAACTCTGTCACAGCTTCTTCATTTAATATGAATGTTTCGCCTTCATTTTGACGCCAGAAACCTGCCTGATTTTTGGACATAACGCCTCCAACTTCTAATCTTGTGAATTGTAACACGACTCTAGTATGAACTAGTTGACTGATTTACATTGAATCTCACTGAATCGTCGTGCTAGTATTAGTCATCGAATGGGTGAGGGAGACAAGATGTTGCATAATATAGAAACTATTGTCTGTGCGGAATATTCAACATGTGTATCTATAGACGTTATAAGGCATTACATGCAAAATGCCATTTCATTCTTGTATCCTTCCACTCGACCTCTCAATCTCAGCATCCTAGTTACTAACAATAAAAACATCGCACAATTAAACAATGATTTCAGAGGAATACCAGAGAGCACAGATGTATTATCGTTTGCTCCTAATGACTCCAATACCTCAAACACTAATTTGGACGTTTTTGACCAACTCGTAGCAGATCAACTGGGAGATATAGTGATTTCATATGAGGAAATCAGAAAACAGTCTCTCATTTACAAGCAAGCTGAGGAAGAAGTACTATCCTTTTTATTGATTCACGGCCTTTTACACCTTTCAGGGTACGACCATGCAACATCTATCGAAAAAAAAGAAATGCAAAAACAAGAAACTGCTCTACTGCACCATCTGAATATATCTAGTAAAATCGTTGCTGAAATGTACGATTCTGAAAGACTAAAAGGATAGTTATGACCTCAATTTCTATGTACAGAAAATGGAGACCTAAATCCTTTGAAGAAATCTCAGGCCAAGATCATATTTCTGAGACATTGAAACAAGGTATATTACAGAACCGCATTTCACATTCTTATTTGTTCTGCGGGCCAAGGGGTACGGGGAAAACGACTACTGCCAGGATCCTTAGCAAAGCGATTAACTGCGTTGATGTCACCGATGGTAATCCCTGTAACCAATGCGATATGTGTAAATCCAGTAACGAAGGCAAGTTTTTAGATACCATAGAATTAGATGCTGCAAGCAATCGTGGCATTGATGAAATACGAAGTATCAAAGAAAAAATCAACTTTCTCCCTTCCGAAGGATCGAAAAAAGTCTACATTATCGACGAAGCACATATGCTCACAGACCAAGCTTCAAATGCATTCCTGAAAACTCTGGAAGAACCCCCCAGTCATGTAACTTTTATACTTTGTACAACTGAGCCACAAAAAATATTACCTACAATATTATCTAGATGCCAAAGATACGATTTCAGGAAAATCTCATTTTCCGTAACAGTATCCCGTTTAGAATCGATTATACAATCTGAAGGAATCGTGGCAGAGAACTCTGCTTTAGAACTTATCGCTCAGTCCTGCGATGGAAGTCTTAGAGATGCAGAAACCATCCTGGAACAGATGATTGTCTCTACAAATGGTAACTTGAAAAGAAAAGATGTTGAAGAATTTGTAGGTGTAAGCAATCCTAGCCAATGGGTCAAATTAGTGAGCTTCCTAATAGCTAACGACACAGCAGAAGCAATAAAACTAACTAATGAAGCCATAGGTCTAGGTATTGAAGCGGGGGCGATACATAAAAACATAATGAATCTGCTTAGATCGATTATGTTGTATCAATTAGATCCTTCCCTACTTCCAGCATCTATATACAACCCTGAATCAGATATACAACCATTAGCAGCTAGATGTGAACGGCCTACTATCATCCAACTCTTGAGTAAATGGAATGAAGTTAATTTTAAAAATGTTGAATCCGGTATCCTCGTTCTTGAACTATTAATAGTTGAGCTAACTACCGCCTTTCCTGACAGAAAGCAAAATAACACTCATACAATTCAAGCTGACCACAAGCAAGCAAACCCGACTCGAGACCAAGCAGTCTCAGGAACTCCTCCTACACAATCCTATTCAACACCGAAGCGAATCCCAAACAAAGCAACCACCACACAAACTCACAATACCATAGAAAATCCTTTGTCTAGAGAGTCTAATAAAATACCGGACCATCCAATTGAAACGGTCAATGAGGCTCCAAATAAGATCGTACCCGAAAGCTCCGATTTAGAAACCCAACGCATATCTCCTCAATCAACTGACACAGGAATTTTGGGTATTTGGAATGAAATTATTAGATATTTGGGCAGGCAAAAAGGTGAAAAATTCAATTTAGGAGCATTACTGAGAGACTGCGACAAAAATTCTCTGGAAATCATAGACGGTAAAATCACACTCTACTTCAAAAATCGAGCCAACTTTGAACGAATGGAAGAAGAAATGTCTAGTCCTATATCTTATAATAAAGTTAGAGAGGCATTTAACAATTATTTTAATCAAGAACTAGTAATTAATCTTGATATCATGAGCAATAATGGCAGCCCTCAGTCAAATATCAATGCCGTCCAAAACAGTCCGTTAATAAGGGTTGCAATGGGAATGGGCGCTCACGTAATACAGGAGAAATCAGATGAATAGAAACATGATGAAACAGGCACAACAGTTACAAGCTAAACTACTCCAAGTACAACAAGAGTTAGAGAATCTTAGCGTGGAAGGAACCTCAGGAGGAGGTGTGGTGAAGATAGAAATGACAGGCAAACAAGAAGTTAAAAATGTCATCATAGATCCGGAAGCCACAGAAGACGTTGAGCTCCTACAAGACCTAGTTTTGACTGCAATCAATGATGCAATGGAAAAATCTCAACAACTAGCTTCTGAAAAAATGGGTGCAGTGACCGGAGGCCTTAATATCCCAGGTCTCACATAGGATCAATGATAGGTAATGAAATGAACCTATATAATAATACATCCGACTCGTTGGGCATTTTAATAGAAGAATTAGGTAAATTACCAGGGATAGGACCTAAAACAGCTCAAAGGCTAGCTTACCATATAGTTAGGCAACCAGACCAAACCAATCAACAATTAGCTGAAGCAATCTCAGCAGTGATAACCAAAATAATTTACTGCTCAAAATGCCAAAATCTATCTGATTACGACCCTTGTTACATTTGCAGCAACCCTAACAGGAATTTGAATCAACTTTGCGTTGTGGAAGACCCTATGGATGTTGTTGCTATAGAAAAATCAAATTGTTTTAAAGGTTTGTACCATGTTCTCCATGGCTCCATCTCACCTTTAAATGGGATCGGGCCCGAACAACTCCGAATACCTCAATTATTCCATCGACTAGAGGAAGAAAATATCACTGAGATGATAATCGCAACAAATCCAACCCTCCAAGGAGAAGCGACTGCATTATATATAAGTAACAATAACAAAAAAGAAGGCCTTGTTATAACCCACCTAGCCAGAGGACTACCTATCGGGGGATCATTAGAATATTCTGACGATATAACATTGAGTCGTGCATTCCAGGGTAGACAACAGTTTACTGAATGACCTCGTATAAGACATTTACCAATCCGGCGTTGGTATTAAAATATTTCCCATACCAAGAAGCTGACCTCATCGTTACAATGCTTACAAAAGATCATGGAAAAGTACAAGCAATTGCAAAAGGCGCTCGTAAATTACAGAGCAAATTTTCAGGTCACATAGAACCACTTACCGTTGTTAATGTCCAATTGGCGAAAGGTAAGTCATTAGACACCGTCACACAAGTACAAACCGACAAAGCTTACCCGCAACTGTATGACGACCTCCATAAACTTGCCCATGGAATTTACATATCTGAGTTGATAGACCAATTCACTCCTGAGAGGGAACCTAACAGACAAATATTTGAGATAGGACTAAAAACCTTAGATGTTTTATCTAAATCCGACAGCCCTGAACTAGGTTTACTCAATTTCGAATTCCAAATCTTGAAATTCTCTGGTTTTTTGCCTGAATTATTCAATTGCGTTATTTGTGAAGCCGAAATAAAACCTACAGAGAATAGATATAGTCCTAATAGAGGCGGCGTGGTTTGCCTATCGTGTTCCAATTCAAGAGAGACTTTACCGTTATCCTTATCAGGCATGAAAATTTTACGGCATTTCAACCTCTATCCAGTAGCTCAGCATTCTGGATTAAAAATCAGAAAAGAAACATATTTCGAATTGAAAACCTTGTTACTGGAGACTATTATATTCTGGTTAGAAAAAGATCTAAATTCATCTGGCTTCGTTGAACACCTAAGAATCTTACAAAACACTAGCGCAAACAACGAGTCTGAAAAGGATAACAATGACTAGCTATCAATTAAACATCAGCATCAATGGCGAAAACTATGAAATAGCAGTAACCAACATCAGGCCAGATTTTATCCAAATTTCCATAAATAATACATTATATGATCTGCCACTAATCCCTTCTCAAGAAGTACATACAGATCTGTCTGAGCCCAGAGATAATTCAAGAAACCATCCTATATTGGGACCAAATGATAAAACCTCTGTAATTCATGCACAAATGTCCGGCAAAGTCATTGCTATTTGCGTTGAACCAGGCCAATCGGTATCTGTAGGAGAGCTATTATGTACAATAGAAGCTATGAAAATGGAACAAAACATCATTTCTCCCGTCGATGGAATCATTGAATCCATTCACATTCAGCCCATGGAAGCCGTCTTAAGCAACCAGCCTCTGATGAGTTTTAGGCAATCCTAAGGTATCGAAAGGAACGATTAGTGGCTCAAAAATACATAAAAGTCAAAGGTGCAAAAGAACACAATCTCAAAGATGTCTCGGTAGAGATCCCCAAAGACCAACTTGTCGTAATCACTGGTGTTTCTGGATCAGGCAAAAGCTCACTTGCGTTCGACACCATTTATGCAGAAGGTCAAAGACGATATGTAGAGTCATTATCGGCCTATGCACGGCAATTTTTGGGGAGAATGGAAAAACCAAATGTAGAATATATTGAAGGCCTATCTCCATCAATCTCTATAGACCAAAAAGGCGTTTCGCATAATCCTAGATCTACAGTTGGAACTGTCACTGAAATTTACGATTATTTAAGACTATTATTCGCTCGCACGGGGAAACCTCACTGTCACAAATGTGGTAAACCTGTTACCAAACAAACTATCCAACAAATTACTGAGTCCTTACTCAATTTACCTGATAACACTCGATTAACACTGCTTGCTCCCAAGGTTGTACATAAGAAAGGAGTGCATAAAGAAGTACTTGAAGAGGCTCAAAAAAATGGATTCGTAAGGATGCGAATAGATGGTGACATTACACCTCTAGACGATATCGAAAGCATCTCCCTTGAACGCAACAAATGGCACAATTTAGAAATTGTAATAGATCGATTGGTAATCAAAAACGGGATAGAACGAAGCAGAATAACAGAATCTGTTGAAACCTCGCTTAGAGAAGGATTAGGAACACTAGTAGCCAATATTGGCTCCAATGATGACATTATATATTCTGAAAGATTCGCCTGCGTTAGCTGCGACATAAGCCTGCAGGAAATGGAACCTAGGACTTTTAGTTTTAATAG
The DNA here is from genome assembly GCA_964343075.1 of uncultured Dehalococcoidia bacterium. Lineage (GTDB taxonomy): Bacteria > Chloroflexota > Dehalococcoidia > Lucifugimonadales > UBA3495 > UBA2588. Next base: position 27,131 of record CAYFGT010000001.1, on the reverse strand, counting down.
CCCACATGGCGCTTGCGATACATGCTCCGGTCTAGGCTACAACCTTTCCGTTGAGCCCGAATTAGTAATACCCAATAGAGAAATCTCATTGCTGGAAGGAGCTATAACACCATGGTCTCGTTTGGGTAAGTCAACCTCTATTTGGTATAAAAATTTACTTACAAGCCTATCAGACAAATACAAGTTCGACCTAAGCGTTCCTGTGAAAGATCTGCCTGATAACGTTGTAGAATTGCTCATGCATGGGGATAGTTCCGAGAAAATACAAATAACTCATCACACAAGAAGAGGGAAAACATACATTTGGGATGTGACGTTTGACGGAATAGTTAAAAACCTGGAACGCCGTTATAAAGACACTGAATCAGAATCTATACGGAGTCGTATCGAAAGATATATGGCAGAAAAAACATGCAGTACATGCAATGGTAATAGGCTTAAAGAAGAGGTGTTGGCTGTAACGGTTTTGGGTAAAAACATTATGGAAGTTAGTAATGCAAGTATTGGAGAACTATTACAATGGGTTGAATCACTAACCGTCTCTGACAATCCATCCTCCTCCCTTTCGGACTACGACAGTATGATAGCCGAACCCATAATACGAGAAATCCTAGTAAGGTTGAGATTTCTACAAAATATCGGACTTGATTATATTAGCCTAAATCGCACGGCCAAGACATTATCTGGAGGAGAGGCACAAAGAGTTAGATTAGCCACCCAAATTGGGTCGGGACTAACCGGTGTATTATATGTCTGTGATGAACCTACAATAGGATTACATCCTTACGATGACTCTTTGCTTATAGGAACCTTACAAGATCTAAAAAATTTGGGTAACACCGTAATTGTAGTTGAACATGACGAAAACATGATGAAAGCTTCAGACTTCATTGTAGATATGGGTCCAGGTGCAGGTGAGTACGGCGGTAATGTTGTGGCAACAGGCACTATTGAACAAATCAAACAGAACACAAAATCACTTACAGGACAATATCTTAGCAAAGCAAAAATTATAGAGTACCCAAAAGAAAGGCGTAAAGGCAACGGTGATTTAATAAGTATCTCTGGCTGCTCAGCCAATAACTTAAAAGACGTAGGAACTTCAATACCATTAGGGACACTAACTTGTATCACAGGTGTATCTGGGTCAGGGAAAAGTACCCTAGCATTTGAAACAATATATAAAGCTCTGGCACAAAAAATCAATTCTTCAAAAGATCTACCAGGTAAATTCAAAAAAATAGAAGGAACCGAATTTATAGATAAGATTATCAATATAGATCAGTCACCTATTGGTAGAACTCCTAGGAGCAACCCCGCAACCTATACCGGGCTATTTACACCTATGAGAGAGTTATATGCTCAACTACCTGAGTCTAAAATACGAGGGTATAAACCTGGTAGATTTTCCTTCAACGTGAAGGGTGGTAGATGTGAATCTTGTGAAGGAGCTGGCCATATAAACATCGAAATGCAATTCCTACCAGATGTCAACATTCCATGTGCTTCATGTAATGGAGCTCGCTACAACAATGATGCTCTTCAAATCGAGTATCGTGGGTATAACATATCTGATGTTCTAAATATGACCGTTGACGAAGCTATCCAGGTTTTTGATAGGTTGCCCAGAATACGTAGCAAGCTAGAAACAATGCAAGCAGTTGGCTTAGGCTACATTAAACTTGGACAATCCGCCACAACGCTTTCCGGAGGAGAGGCACAGAGAATTAAATTATCTTCCGAGCTATCTAAAAGATCCACCGGGAGAACTTTTTATATGCTAGACGAACCTACGACGGGACTATCATTTGATGACTGCAACAAATTAATTAAAGTATTGCACTCTTTGGTGGAGCAAGGGAATAGCATATTACTTATTGAGCACAATATGGATATAATCAAGAACTGTGATTGGGTAATCGACTTAGGCCCAGCAGCTGGTGACAAAGGTGGAAACATTGTGGGGCAAGGTACGCCAGAAGAACTTAGTCAAAACGAACTTTCAAAAACTGGAGTGTTTTTGAAAGAAGTCTTAGAGGCCAACTACCAACCGCAAGTTTAAAATCCGTTTTAGGAGATAAAATAATGAATATTTATCAAGACGAAAATATCAAAGCTACTATAACTCAAATCAACATGGGGCCCTATTCTAACAATGGCTATTTAGTTAAATGCAATGAGACCAACGAAGGAATTATTATAGACACTCCAGCTGAACCAGAAAAACTCATTGAAGAGATCGAAGACACCAAAATAGTAGCGATACTAATTACGCATGGTCATCAGGACCATCTCTTGGGCTTTAATGAGATCACAGATGCAACACGAGCTCCGGTGCACTGCCATCAAGGTGATGCTAACTTACTTCCACGAACTCCGGACATCACTGTAACAGATGGTCAAAAGATTCCATTTGGCAATCTCGAATTAACATGTATATTTACGCCAGGACATACCGATGGATCCACTTGTTTCCTACTTGGGAATCACTTATTTTCAGGGGATACCTTATTCCCCGGAGGACCAGGGAAATCAAGAGATCCTGAAGCATTCCAATTAGAAATAACAAGTATCAAAGACAAACTACTAGTTTTGCCGCCAGAAGTGGACGTATATCCAGGACATGGCGGAAATACTTCGATTGAAGAATCTCTGGAACAGTTCATGATATTCGAATCAAAAACCCACTCCCCAGATTTATGTGGAGATGTTAGCTGGTTAAACAGTTAATGGACTGGGAAACACCTAATCTCACCACCCTCGATAATGGTTTACGGGTTATTACATATCCCACACTCGGGTCTACCTCAGTATCAGTGAATGTATGTGTGGAGGCTGGTTCCAAATATGAAGCCTTAGAAAATGCAGGACTATCACATTTTATAGAACACATATTATTCAAAGGAACAAAACAATGGCCAACTCCAGAACAATTGAGTGGGACTATAGAAAACTGCGGAGGCGACATCAATGCAATTACTTCCAAAGAATACACTATGTACTGGTCTAAAGTTCCTTATACCGAATGGAAAATGGCCACGAATGTACTACTGGATATGTGTATTAACCCGCTAATAGATCCAGAAGAAATAAACCGTGAGCGAGGAGTAATCCACGAAGAACTTCGAATGTACACAGATCAGCCATCATACCGTGCTGACCTTGGGATCGAGCAGATAATGTTCCCTGATCATCCCATGGGGATGGAAATCATTGGCAGTCATGAGTCTTTAGAAGAGCTTAATCATCAAGATATACAACAATACTTTGTCTCTCGCTACAATCCGACTAAAATGATACTCACTGCAGTAGGGAATTTCCAAGAAGCGGAATTACTGAATGAAGTCGCAGACGCATGCAAAAGATGGACATGTTTAGATTCACATAATTTTGATGTTGCTTCCATGAAGCATCCAGAAACCCACCAGCTTATTACATTCGATCAGGAATCTGATCACACATATATCAATCTAGGGCTAAAAGGCCTAAAGCTTACCGACCCATTAGCTCCTTTACTAAATCTGACAAACATAATTCTCGGCGAAGGCATGAGCAGTAGATTATTCGTGAAAATTCGAGAACGACTAGGACTAGCATATGATATATCTAGCTCTACGAGTAATTATGTTGATACCGGGACCTGGATAATAAACTGTAGTGTGAAACAATCTAATTGTATAGCTGCCATCGAAGCAATTTTGGATGAATTACATTCAGTTCCCGAGTCTATCACCTACGAAGAACTAACCAACGTCAAACAATTTGCCAAAGGTAAATTGCTTCTTACCATGGAAGACACTGAAAGGCTGTCGTCTTTCCTAGCTATCCGTACACTGTTGTCTGGAGAACTCTTGGACTTCAACACCTTGATAGCCCAATGGGATAAATTCACACTTGAGGAACTCCACGATAATGCGAGTGTATTAATCAAAAATACTCCCAAATTTTTATCTGTCGGAGGGACAGATATTTCAGATCACCAATTTGCGTTGTCTAGTTTGTTGACCTGAAGTTACCTCAGTCGGCCTTTTACTCACATACTCTTCTACCATCCGACTATGTAGTACTCCAATTCCTTCAATACTACAACTAACTTCGTCACCGTACTGGACTGAAGTGTAAGGCTCTGGCCCACCCAAAAAGACAAGGTCTCCAGGCTGCAACGTAGCTTCTTGGCTGATCTGACTAACAATTTCATAAGGCGAATACGGTAAATCCGCCACGGTAAAACGTTGAATCTTTGATCCATTTATATCCATGGCAACTGAAAATCTCTGAACATCAAATTCGGTTTCTAAATATGGCCCAACTGGGGAAAAGTTATCTGATGATTTAGCCCGCCATCTCGTACTTTTGTTCGGCTCAGTCCGCTTACTGGCAACGTCTATTCCGCAAGTGTATCCCAAAATATACTTAGATATGTTCTTTGAATTAATCTTTTTACACTGCTTACCAATCACTGCCACCAAGGAACTAGTAACCCCAATTTTATTGAATAAATTATTCTCTATTACGATGGACTCATTTGGCCCACAAATTGCATTACTTCCTTTTAGCCAAGGATCCAATCCATATTCAGTAGTAATATAACCTTCATCACTTTTCTGAAGGTTATATTTCGGCCCCCATATTTGGTTTGGTTTCACTGGGCACAAGATTTGAATGTCTGACACTGAGTGTTTAATAAAGGTTTGCCTGAACATTGAATACACACTACCACGAAGTTCGATAACTTCATTGCCTGAAAGAGCGCCATATTTTATGGATTTGTCGATTTTATACCGGACTATCTTCATTTATTTCTCTGGAAATGTTGTATCTGAAAATTCTAATATCCGACCTAAAACCAAACAATGTTGGTACGCTGTGGATTCCGTGTGATTCTAAATTTATCGTTTGAATTTAATCAACAAATTTGGCAGGCCCCCATACACTAATGTATTATAAGCAACATCATTTAATACAACTAAGAGAGAAAAATAATGCCTGAAAAACCCTTCAAACTGATAGTAGTCCCAGATGATGAACCGGTAGTGCTGCAAACTACTGACTTAGCACAACGAGTATACGAACTTGCCGATACAGTCGAATGGCACACAAGTAGACCTACTACTGACCAAGACACAATCGACCTTATTAAAGATGCCGATGCGATTATAAATATACGGGGCAGCGTGCAATTCAACCAACATGTTCTAAGTAATTGTAGTGGCCTCAAATTGATATCTGTGTGGGGAACAGGGGTTAACCATGTAGATCTTAAATTTGCTGAATCACAAGGCATATGGGTTAGCAATACACCCGCGTATGGAGCACCTTATGTTGCTGAACAAGCATTATCCTTAGGGTTAGCAGTAGGCAGGCAAATCGTATCTAATCACAATCGAGTGGTCGATGGTGGATGGACCGCAGGATACGTTAATGAATTTTACAACAAAACTCTAGGTGTAATCGGTACTGGTGCGATAGGCCAAAGAATGATCGAATTAGGGAAAGCGCTCGGAATGAATGTTGTAGCTTGGACCTTCAATCCAAGTCCAGATAGAGCCGAGAAGTACGGAGTGAAATTTATAGATTTTGACGAGTTGCTCACTGTTTCTGATGTCATCTCTCTTCACATACCAGCCACTTCCGAATCTATAAATATGATTGGAGAGCGAGAATTCAAGCTAATGAAAGAAACGTGCATTCTAATAAACACAGCGAGAGGGGATGTAGTCAATCAAGATGCACTCATAGCAGCATTAAGTAGTAATCGAATATTAGGAGCCGGGCTAGATGTCTTCCCTCAAGAACCTTTACCAGCTAACCATCCTTTAACTAAGCTCTCTAATGTAGTTATATCTCCTCATGTGGGAGGAATGGCTGAGGCCGCAACGATGAAAGGATTAGAGATGACGATTGAGAACCTCGAATCATTTGCGCTAGGCACTCCGTTATATGTAGTAGCAGAAGGATCCCCAACACATCTGGTTTAAGGTATTTTAAATAGCCTCGCATGAATCTGCTAATATAGTGACAGCGTTGTTGTTCACCTCTATGAATCCACCATCGACGTTGAATCTTGTTTCATCATCTGCAGACTTAAGCCGGATAATTCCATTTGATAATATAGACATCAAGGATGCATGATTAGCTAAAATCCCCAGCTGACCCTCGGCGCCAGGTACAACCACGGATTCCACATCCCCAGAATAAACCACTTTTTCAAGAGTTATTATTTCAACATGTGTAGTACTCATAATTCTCCGTATCTACCATTAACCATTCATCTGCTTAGCTTTCTCAACCGCTTCATCTATAGTACCAACCATATAAAACGCTTGTTCAGGCAAATCATCGTGCTTTCCTTCTAATATTTCAGCAAAACCTCTAACAGTTTCTTTCACAGGAACGTATTTACCGGGAACTCCTGTAAATTGTTCTCCGACGAAAAATGGCTGAGTTAGGAATCTTTGTATTTTTCTGGCCCTGAACACGACCTGCTTGTCTTCATCGGATAACTCTTCTATACCCAGAATTGCAATAATATCTTGCAAATCTTTATAACGCTGTAATACTTGCTGAACTCCTCTAGCTGTATTGTAATGCTCTTCTCCTACTACGTTGGGTTCTAATATTCTTGCAAAAGAGGCAAGTGGATCAACTGCAGGGAATAAAGCCTGCGCAGCAAGGGACCGCTCTAACGAAACCACCGCATCTAAGTGACCAAATGTAGTTACAATCCCAGGATCTGTGTAGTCATCCGCGGGCACGTATATAGCTTGAAAGGAAGTGATAGAGCCATTTTTAGTAGAAGTAATTCTTTCTTGTAATGCCCCCATTTCAGTGCCAAGTGTTGGTTGATATCCCACAGCAGAAGGCATTCTACCTAGCAAAGCTGACACTTCCATACCGGCTAATATGTACCGGTATATATTATCCACGAATAGAAGTACATCTTGATTCCTCTCGTCTCTAAAGTATTCGGCCATAGTTAATCCGGTCAATCCTATTCGAGCTCTAACTCCTGGAGTTTCGTTCATTTGACCGAATACTAGAACAGTACTGTCAAGAACACCAGATTCTTGCATTTCATGCCATAAGTCATTGCCTTCTCTAGATCTTTCTCCAACACCAGCGAACACAGATACACCTTGGTGTTCAGCACCAATATTTCGAATCAGTTCCTGGATCACAACAGTTTTACCAACTCCAGCTCCGCCATATGCCCCAACTTTTCCACCTTTCGGGAAAGGCGTGATTAAATCAAACACTTTGATACCTGTCTCTAACACTTCGACCGAAGTGTTCTGGTCTTCGAACGCAGGAGGGTCTCTATGGATAGGTGAAGATGTTTCAGCTTCTACGGGACCAAGTCCGTCTAGAGGTGTACCAGTGACATCGAAAAGCCTACCTAGAGTAGCTTCTCCCACAGGTACCGTAACCTTTGCTCCCGTATTAGCAACCTCAGTGCCTCTGGCGAGTCCATCTGTTGTACCCAATGCTAAACAGCGCACCCAGTTGTTGCCAATGTGCTGCTGTACTTCCAAAACTAAAGTTTCACCACTGTTCTCTACTTCTAGAGCATCAAATAAATTTGGCAATTCATCTGATGGAAACTCCACGTCTACTACAGTACCGATTATTTGTATTATTTTGCCAGAACTCATGATTTTCTCCTATTCCTAAATACTTCTAATGCACTTCACTAATTTATTGTTCCAGTGCAGCTTGTCCTCCAACTAAATCGAGCAATTCGTTAGTAATGCTATCTTGACGTAACTTATTCATAACCACCGTCAAATCATCACCTAAGCTTTTGGCATTATCAGTGGCATTTCGCATCGCCACCATTCTTGCAGAAAGTTCACTTGCGATCGCTTCTTGGACTGCATGAAATACTTTCATGTCTACATACCTGGGTATCAAACCACCAAGCACCATCTCAGTACTTGGTTCATATATATAATCCGAGGTGCCTCCACTATGGCTCTCATCTACTTGAAGAGGAATTATCTTTTCAACTACAGGTTCTTGCGTTGTAGTTGACACAAATTTGCTATACGCGACATACATAGTATCAATTTCTCTAGATTCATACTGTTCCATCAGCAGTTTGCTGATCGGTTCAGTATCGGATTTCTCTATCCGATCTCCTAGATCAGAGAAAGAATTTTCAGGATTCAATCCACATCTACTGAGTACATCTCTTGATTTTCTTCCCACGGCAATTGGAATTATTTCGTGTTCTACACCATTGATAAAAGAAGCAACATTCCTATTCAAATTTGAAATCAATCCCCCGCAGAGACCTCTGTCAGGTCCTATTACTACCAATCCGATCTTTGTAACTTCCCTTTCTTCCAAAAGTGGATGACTATTTTCTCCTCCACTGACTTGCGCTGATAAAGATGTCACTACTGACGTTATCTTTTCTTCATATGGCCTACTAGATTGCACTGCATTTTGAGCTCTGGCCATTTTAGACGCAGCGATCAAGGCCATAGCATTCGTAACTTGGCCTGTATTTTCTATGCTTCGGATTCGTCGCTTTATGTCTCTTACGCTTGGCATTTACGTCTAATACACCTCAATTATACAAAAGTCGATTTGAAATCTTGAATGACTTTAGATAATTTTTCTTCTGTCTCATCAGTCAAATCGGTGGTTTTATTTATGTCTTCCACAATATCTGGATGACTAGCTTCTACATGTCTAACCAGTTGATTTTCAAAATCAGCCACTCGTTCTAATTCAATGCCTTCAGTATGTCTAGCATTCAATGCATACAAAATAATAGTCTCTTGTACTAGGTTTAATGGTAGATATTGAGGCTGTTTCAAAACTTCGACTGCCATCTGGCCTTGGCTTAATTGTTGCCGTGTTGCAGCATCTAAATCAGAAGTCCCAAACTGGGCGAAGGTTGCCAATTCTCTATATTGGGCTAAGTCGATCCTCAAACTCCCTGCAACTTTCTTAACTGATCTTGTTTGAGCAGAGCTACCGACTCTGGACACCGAAAGGCCCACATTGATCGCTGGTCGTATTCCAGAGTTGAACAAATCGGATTCCAAGAAAATTTGGCCGTCAGTTATAGAGATAACGTTTGTTGGTATGTATGCAGATACATCACCAGCTTGAGTTTCTATCACGGGCAGTGCTGTGATAGACCCCCCACCATGCTCATCATCTAGACGTGCAGCTCGTTCGAGAAGTCTACTATGTACATAAAACACGTCTCCAGGGAAAGCTTCTCTGCCTGCCGGTCTTCGTAGCAGCAATGACATTTGCCGGTAAGCCCAAGAATGTTTTGTCAGGTCGTCATAAACTATCAATACATCTTTACCTTGTTCCATAAACTCTTCTGCCATAGCACATCCTGCAAAGGGAGCGATGTATTGTAATGGTGCAGATTCAGATGCACCAGCCGTTACGACTATAGTGTGTTCCATAGCACCATATCTATCTAATGCCCCCACCACTTCTGACACTTTACTTTGCTTCTGACCTATAGCTACATAAATGCAGATTAGATCACCGCCTTTTTGATTAATAATTGCATCAATTGCAATCGCTGTTTTCCCAGTGGATCTATCGCCGATGATTAATTCTCTTTGCCCTCGGCCTATCGGTACCATTGAATCTACAGCTTTCACACCAGTCAATACAGGGGTAGAAACCGATTTTCTGACTGCAACGTTAGGAGCAACTCTCTCAACTGGCAGGGTTTTATCAGTGTTTACTGCTCCTTTACCGTCAAGTGGGCGACCCAGAGGATCAACCACTCTCCCTATTAACGCATCTCCCACTGGTACTTCAATAATCCGACCTGTCGCTCTAACAGTATCTCCTTCTTTGACAGCGTTTGGATCTCCCAATATAGCAGCACCCACGATATCTGACTCCAAGTTCAATGCCAGTCCGACTATATCTTCCCCAAAATCAAGAAGTTCGTTAGATCGAACCCCTTGTAATCCTTGAATACTGGCAATACCGTCACCTACTTGTACAACAGTTCCAACGTCAACAAGTGATAAATCTCCGCCAAACTCTTCAATCTGTCGTTTCAGTAAAGAAACTATTTCTTGTCCATTTATAGCCATACTTGGTTCCTCTTATTTCGTATTTTCGAGTAAAACATCAAAACAGGTTAAATAACACCTGATTTGATTGCTTTCCTCATGTCATCCAATTGAGTTTTAATACTACCGTCAAGTAGTTGATCTCCAATCTTTATGACCACTCCGCCAATAATTGATTCATCAACATGTGTGTCGAGAACCACTTCTTTATCCACAATTTTCTTAACCACCTGCGTCATTGACTTTACTTGACTGGCGTTCAGTTTGACTGCCGTAGTGATCGCTATTCTTTGCCTACCAAAATGAACATCCAGCAGATCTTCATAACTTTCCACCAAATCGTTGATACAATCAATAACGGAGTTTTTAATCAACAACAAAACCAAATTCTTTATCATTGGGTGATTGTCGTGGAATGCTTCTTGTACGGCAGAGTGCTTCTGTTCGACAGATACTTCAGCATGATTAAGCAAGCCCTGAAAATCTGAGTTGCTTAGTACCTCTTCGACTTCCTTCAACTCCGCCAACCATTCCTCATGTTTATCTTCCTGAGAGGCAAGTTCGAACAATGCCTGAGCATACCTAATTCCTGACCTACCTATTGCCATTATTTACCACCAACAGTACTGCTTTCTTCCAAGATTTGATCTATCAAATCTTTATGACTCTTAGCATCTAGTGATTTCTTAACGACGGCTTCAGCAGCGTCGATAGCCAATTCTCCAAAATTCTCTTTAAGCTCTCTTATCGCAGAATCTCGTTCGGATTCAATATCCGATTTAGCCCTTTCGGTAAATGCTATTGCTTCCTCTTGAGCTTGTGCCATCCGTTCGTCTCTGAATCGGTCTGCCGCGCTACGTGCCTGATCTAATATCTTTTGAGCTTCGATTCTTGCTTCATTTATTTGAGCCTGAATTTCCGCTCTTGAATTATCCGCATCTTCTTGAGCTTTGTCCGCTGCTTCCAAGCTCTCACGAATCTTCTCCGCTCGTTGGTCAATTGCGCTTATTAATGGCTTGTATGCAAAAACAAGTAAAATCCCCAACAGTACGACGAAGTTAATTAGATATGCGACCAGACTAGGAATGTTTAACCCTAGCTCAGTCATATGTACCTCCTTAAACTAGCTGTTCTTTGTACTTTAAACAACGAACAGAAGTATCACTGCAACAATTAGTGAGTAAATACCTAATGCTTCTGCGAATGCAATTGCTAGAATCATATTAGTAGTGATTGAGCCAGCTGCTTCAGGATTTCTGCCGATTGCTCCCATAGCTCCTGCTCCCAATATTCCTATACCTACTCCTGGTCCTACAACTCCTAATGCAATAGCAAGAGCTGCTCCCAGAAATTTAGCTGCTTCAGCTTCCATAGTTACCTCTCCTAGTTTTCCTTATTATTATTTTTTAATATCGGCATATGCCGTTCCTAGAGAATCCATATAAACTGAATTCTCTAATATTAAACACCTTAATGTTCTTCATGACTGGTAGCGACGGATATAAATACTAAAGTCAAACCAGCAAAGATAATTGATTGTATTAAACCTACTAGCAATTCGAGCCCAAACACAAACTGAGTAGCTATGAATGGGACTAAGAACGTTACCATAACAACAAGTATTTCTCCTGCTGTCATATTACCGAATAACCTAAACGTAAAACTAACAATCCTAACTAGTTCGCTAATGAATTCAAGTAATCCAACAAATACATCTATGATTCCAGAAGGTTTCCCTCGTAATATTTTTCCGAACGCAAAAAATTTCTTAAAATAACCAATACCATGTGATTTAATACCCCAGTATTCGACCAAAACGAAAGAAACGAGACCTAAAGCTAAAGGCATATTTAAATCAGTACCAGCAGGCCTTATAAAATGTGCTTCGATGGTACCGGAATCATTAACAAATCCTAAGAATTGATAGAAAGGCAGAAGTGCTAACCACGCGTTAAACAAAACAAAGAAAAATATAGTCGCGATAACAGGGAACACTTTACGAGCCATTTCGCGACCTAATACGCTGCTAGCGAACCCTAGTACTCCCTCAAACATGATCTCTACCAAACTTTGAAATCTTCCTGGAATTAAAGCTTTTTTCCTGGCCCCTAGAACGAATATTAGAATAATTACAATTGAAGCGAACCACGCTGAAATCATGGTGTTTGTTACTGCAAAGTCCATAAGCCCAAGTGGGGTTGAGTGATGTCCTTCGTCTGAATGGGCATCTTTACCACTTTCTCCATGACCAGAGCCATGAGAATCTTTATCAGTATCAGCATAATGAGCATATTTGTTGTCGTGGGTATCTCCATGTGAATCAGAGTAACCATGGTCATCAGAGTACCCTAGGTGATGATCTCTCACAGATTGGGGGAAAACTGGTTGAGGAGGAAGACTAATGTGGGGTTTTTCTAGAAAACGTTCTTGCCCGAAAATCGATGATCCAATTGCTCCATTGATGAACCCTGTTATTAGCAACGCTACGATGATAGCAATCACCAGGTACTTGATCATTTTTTTCGAACTAGCCAAATCCCTCTCACCTACTATTTTATAAACTGTTTTACCATCTTAATCAGACCCCAGAACGCCACTATGGAGCCTGTTAAAACTCCTATGAGTGTAAAGAGAGGGCTTAAACCACTCCATCTATCTAGGCCTATTCCTAAGACCGTTCCACATACTATGCAAAGCGCAATATACCAGCCTAAACCGGTGAATTTTAATGCTACCACAAATTTAGGCATTACCACTCACAAAACGTGCAAAATCGTACCATGACACTTTTAGCAAAGTCAATGCGATTCAAGCTTAGAGTTATGTACTTTTGTTTTTCAAAGAACATCATATAGTTTAGCGACTTTGCTGTCGGTCATTAATCCTTGGTTTGATCGAAGTCTTCCAAATCCAGGTTGTTTATGAAATCTGTGAATGCCGACATACTTTTGAGTTCTTCTTCTCGAACAGGTGTGTTTTCCGGATTCTCTCCTTGAGGCGGACTTATTGGCTTACCTTGGTCGTCCAATTTAACACCTGCCTTTTCGATAACCTCTTCTTCAACGTAAATGGGAACACCAATTCTCACCGCCAATGCTATGGCATCAGATGGTCTTGAATCTATCTCTTCTACTTTTTCTCCAATTTGAAAAAAAATCCTAGCATAGAATGTATCACTTTCTAAATTATTAATTAGCACATGCTGCACGGTTGCGGATGCAATACTTAAAAACGAGCATAGGAGGTCATGAGTCAACGGCCTAGGCACTGACATATCTTGTAATTTTACAGCTATGGCATCTGCCTCTTGAGGCCCTATCCATATAGGGAGGAATTTATCACCATCTTTCTGCTTTAGAATGACAATTCTTTGATAATTCATCGGGCTTACTCGTATACTATCAATGGTCATTTCAAGCATCCTAGGCCCCCTAATCTAAACATAGTGCTAATTTTATTAGTTAGCGTATAACTGGTCAACAAATTTACAGCCGGTGCGCGTTCCTTAATCAGCAGCTTGATTAACTGCTACTTGCTCAGAAATCACATTGTTTTGGGCATTGCTAGCGTTCTTCGCAAGTAATTCAATACCCTTTCTGACAGAACCCGATATTTTTGTAAGCTCTTGCTCTAAATCACGCAAACTCTTGAGAGCATACGAATCTGCCTCAATACGTATAGCCATACATTCTTTTGTGACTTGTTCTATTTGTTTCTGAGTTTTTCTATCTGCATCAGCGAATAATTCTTCTGCTTTCTGCTGCAAAGCCGATTGATTAAGCTTAGACATGAATTCTGCTTCTGCTTCTGATTTGGATGCTCTAGCTTCCATGACTGCTGTGTTAATGATCTGATCTTTCTGAAACAAAATTTCACTTGCTTCTTTAATTTCTTGTGGGATATTTAGTCTCATTTGATCTAGTAAATCAAGAATTTTTTTTCGATCTATTATGGCGCTGTTAGTATATGGCACCTTTTTACTAGAATTAACTAAAGTTTCTAATCTATCAAGTATATTTATAATGTCCACACCGCACCTCCGCAAACACTTATTTCACAATAGCGATATGATACTATTGTTTGAATTTATTTTTCAACGCCTTTACGACACCATTTGGCACCATATCTTGAACATCTCCTCCCAATCTAGCTACTTCTTTCAGCAAACTAGAGCTAAACATCTTGTATTCTTGAGATGTCATTAAGCAGACTACATCGACATTGGGTTCCAACCGCCTATTCATAAATGTCATATCAAACTCGTACTCAAAGTCCGTGCCGCTTCGTAGCCCTCGCACTATCACCGAAGCACCAATTTCTTTCGCAAACCTCACCACCAATCCATCAAAGATACGTACTTCAACGTTAGGTAAGTCCTTTACAGCGTCTCGAAACATCTGAACACGTTCGTCCGTATTAAACAGCAAATTCTTGTCTGGCAATTTGTATACCCCGATTATAAGCTTTTCAAACAAAGCAGAAGCTCGTTGAGCAATATCTAAGTGACCTACCGTGACAGGGTCAAAAGTGCCAGGGTACAATGCAGTAACCATTTACTAACCTTTCCTGAATTCATAAAGTTTAATAGCGTTATCCCCGTATGAACGAGAATCAATGCAATGTAATGTATCATATGATGAAGCAAGTGGCATCCTTTTCGAATGCCCAACCACAATCAATGTTTGGCGGTCAAAAATATTTTCTGCAAGCGCAAAACGTTCAATAAAATCTGATGGATTTACCGTTTTGTAAGGAGGATCCATAAGTATCATATCGTAAGGACCGTGTAATGGGCCTATACCCTTTAACAAGTCTCTTCGATAAGTTCTTGCCTTGTCTATCAATCCGGTCAGCTCCAAATTTGATCGAAGTATTTTTAACTGTAACGGGTTCGCTTCCACAAAATCGCAATGCGAAGCCCCGCGACTTAAAGTTTCTATTCCTAAACTTCCAGTCCCGGCAAAAAGATCTAGTATTTTCCCGTCAACGTATTGAACAGGGTCTACGATATTGAAGATAGCTGCCCTAACTCTCTCTGTAGTAGGCCTTACGGTCTTGTCTGCAGGCCCTTTTAGGTTTATTCCTCCAGCTGTACCCCCAATAATTCTCATTCGCGCCTCTTGCTATATCAAATTAAATTGATAACAGTTACCTACTATGCTACCATTCTAAATACAAATGTACGTTCAACAACCTGGGAATTTATGAACTTTCTCGGAAATATAACACACTTAAAGACTCATAAGACAGTAATAACCATTGGTGTTTTTGATGGCGTTCACAAAGGTCATCAAGAGCTTATATCCCTGCTGCTACAGCAACAAGCCCCCGATGTAACCCCTGTCGTATTAACATTCTCCAATCATCCCACGGAAATACTAAGTCCTAATAAAGTGGTCCAGTTAATTACCAATTCCAAAAAGAAGATTAATTTGATACAACAATACGGGATACACCAAGTAATCCCCATAGAATTTACTAAGGAACTAGCAGATGTGTCGGCTTTTGATTTTTGTGACGTTATAATCGAAGCACTCAATCCAGTTGGGTTTGTGATAGGCAAAGACTTCTCAGTAGGAAAAGGTAGAACTGGAGATGTCGAATTCCTACGTGAACTCGGGGCAGAGCGTGGATTCAAAGTTCACGCAATTGATGACGTAATTATCAACAACGAGCCCGTCCGAAGCAAACTGATTCGAAATGAGCTCTTAGAAGGCAATATTCCAAAAGCTAACTCTTTACTCGGCCACATGTTTCAAATATCAGGCACTGTGGTCCATGGAAACAAACGTGGGAGGGAACTTGGTTACCCAACCGCCAACATGAATATTGACGATCGTGCGATAACACCATCAGACGGGATTTACAGCACTACTACATCCTTTGATGGTGCAACCTACAATTCAGTAACTAGTATCGGGACCCGACCCACATTTGGATTGAAACAGCGACTCATAGAGACTTATATCATGGATTTCAAACAAGACGTTTATGGGCAAAACTTGGATATACACTTTCTTGATAAGATCCGAGGTCAAGTCGAATTCTCAACTATCGAAGAACTAATCGCTCAGATTGAATCAGACGTTGAGGAATCATTAACAATTATCAAACAAGGAGTGTAGGATTCATATGATTAATGCAGAGATCCTTCACACAATCACAAAACGCGGTGTTAAAGAAATAATATCTGAAACAGAATTTATTGAACTTTTACAATCTGGCAAGAAGCTCAGGCTTAAAATGGGATTTGATCCTTCACGAGCCGATATTCATCTGGGGCATGTAGTCGGGCTCCGCAAATTAAAGCAATTACAGGAACTAGGACATGAAGTGATTTTGATCGTTGGTGATTGGACAGCACAAATCGGTGACCCAAGTGGACAGTCTGTCACCAGGCCTATGCTCACTCATGATGACGTGATAGCAAACGCACAATCGTATATGGACCAATTTTTCAGAGTAGTGGACAAAAATCAAACACAAGTAGTATGGCAAAGTGAATGGTTTGGAAAATTTAGCCTGGCTGATGTAATAGAATTGACTAGTAAATTCACTGTCGCTCAATTTCTAGAACGTGACGATTTTGCCCTGAGATTCAAAGAACACAAGCCAATTGCGATTACTGAATTCTTGTATCCTCTGTTACAAGCTTATGATTCGGTAGCAATTGAATCAGACGTTGAATTTGGCGGAACTGATCAAATGTTTAACCTGTTGGTCGGCAGGACACTGCAACAAATCAAAGGGATGCGTCCTCAACAATGTTTCATGATGCCGATATTAGTGGGAACAGATGGGGTCCAAAAAATGAGTAAAAGTCTAGATAATTATATTTCTCTAGACGACTCAGCCAATGATATGTATGGGAAAATTATGTCATTACCAGACCACTGCATATTAACTTATTTCGAATTACTAACTGATTTACCAATATCCGACTTGAAAGATATCGAAAACCAACTTGATAACAATGCTATGAACGCCAAGAAATTATTGGCTCATATTATTACTGGTACATTTTTTGACACTACTACTGCAGACTCGTCCCAGCAAAACTTTGAAAATGTAGTCCAACAAGGCGGGTTACCAGAAAATATACCTGAATTAGCCAGAGACCTTTCCAAGTCTTTAAGTGCCATACTGATCAAATCTGGGTCAGTTCCTAGTAACAGTGAATTGAAACGATTATATAAACAAAACGCAGTGCAAATGATATCTGGAAATGGAGATACATCCAATATCACTAATGACATTCTGACTGCAGACATTCAATCAGGAACAGTTATAAAGATCGGTAAACGACGGTATGTAAAACTAATCTAGTTTCCACAATAACGAGAGATGTTAATAATATGGCAACCAATCAATCTGATAACCAGTTCAAAGATGTAAAAGGATCAATAGAGCGCGCATACTTTAATGAAGCAGACGTGCTGACTAACACTGACCCCGGGGTATTCCCTTTCACAAGGGGACTGTATTCAGGGGGGTATCGCGATAAGTTATGGACTATGCGAATGTTTGCTGGTTACGGACTACCGGAAGAGACTAACGAAAGGTTCAAATTACTACTTGAAAATGGACAAACCGGATTAAGTGTAGCGTTCGATATGCCCACATTGTATGGATACGATGTTGATCATCCAAACGCATACGGTGAATTTGGAAGATGCGGGGTCTCTATATCTTCCTTACGAGACATGGAAAGGCTATTTGATAACATTCCCATTGAGCAAATCACCACATCTATGACTATCAACAGTCCTGCTGCAATAATATGGGCCATGTTTATCGCAGTAGCAGAGAAACGAGGAATATCTATCTCTCAATTAGGAGGAACACTCCAAAACGATATTCTTAAAGAATTCATAGCCCAAAACGAGTATATATTCCCTCCCGAACCATCCATGAGATTAGTCACCGACACTGTTGAATTTGCGACCAAACACACGCCACTTTGGAACCCCATAAGCATAAGCGGGTATCATATCAGGGAAGCTGGGGCTACAGCCTTACAAGAACTTGTGTTTACATTATCTGATGGGTTCACTTATATAGATTATGCCATTGACCGCGGGTTGACTGTCGATGAATTCGGTCCAAGACTAAGTTTTTTCTTCAATGTTCACAACGATTTCTTTGAAGAGATTTCAAAATTCAGAGTGGCAAGAAAAATTTGGGCACAAATACTGCATGATAAATATAATGCGACCAATGAGCGGTCTATGTGGATGCGATTCCATGCCCAAACATCCGGAGTAGCGCTCACAGCTCAACAGCCTGACAACAATGTCTCTAGAGTAACCCTTCAAGCACTGGCCGCTGTACTAGGTGGATGCCAATCACTGCATACGAATGGCAAAGATGAAGCATGGGCTTTACCGTCTGAAGAATCAGCGATACAAGCTCTCCGAACTCAACAAATCATTGCTCACGAAACTAATGTCACTTCTGCGGTAGATCCCTTAGGTGGCAGTTATTACTTGGAACATCTGTCTCAGATTATGGAAGACAGCGCTCATAAATATTTTGAAGAAATCGAGTCAATAGGCGGTGTAATGCAAGGAATCACTTCTGGGTATTTCGAGCGAGAAATAACAGAATCTGCATATTTAACTCAACAAGAAATAGATTCCAAGAATAGTATCATAGTCGGTGTGAATGAATATCAAACCACAGACCACCCCGATATCCCTCTTTTAACAGTTGACGCTAAAGGAATGGAATTTCAAATTTCAGAGCTTCATACAGTTAAACGTGAGCGAGACAATGCCTCAGTAAAACAAAAATTGACCGACCTGAAGTCCGCAGCAGTTACGAATCAAAATCTAATGCCAATTTTAATTGAAACAGTCAAAGAATATGCAACATTAGGTGAAATAATGGATGTATTTCGGGGAGTGTTCGGAGAACACTCCCCAAATAATATGTTTTAACCGTTAGATTGAATCGACCGCTTCTAATACTCTTTTAGGAGACATAGGCAAATGATGCAGTCTATGACCTATTGCGTTCTTGACGGCGTTTGCTATAGCGGGCAACGGAGGAACTATTGCTACTTCTCCGACTCCCCTTACTCCGAAAGGATGGTTTTGATTGTGACATTCAACAATAATCGTTTCAAGCATCGGCAAATCTAATGACGTCGGCATACGGTAGTCCAAAAAACTGGAGTTGTTCATCACGCCATCATCATTGTAGTAGTATTCTTCATTAAGTGCCCAGCCGATACCTTGAACCGCTGCACCTTGCATTTGTCCTTCAACATAGCTGGGGTGGATAGCCTTGCCTACATCTTGAACAGACGTATATCTCAAAACTTGTACTTTCCCAGTTTCAATGTCAACTTCCACGTCAACGATATGGGTACTAAAAGCCCCGTGAGATCCGGTCGGGTCAACACTCACCTGAGCTGAAATGGGACCGCCTGTATCGTTCAGTTGAGCAGCTAATTCTTCAAATGACATTATTAATTGATTGTCGGAGGTGTGCCTCAAAATACCATCAGACAATTCAACATCATCTTTATCGACTCCCCATATTGCGGCTGCTCTCTCCTCCATGAGTCTTTTTATTGACTGCGCGCATTCATAAGCAGCCCAACCACTTGCAAATGTGACCCGGCTGCCTCCAGTTAGGAATGTATAACCTATAGAGTCTGTATCTCCCACCGAAGGCCTAACACTTTCTGCTGGCACACCCAATACTTCAGCAGCCTGCATTGCTATAGACGTCCTAGAACCTCCAATATCGGTAGAACCTTCAATCAACCCAAGTGTTCCATCGGCATTTACTCCTATCGAACAGCTAGATTGTTTGCCGATATTCATCCAATATCCAGAAGCAATCCCTCTCCCTGTATATTTCCCGGATAGCTTAGAATTATAATGTTCCGAGTTTTTCACTGCATCCAAACATTCCAAGTTTCCAATGTTGTTAAAAACGGGACCGTCTACTCTTCGAGTCCCATCTGTCGAAGCGTTCTTAATTCGAAAATCTACGGGGTCCATACCCAATTTGTCACATAGCTCATCCACCACTTGTTCTGCAGCAAAAGCAGCGTTGGGGGCTCCAGGTGCTCTATAAGCAGCAGTTTTGGGTTTGTTAACGAGAACATCATAACCATCTACTTCCATATTAGGTATGCTATACGGAGCAAACACGCACTGGCCTCCAGCACTTACATTAGCGCCTGGGAAGGCACCAGCCTCGTAAACCAGATAAGCTTTCGCTGCCACCAAAGTTCCGTCATTTTTTGCTCCCATTTTGACGCGCACATAAGACCCACAAGTTGGACCGGTAGATTCGAAGCAATCAGCTCTGCTCATTAACATTTTCACCGGTGATCCTGACTTTTTAGACAATACAGCCGCTATTGGTTCTAAATAAACTGGGATCTTTCCCCCAAATCCCCCTCCTATTTCCATAGGAGTAACCGTAACGGTGGATACAGGAACATCTAATACTTTGGCGATTTTTTCTCTAGCAGTAAAAGAACCTTGTGTACTGCACCAAACGCTAATGTGGCCATCAGCGTTCCAAAATGCCGTAGCATTATGAGGTTCAATATATCCTTGATGCACCGTCGAAGTATCAAATTCCTCTTCGACTATGAGGTCTGCTTCGGCAAATCCTTTTTCTACATCACCCAATTCATATCTAAGATGCGAGGCTATGTTGCTAACAATCCCTGAATCTTGACCGAGTTCACGTGTAGTAATGTCATCATGAAGGAGTACAGAATCTTTTTCCATAGATTTTCGCACATCGATTATAGGGTCTAATACCTTATACTTTACTTCAATCAGTCTTAATGCTTCTTCTGCTATATGACTATTTGAAGCACACACGGCTGCGACTGCGTGTCCTTTATACAGTACTTTGCCTCTAGCAAGTATATTGTCGCTTTCCATTTCCAAACTCCTAGAGGGTTTAGAAATACTGGAAACCGGTAAATCTTTGGATGTCACTACTGATACGACGCCATCTAATGCCATCGCCTTATCAATATTAATTGATTCAATAATCGCATGAGCATAAGGGCTACGCAAAACCTTCCCAAATAAAAGACCCGTGGTGGTAAAATCTCCCCCGTATTTAGCTCTTCCTGTAACTTTATCTACACCATCATGCCTAATGGGCCTAGTGCCCACAACGTTATATTCTTTTTCTGACAACACAATATTTACTACCATAATCATCTCCTCAAAGATTGTTGGTGTACGGATTTTATCACATTCATAGAACTAGCCACATCATCAAATGGACTATACACTATAGGGATTGATAACACCTAGGAGGCTGCATGCAACCATTAAAAAATATCCGGGTTTTGGCAGTTACTGTATTTTTAGCAGGACCATACACTAGTATGAATTTAGCGAGGTTCGGTGCGGAAGTCATAAAAGTAGAGATTCCTAACCGAGGAGATCCTGTCAGAGGGAATGGTCCATTTGCTGGACCAGATGGCATAAAAGGTGAACAGGTATCCTCTGAATATATTTCAACTAGATTCCTCAAAAGGACACAAGGAGTCAAAAGTATTACATTGGATCTAAAAACGAAGCAAGGCAAAGAAATGTTCTTGAAATTAGCAGAGCAGTCCGATGTTTTACTTGAGAACTTAGCTCCAGGTTCCTTGAGAAAAATTGGATTAGGATATGATGACATCAAAAAGGTCAACTCTAAAATTATATATTGCTCTATATCTGGATATGGACAGACGGGACCTTATGCCTCCAAACCGGCTCATGACCCACAAATACAAGGCATGAGCGGATTAATGGATATAAATGGAGATCCTGAAGGAGATCCAACCCGAGTAGGATTTTACATTGGCGACCTTGTGACACCAATCTTTGCCTGCTATTCAATATTAGGCGCACTGCGCAATAGAGATATTACCGGGGAAGGCAAATATCTGGATGTCTCCATGATGGACACTTTAACAGCTTTAATGTTTATGGAAAACCTAGAGGAAGATATGGATTCGGGAGTGCCCCTCCGCACTGGAAACAATAGTAGAGGAGGACCTACTGGATTGTACCAAGGAGTTGATGGAGGAGTTATTATAACGGCAGCTAGTGATGACCAATGGAACCGACTCGCCGAAGCGTTAGACGCCCAAAATTTAATCACTGATCAAAGATACAATGAGTTCCAAAAACGAGTTGATAACGTAGAATCCGCCCGATATGAAATCCAAAGCAGGGTGATTCATATGACACGAGATGAGATGATTAAATTACTCGAGAAACACGATGTGCCATGTAGCCCTGTACGAACAGCCAAAGAAGTCATGCATGACGAACATTTTGAAAAACGAGGGTCCCTTGGCAAATTATTGCATGCGGGAATGAACGATTCAGTACCAGGAGTAGGTTCTGGATTTCCCGTGTTATTCGATGGAGAACCTCTTCCGATAGTACCAGGTGCTCCCACTTTAGGGATGCACAATCAAGAAATTCTAAGTAAATTACTTGGGTTAGATGAAAAAGCAATCCAAGAATTAATTGACAATAAAATTGTCTAACAAAGGAGATAACATGAATGCGAAAGCAAAACCCATAAGATCTGCACTGTATGTGCCAGGCAACAAAGAAGATTGGATTAGGAAGGCACCGCAATATGGATCTGATGCCCTCATCCTAGATCTAGAAGACTCAGTACCTGAAGCAGAAAAACCAGAAGCACGTGTAATCGTAAAAAAAATGCTAGACGAACTTGGGAATGACTCTAATATATCTCAAGAATTATTTGTTAGGGTCAATCGATTAGAGACAGGTATGACCGGAGATGATTTAGAAGCTGTAGTATGCAATAACCTGTATGGAATATTATTGCCAAAAGTAGAAACTCCTAGAGACATAATCGAGATCGACACATTACTCAAGTTATTTGAAAGGCGGGCAAGCGTACTAGAAGGGACAGTCCTAGTAGATCCCGGACTAGAAACAGCTCAAGCGATTCGGCAGTCTTACGAAATAGCAACTGTATCAAATAGAATCACTCACATGGGAGGTAGCGGAGGAAAAGGTGGAGACACCTCAAGATCTATAGGTTTTCAATGGACTCCTGAAGGAATGGAAACGTTATTTCTTAAATCTAAGGTGCTCATTGACTCAAGATCTGCAGGCGTTCCCTACCCAATGAGCGGAGGTTGGTTTGACATTCATGATCTTGAAGGATTGGAAAAACTTGCCATACAACTTAAACAAATCGGGTATACCGGTATGAGTTTAATACATCCATATCATGTACCAATTGTTAATAAAGTATTTACTCCATCCAAAGAGGAAATTGAGCACTATAAAGGCTTGATAGAAGCAATGAACAAAATGAGAGAGGAAGGAGGAGCTGCCGTCACATACAATGGGGACATGGTAGATGTCGCCCATGAGGAGACTGCCAAAGCTATGATTGCTATGGTTGAACAATGGGGAATAACCTACTAATCATTTTGTAGAGACTGCAGTTTACAGTCTCTACAAAATTATATAACCAGAGTACTGACAGCACCTAATTGGGACATATCTATTCGAACAACATCACCATCTTGTGCCATTTTCGGACTTATCATGCTACCAGTTATAATTGTCATACCTTCGTCGAGGCCAAGGCCTTTGGACTGCAATTGATTTACAAGCCACAGACATGGATTCAACGGATTTCCCATCACGTCAGACCCTTTCCCCGAACCTACAATTTCGTCGTTGATGGTCATTGTGCATTCAATTGCGGCTAGATCCACATCTCTCCAGTCTTCCATCCATTCCCCAAGCACGATACCTTCGTTAAATATATTGCACATTACACTCAATAATAACCGATCTTCATTTGACAATGCTGGATCTGCTCTAGCATCAATCACTTCGAATGCTGGTGCTATCATGGAAATTTTATCCGCTAACTGCGTAATGTCTCCTATATTCTCTGTAGGGCTAATGGTTTTTCCAATCTTTACCGCAATCTCTGCCTCAAACCCCAATTGGAAATAGTCTGCAGCATACAGTTTGTGACCTTCATAATAAATTTTATCTTTTGCTAAAACACCATAAGCTGGCGAATCCAGTCCAACCCTTTCCTGCATCACTGCGGTCGTATAAGCGAGCTTGTAACCGACCTTCCCGCCGAAATGTTTATCCAAAATATCGTCCCAAACAGCCTGTATTCTATAAGCCCCCTCTAAATCAGTGACACCATGCTCAGCCATCATACCGGCCGTGTACATGCTCTTTGCTAAATACGTCTCTTCTAGATAGCAATTCGTCATTTTTGCCTCCTTTTATTACGAAAAACCTCGCCCTGCCTCAGATTCATCCATATCCTGTCTTGGAATAATCTCAGGTAGACACATTATGCTCGTTATGTAAATGTAAAATCATTAAAGCATACGTAAAGAGTATCCAAAATCAGCTTTTAATGCAAAATCATATTGACTAATACTACATATTGATGATACCAATACTATTGGAGGGCGCCTAACTAAACGGAGGAAACTATGGAAGTTGTAAGCTTAGTAGCCTTAATTTTGGCTATCGTAGGAGCATTAAACTGGGGCCTGGTAGGCCTATTCAAATTCGACCTAGTCGCTACTATTTGTGGCGCTAACTTCGGGGAAGTTAAAAGTTTATCCAGGATAATCTACATCGTTGTAGCAATCGCAGGTATCATATCAATCCAAGGGTTATTATAATAATTTAATTTACAGGTAGGTGCCCTCCCCATAGTTTCTACCTGCCAGTCACCTGCTCTAAACTATTATCGCTACATATGGTATATTTCTTCTTAAAGGACGGCTGTGATTAGCCGAATCAGGAGGGATATATGGCACCTAAAAAAGGTTCAGGACTCATGCTTGTGTTCGTAGACGTACCTGCAGAACATGAAGAAGAATTCAACGAATGGTACAACACTGAACATCTTCAAGAACTGATGTCAGTTCCGGGTATATTAAACTGTGCCCGTTATGAAGCTGTTAAAAGCGGCCCCAAACATCTAGCAGTATACGAATTCGAAAATGCGCAGGTGATCGACACAGATGCATTTAAAAACAGACCCATTACCCCCTGGGCTCAAAGAGTTGGCCCTAGAGCAATCGCGACCACTCGGATCAATAATGTATACGAAATGATCCACCCTACTTCTGTATCTGACGCTATCGCAAATTCTGACATGGCACCGGCACTTCAAATCGGACGTATGGGCGTATCAACAGAAAACGAAAAAGAATGGAACGAATGGTATAGTACCGTTTATGTTCCAAATTATGAAACAGTACCAGGGGTCATCCGTGGACGCAGGTGGAAGGCTTACCGAGGTGAGCCAGATTACGCTGTTGTGTATGAATTCGAAAATGAATTTGTATCTGAAACACAAGAATGGGAGGATATAAGGGACGCTCACCCAGACACAGCTCGAATTCGACCTATGATGACTCATGCAGACTTATCTCCAGGAATATGGAAGAAAACATTCCAGTTATAGGAGTATAATTTATATAGGATCCGTGAGTGAGTTACTGATGGATCCTATATAAACTTTAAGAAAGGACAAATAATTGGCCATACCACAATTCAAGCAACTATCAATCTTAAGCTTACTTATAGTAACTCTCTTATTTACTCCTACAAAAATATTTGCCCAGGATTCTGCGACAGAAATAATTCACCCACCATATAAAGTGCTGTACCACCAAAACACTTCTGGAATCTCTTTAGAAAAGGCAACAGTCACCGTCCAACTCTTTGATGAAACAACCGACACTCCAATAAACAAAGCCAAAATCAAAATCCTGGTAGACAGTCGTACTTCTGATAATAAGGGATGGGCACACGCTATCCCTCTAGATGACAAGTCTAATATTTATGTAGCCGAACTCAATCTTAAATCACCAGGCTTATGGAAAACTTCATTAGAAATAGATTATAGCGGGCAAACAGTTCCAATAGATGTCAATGATATCCTTATTCGTGAAAATGAAAGTTTCTCCGCAGGAACTATTGTCTTCTGGGGAGTTGCTATTGTAATTGTAATAGGAGCTTTCTTAATTTACCTAACTGCACCCAATCGAAAAAGACGAACAAGTAGATAAGAATGCTTTTAAATCATATAGGTTTTCTAGATATCCCATTCCCGTTCTATTATGTAAACATCGTTCCATTAGTTTTGTGCATTGGACTGATTTGGTTTTACAACAAAGGCATCAAAAACAATCCAAACCCTTCCTATAAAATATCAATATGGCAAAAAATCAGTTTCCATATTTCGATAGTAGCTCTGTTCTTGTCATTGGAACCACCTATAGATCTTTATGCAGACGATAGTTTCATAATCCATCAAATCCAACATGCACTCATCCGTATGATATTTCCGCCACTCTTCCTGCTTGGTAATCCTGTCACTCCTTTACTAAGAGGCGTACCTAACTGGGCATTTAACAAAATTCTGAACCCGATCATGAATTCAAAAGGAGTAAATACATACTATAATTTTATAACCAAACCAATAGTCACAGTAATTCTATATATGCTGATACTATATGTGTGGCAAGTATCATTTATTCATAACTTATCTGTAGAAAATATTTACGTCCACCAAGTAATGCATATAACTATGATCGTATCCAGTCTTCTATTCTGGTGGCTCATGATTGATAGTCACCCTCACCAATCTAGATTGCATTACGGCATGCGTATCTTGTTTCTAGGTCTATTAATATTCCCAAATACTTTCCTAGGGTCAATCATAACTTTCTCCAGTCAAGCTTTCTACACAGCCTACAATCCGTTGAACAGCCCAATACCTGTATCATTAATAACCGATCAGAGGATTGGAGGACTCATATTGTGGATGTCTGGAGATATGATGAATGTTATAGCTGCAGCTGTCATAATGGGAGTTTGGTACAATAAAGAAGAAGGTGGCAAGCCCCGTATTTAGGATTACCTCAGACCACGGAGGGAATATGCATGTCAAACATGACTCCACAATATCTGAACCGAAGAGAACATAATACAATGAGCAACACTAAATTCAGCTGGTTCATACCAATAGATGGAGACG